>JAWXCG010000001.1:0-19261 GCA_034440555.1 Pseudomonadota bacterium
GATCGCCCCGATCGCGATGGAAGAAGGTCTTCGTTTTGCGATTCGTGAAGGTGGCCGCACCGTAGGTGCAGGCGTCGTTGCGAAGGTTCTCAAGTAATTAAAACCCATACGCGCGAAGCGGGGTGTGCGCGCCCCGCTTACCGTACAAAGGAGTGGCAATGGCTGACCAGAAGATTCGAATCCGTCTCAAGGCGTACGATCATCGTTTGATCGACAAGTCTGCGAGGGAAATCGTCGAGACAGCGAAACGAACCGGTGCACAGGTGCATGGTCCGATTCCGCTGCCTACGAAGATTGAGCGATACACCATTCTGGTGTCGCCGCATGCCGACAAGGACGCGCGCGATCAGTACGAGACGCGCACACATAAACGTGTGCTGGATATCGTTGATCCCAACGATAAGACCGTGGATGCGCTGATGAAGCTTGACCTCGCCGCAGGCGTGGACGTCCAAATCAAGTTGTATTAAAGCGCCGGAATAGGACAGAGCAATGAGCATCGGGTTAGTTGGCCGCAAATGCGGCATGACGAGGGTTTTCACACAGGCGGGCGAGTCCGTGCCGGTGACGCTGATTGATGCGTCTCCCAATCGCGTCACGCAGGTGAAGACTAAGGAATCGGACGGCTATACCGCCGTCCAGGTCACCGCGGGAAAAAAGCGCGCAGCGTTGGTTACCAAGCCGTTGGCTGGGCACTATGCCAAGGCGAAGGTGGAGGCTGGTCGCGGGCTCTGGGAGTTCCGCGTAGCGGAAGCTGACATCGGCAAGTACGCCGTAGGCGCTGAAGTGAGCGCGTCGGATCTGTTCTCCGTCGGTCAAATTGTCGATGTCGCTGGTGTGACCAAAGGCAAAGGCTTCCAAGGAACGATTAAGCGTTGGAACTTCACCATGGGCGACGCGACGCACGGCAACTCGCTGTCGCATCGTTCACCTGGGTCGATTGGCCAACGCCAGACCCCGGGTCGCGTATTTCCGGGCAAAAAGATGTCCGGACATATGGGTTCGGTAAACCAGACGGCGATGAACCTTGTGGTCGTGCAGATCGACAGCGAGCGAAATCTGATTGCCATCAAGGGCGCGGTTCCGGGCGCAAGCGGCGGAAACGTCATTGTGGTTCCGGCAGCCAAGGCCGCTAAGTAAGGAGACGGCCATGCAACTCAATATCATCGATAGCAAGAAGCAAGTGGAAGTAAGCGACGTGATTTTTGGTCGCGAGTTCTGCGGAGACTTGGTGCACCAGGTGGTGACCTCGTATCGCAACGCTGGCCGCGCTGGCACCAAAGCGCAGAAGTCGCGTTCTGATGTGACTGGTACGACCAAGAAGTTCAAGAAGCAGAAGGGTGGCGGCGCTCGTCACGGCGACTATCGTGCGCCAATTTTTGTTGGCGGTGGCGTAACCTTTGCTGCACGTCCACGCAGTTTTGAACAGAAAATCAATCGCAAAATGTACCGTGGAGCCATCTCGGCAATTCTTTCTGAGCTTCTGCGTCAAGATCGCTTGAAGATCGTCGAGTCGTTTGATCTCGAGGCACCGAAAACGAAGTTGCTGGCGGCCAAGGTCGAACAGATGGGAACAGGTCGCACGCTGGTGGTCACCGAAGCCGGAACAGACAGCTTGTTTCTCGCGGCGCGAAACCTGCACAACTTAGCGATTGTGGACGTGGCGGGCATGAGTCCTGTCGATTTGGTGGGCTGTGACCACGTCATCATGTGTCTGGACTCGGTCAAGAAAGTTGAGGAGTGGTTGGCATGAGCAACGAGCGTCTTTATCAGGTGCTGCGCGCCCCGATCGTCTCCGAGAAGACTTCGCGTATTCAGGAACAGTCCAATCAGTTCGTGTTTGAGGTGGCTTCAACCGCCACCAAACTGGACGTGAAGCGGGCAGTCGAAGAGCTGTTCAAGGTCAATGTGACAGCGGTCAATGTGGTTAATGTAAAGGGCAAGACCAAAGCATTTCGCGGCCGCCTTGGCGTCCGGGGGGCACTCCGCAAGGCTTACATCAGCTTGCAGAAAGGCCAATCGATTGATGTTGTGGCTAAGCCCTGAGGTAAACGAAGATGGCACTGATAACTTTCAAGCCGACATCGCCAGGGCGCCGCCAGATGGTGCGCGTGTCCACGCCTGGGTTGCACAAGGGCGGGCCGCTGCAGTCGCTGGTTGAATCGCAAAGTAACACTGGCGGTCGCAATCATTACGGTCGTATCACCACTCGTCACAAGGGTGGTGGACATAAACAGAATTACCGGTTGATCGACTTCAAACGCGACAAGGAAGGCATTGCCTGCCGTGTCGAACGTATGGAGTATGACCCTAATCGTACTGCTCATATTGCGCTGGTTTGCTATGCGGACGGTGAGCGTCGCTACATCATTTCCCCCAAAGGGCTCAAGGTAGGCGACCAGTTGATCGCGGGTAAGGACGCTCCGATCAAACTTGGAAACTCCTTGCCGCTGCATAACATTCCGGTCGGCACGTCGGTGCATTGCATCGAGATGCGTCCAGGCAAGGGTGCCCAGATGGCGCGCAGCGCCGGTGCTTCGGCGCAGCTGATTGCGCGTGAACATGGCTACGCGACGTTGCGACTTCGCTCGGGAGAAATGCGCAAGGTGCCTTCCGACTGCCGCGCAACCATTGGCGAAGTGGGTAACCAAGAGCATGGTTTGCGGAAGATTGGCAAGGCAGGTGCGCAACGCTGGCGGGGTATTCGACCCACAGTGCGCGGCGCTGCAATGAACCCGGTCGACCATCCGCACGGTGGTGGTGAGGCGCGGGCCGGCCAGGGTAATCCGCACCCGGTTTCTCCATGGGGCCAGCCGAGCAAGGGTTACAAGACCCGCAAGAACAAGCGCACTCAGCGCTTCATTGTCCGCGATCGCAGGGGTTGATAGGTCATGGCACGTTCACTTAAGAAAGGTCCTTTCATCGACCTGCATCTGCTGAAAAAGGTCGAAGCCACGGCGGCGAGCAACAGCAAGCGCCCGATCAAGACTTGGTCGCGTCGATCCATGGTATTGCCGGATATGGTCGGAATGACCATCGCGGTACACAACGGCAAAGCTCATGTTCCCGTGATGGTTAACGAGAATATGGTCGGCCACAAACTCGGCGAGTTTGCCGCCACGCGTACCTTTAAAGGTCACGGCGGCGACAAGAAAGCCGGCGGCAAGTAAGGAGCGATGACAATGGAAGCTAAAGCTGTACTGCGTTCCGCACGCATCTCCCCGATGAAGGCTCGCCTTGTCGCTGATCAGGTGCGCGGACTCCCCGTGGGTCGCGCGACTACCGTGCTTACCTTTTCAAACAAGAAGGCGGCAGTCCTGTTTAAAAAGGTGCTGCTATCTGCTGTTGCAAACGCCGAGAACAATCAAGGCGCTGATGTCGATGAGCTGAAAGTGGCCCAGGTCTTCGTTGATGAAGGTCCGGTCATGAAGCGTATGCATGCGCGGGCCAAGGGCCGCGGTTCACGAATTTTGAAGCGCACCAGCCACATCACTGTGGTTGTTGGCACCGGCAAGTAAGCGAGGACGACGATGGGTCACAAAGTTCATCCCACGGGTATCCGCCTTGGAATCTCCAAGGACTGGAACTCCAAGTGGTTCGCGAACAAGCGCGAGTTTGCTGGGTTTCTGGCAGCTGATTTGCGGGTGCGCGAGCTGATCCGCGAGAAGTTGGCGCAGGCTGGTGTCTCGAAGATCTACATCGAGCGTCCGGCAAAGAACGCCCGCATTACCATTCACTCGGCTCGTCCGGGTGTGGTGATCGGCAAGAAGGGCGAGGACATCGAGAAGCTGCGCAAGGCAGTTTCCGATTTGATGGGCGTTCCTTCGCACATCAATGTTGTTGAAGTACGCAAGCCTGAGCTGGACGCGCAGCTGGTTGCCGAGTCGATCGCGCAGCAGCTGGAACGACGCATCATGTTTCGACGGGCGATGAAGCGCTCCGTTGGCAATGCGATGAGGCTCGGAGCATTAGGCATCAAGATCAATGTTGCAGGCCGCCTGAACGGTGCGGAAATCGCCCGCTCGGAGTGGTACCGCGAAGGCCGCGTGCCGCTACACACGCTGCGTGCCGATATTGATTACGGATTCGCGCAAGCGAAAACGACTTTCGGGATCATAGGAATCAAAACCTGGGTCTACAAGGGTGATGTCTTCGATCTGAGCTTGGCCGCTGCTGAAGCCGCGTCCGAAGCCAATGACCGGCCTGCCGGTCGCGGTGATCGTGCCGAACGCGCGCCACGTGGCGATCGTCCAGAGCGCGGTGATCGTGAGCGTCCGGGCAAGGGAGCCTAAGTCATGTTGCAACCCGCACGTACCAAGTTTCGCAAGGTCCACAAGGGCCGTAATCGCGGTGTGAGCCAAAACGGCACCGCCGTTAGTTTTGGTGAATACGGTCTGAAGGCCACTACCCATGGTCATATTACCGCTCGCCAGATAGAGGCTGCTCGTCGTACAATCTCGCGCTTCGTCAAGCGTGGTGGAAAGCTGTGGATCCGTGTTTTCCCGGACAAGCCGATTACCCGTAAGCCGATTGAAGTCCGCATGGGTAGCGGCAAGGGCGGCGTCGAGTTCTGGGTGGCGGTAATCGCTCCAGGTCGCGTCATTTATGAAATGGAAGGTGTGCCGGAAGCCACCGCACGCGAGGCGTTTCGCCTTGCCGCGGCCAAGCTCTCGGTGCAAACCACCTTTGTGACACGTACGGTGCGCTAATGGAAATCAAAGATCTACAGAAGAAATCAGCCACCGAACTGGACAAGCACGTCGGTGAGCTTCGTAAAGAACAGTTCAACCTGCGTATGCAGCGCGGAACTGGTCAACTGACCCAGACCCACCAGATCAAGAATGTGCGCCGCGAAATTGCGCGCACCAAGATGGTCCTGGGCCAGAAGAAGTAAGGACACAGCCATGACAGAAAACACTAAACCGCAGCGCACGATCGAAGGTCGTGTGGTCAGCAACAAAATGACGAAGACCGTCACGGTACTTCTTGAGCGGCAGATTCAGCACAGCCTCTATGGGAAGCTGCTGCGTCGCTCAACAAAGGTGCATGCCCACGACGAGACCAGCCAGTGCAAGGAAGGGGATCTCGTGCGCATCGCTGAATGCGCACCAGTGTCCAAGACCAAGCACTGGCGTGTCGTTGAAGTAGTTTCCAGTGCAGGCTAGGCAGGGAGAACGATCATGATCCAAATGCAAAGCCATCTCGCAGCCGCCGACAACAGTGGCGCGCGCGAACTGATGTGTATCAAGGTGCTGGGAGGCTCAAAGCGCCGGTACGCTGGCATTGGCGACATCATCAAGGTGTCGATCAAGGAAGCGATTCCTCGCGGTAAGGTCAAGAAGGGCGAGGTTTATGACGCTGTCGTAGTGCGTACCCGCAAGGGAGTTCGTCGCTCGGACGGTTCATTGATCCGTTTTGACGGAAATGCGGCAGTCTTGTTAAACGCGAAACTCGAGCCGATCGGCACGCGAATCTTTGGGCCGGTCACGCGCGAATTACGCAGTGAGCGCTTCATGAAGATCGTGTCGTTGGCGCCGGAAGTGTTGTAAGGAACGAATGTCATGAATCGAATTCGCAAAGGCGACCAGGTCATCCTGAACGCAGGCAAAGATAAGGGCAAGACCGGTGAAGTTCTGCGGGTGGCCGAGAAGGGCATCTTTGTGCAGGGGCTGAATCTGATCAAGCGTCATACCAAACCGAATCCGCAGGCCAATCAGCCTGGCGGCATCGTGGAGCGTGAAGCGCCCGTGCACCAATCCAATGTAATGCTGTTGAACTCCGTTGCTGGGAAGGGTGAGCGCGTCAGCTACAAGACGCTCGAAGGCGGGCGCAAGGTCCGCGTCTTCCGCAAGTCCGGCGAAGTAGTTGACGTTTGAGGCCAGGACAATGACAACCCGATTTGAAAAACACTACAAAGAAGTCGTAGCGCCCAAGCTCACTGAGCGCTTCGGCTACACGAATCCGATGCAGATTCCTCGCCTTGCGAAAATCACACTGAACATGGGTGTGGGCGAGGCAGCTGCGAACAAGAAAGTTCTAGAGAATGCGCTCGACGACATGACCAAGATCGCTGGCCAAAAGCCGGTGGCTACCAAGGCACGTGTTTCGGTCGCAACTTTCAAGATTCGCGACGGCTGGCCGATTGGCTGCAAAGTCACTCTGCGACGCGCTCAAATGTTCGAATTTCTCGACAGGTTGATCACGATCGCGCTGCCGCGTGTGCGCGATTTCCGTGGTGTCAGCGGTCGCGCCTTCGATGGTCGCGGCAATTTCAACTTTGGTATCAAAGAACAGATTATTTTTCCGGAAATCAACTTCGATGCCATTGACGCCCTGCGCGGCATGGATATCGCGATCACCACGACCGCGAAATCTGATGCTGAGGCCAAGGCGTTGCTCGAAGGCTTCAGTTTTCCTTTCCGCAATTAAGTACGAGAGCAGAATCTAATGGCCAAGACTTCAATGGTGAATCGCGACATCAAGCGCGCGAAGACCGTTAAGAAATACGCTGCCAAGCGAGCAGAGCTGAAGCGCAAGGTAGTGGACGCGAAGCTTTCGTACGATGAACGAGCAGAGGCTCAGGCCGGTCTGCAGAAACTTCCGCGTGACGCCAGTCCAAGTCGCATGCGTAATCGTTGCGAACTTTCTGGTCGTCCGCGTGGCGTCTATGCAAAGTTTGGTCTTGGGCGTAACAAGTTACGCGAGGCAACCATGCGCGGTGACGTTCCCGGGCTGCGCAAAGCTAGCTGGTAATAATTCCTTTCAACGTGCCGGATATCGGTGCAATCTCACGGAGCAATCCTTATGAGCATGACTGATCCTATCGCCGACATGTTCACCCGCATTCGCAACGGTCAAGCCGTTGGCAAAGTGTCGGTGAAGATGGGGGCGTCCAAGGTCAAACTAGCCATCGCCAGCGTTCTCAAGGCTGAGGGCTACATCAATGACACGGCAATTCGTGACGTCGATGGCAAGAAAGAACTCGAAATCGCGCTGCGTTACTACCAGGGCAAGCCGGCCATTGAGCGCATTGAGCGCGTCAGTCGTCCTGGGCTGCGCGCCTATCGCGGTAAAGATGCGTTGCCCAAAGTATTGGGCGGGCTCGGCATCTCCATCGTCTCCACTTCGTCGGGTATCATGACCGATGGCCAGGCCCGCTCCAAGGGGCTGGGTGGCGAAGTCATCTGCCTCGTCGCTTAAGGAGCCACCATGTCTCGAGTAGCAAAAAGACCCATTCTTTTGGGCAAAGGCGTCGACTGCACCATCAACGGTGCGAGCGTTTCGGTCAAGGGCCCGCGAGGGCAGTTGCAGCTCAGCATCCCTAAAGAAGTTTCGGTCGTGCTGGAAGAAGGCTCGCTGCAGGTTGCACCGACCGGCGACCATTCGGCAATGGCGGGTACGATACGGGCGTTGTTGAGCAACATGGTCACCGGTGTGACTACGGGCTATGAGCGCAAGTTGGAGCTCGTCGGCGTCGGCTATCGTGCGGCAATGGCCGGAAAAGATTTGAACTTGACACTCGGGTTCTCGCATCCCGTAGTGTTCAAAGCGCCAGAAGGCGTGACGCTGGAGACACCCTCGCAGACGGAAATTCTGATCAAGGGTGCGGACAAGCAGCGCGTCGGTGAAGCCGCCGCGAAGATCCGTGCATTCCGTTCGCCTGAGCCTTACAAGGGCAAGGGTGTGCGTTACGCCGGTGAGAAGATCACGCTGAAGGAAGCCAAGAAGGCTTAATTCGCGCGCCACGACTGAGGAATGCAATGATGATCAACAAGAACGAATCCCGTCTGCGCCGAGCGAAGTCGACACGTGCTCGCATACGCAAGCTCAACGCAGCGCGTCTGACTGTACATCGTTCCGGCCAGCATATTTACGCGCAGGTTATTGCACCGTCCGGAGACAAAGTAGTCGCCTCGGCCAACACCTTGCAGGACGCAGTGCTTATGGGTATTTCCGGAACAAAGAACAAGGCCGCGGCAGCCGCGGTTGGCAAAGCAATCGCGGAGCGCGCAAAAGCAGCGGGAATTGTCAAGGTTGCTTTTGATCGATCCGGATTTTTGTATCACGGACGTATCCAAGCGCTGGCAGACGCCGCGCGTGAGGGTGGACTGCAATTCTGATTGACGCTGTACCTACAACTCCAAGCGGCCCAGGCCGTAACGAACCAGGCTCTCGATATAGAGCCAACTAAGGTGATGCATGAGTACAAATGAACGTGAGAACAGCGATGGTTTGCTGGAAAAACTCATAGCCGTCAACCGTGTCGCCAAGACGGTGAAGGGTGGTCGTCAGATGAGCTTTACCGCTCTCTCGGTGGTTGGCGACGGCAACGGCAAGGTTGGCCTGGGTTACGGCAAGGCCCGTGAAGTTCCCGCCGCGATCGCGAAGGCGATGGATCGCGCGCGCAAGAACCTCGTGTCTGTTTCGCTGAAGAATGGCACCTTGCAGTATGCAATCAAGGCGAACCACGGTGCAGCGCGCGTGTTTATGCAGCCTGCTTCTGATGGTACCGGCGTGATCGCGGGCGGAGCCATGCGCGCCGTGTTCGAAGTGGTTGGCGTGAAGAATGTCCTCGCCAAAGCGGTGGGATCGCGCAATCCAATCAATCTTGTCCGTGCGACGATCAGGGGTCTGCAGCTAATTCAGTCTCCGGCAGAGATCGCTGCCAAGCGTGGCAAAAAACTCGAAGAGTTGGTGGGAAGCCATGTCTAATTCCAAGACCAAAACTGTCAAGGTTCGTCTGGTCAAGAGCCAGAACAGCTGCCCGGCCATCCATCGACTCAGTGTCAAGGCCCTCGGACTCGGCAAGCTCAACTCGGTGTCCGAACTGAAGGACTCACCCCAGGTTCGCGGCCTGATCAACAAGGTTAATTATCTGGTTCGCGTCGAAGCTTAATTCGATCGAATGGATCAGAGGAGATTCTCATGCGTCTGAATACGCTCAAACCCGCGCCTGGCGCGCGTCAAGAACGGACCCGCGTCGGTCGTGGCATTGGTTCAGGCCTCGGCAAGACCGCTGGCCGCGGCCACAAAGGTTCGTATGCCCGTAGCGGCAAGGGCAAGATCAAGCCCGGATTCGAAGGCGGCCAGATGCCGTTGCAGCGGCGTCTTCCCAAGGTTGGCTTTCGCTCCAAGATGAAGGTCGACACCGCAGAAGTACGTTTGTATCAGCTGGAAAAGCTGAGCGGCGACACTATCGATTTTGCGACACTTCTTGCGGCTGGCCTGGTCGATCCGCGCGCGAAGCGCGCACGACTTGTGAAGAAGGGCGAGATTTCTCGCGCAATCAAACTGGTGGGTATTGCTGCGACCGCAGGTGCCAAGGCAGCAGTCCTGGCCGCCGGCGGCACAGTGGAGTAATTCGTGGCTAAGCCGATGTCATCGCAAGCGGGCGGCGTGCTGCCCAGTATTCCGGCCGAGCTCAAGCAACGCCTTTGGTTTGTGCTATTGGCATTGATCGTGTTTCGGTTGGGCACTTTTGTGCCGGTACCGGGTATCAATCCCGAGGCGATGGTGCAGTTGATGGAGCGTCAGAAGGGTACCGTGCTTGACATGTTTAACATGTTCTCGGGCGGTGCGCTGGAGCGAATGAGCGTACTTGCGCTGAATGTGGTGCCCTATATTTCGGCCTCAATCATCATGCAGCTGTTGGCGACCATGGTGCCAAGCTTGCAGGCGATCAAGAAAGAAGGTGAGTCCGGCCGTCGCAAGATGACGCAATGGACGCGTTACGGCACGGTGGCGCTGGCCATGTTTCAGTCATTCGGCGTTGCGGTGGCATTGCAGGCGCAGACGTTGAACAGTGGTGGTGGAGTCGTGGTGAATCCAGGTATGGGGTTCATTGTCAGCTGTGTCGTTGGCCTGACCGCGGGTACTTTGTTCTTGATGTGGCTGGGCGAACAGATTACCGAGCGCGGCGTCGGAAACGGGATTTCGCTCATCATTTTCGCGGGAATTGTGGCCGGCTTGCCGAGCGCACTGATCCAAACCTTGCAGCAGGTCGGAGACGGCCAACTGCCAGTGCTATCAGCGATTCTTATCGCAGTGATCGTCGCTTTGACTACGTTTTTCGTTGTGTTCATGGAGCGAGGCCAGCGACGCATCACGGTCAACTATGCACGCAAGATGGGCGGTTCGAGCGCTTACAACAATCAGAGCTCCCACCTGCCGCTCAAGATCAATATGTCAGGTGTTATCCCAGCAATTTTTGCGTCGTCCTTCATCATGTTTCCGGCAACGCTGGCAGGCATGGGCGACTTAGCAAATAACGCCTGGTTGCGCCGTTTCTCGGCGCTGTTGTCACCTGGTTCGGTGCTTTACATGATTGTTTTTGCGGGCTTGATTGTGGTCTTTGCTTTCTTCTATACAGCGATGGTTTTCAATTCGCAGGAAACCGCAGAGAACTTGAAGAAGTCGGGTGCGCTGATTCCGGGAATACGCCCTGGCAAAGCCACGGCCGATTACGTTGATGGTGTGCTGACTAGATTGACGGGCATTGGCGCGCTGTATCTCGTAGCTGTCTGCCTGCTTCCAACACTCCTGCAAACCAAGTTTGGTGTTCCGTTCTACTTTGGCGGCACCTCCTTGTTGATTGTGGTCGTGGTGGTGATGGACTTCACCGCCCAGGTGCAAGCGCACCTCATGTCACATCAGTACGAGAGCTTGATGAAAAAAGCTAACCTGAAGAACTACGGCCGGAGCGGACTCGTCCGCTGAGGCAACCTGTGCATGATGTATGGGGGCAGATGCTGCAGCCTTAGGGCTTGGCTAGCGCTGTTTAGTGTGTATAATATCCAGTTCCTTTACGCCAACAGTTTGGAGAAGACGCGATGGCGCGTATAGCGGGTGTCAATGTCCCGGTCCACAAGCATGCCTGGATCGGGCTCACAAGTATTTATGGAATCGGCCGTTCGCGTTCCAAGAAGATCTGCCGTACCGCGGGCGTCAGCCCGTCGATCAAGGTGAAGGATCTTACGGAAGCCGAAGTCGACAAGCTTCGCCAAGAGGTGCAGAAGTTTACTGTTGAAGGCGATTTGCGCCGCGAAGTCGGCATCAGCATCAAACGCCTCCAGGATCTCGGTTGCTACCGAGGTATGCGCCACCGTCGTGGTCTTCCGCTGCGCGGTCAGCGCACTCGTACCAATGCGCGTACGCGCAAGGGTCCGCGTAAGGCGATCAAGAAATAACCTTCTAACGGACCCGCCCTCATGAGCAAGCAAGCATCGGCTGTAAAGCCGAAGAAGAAGGTCAAGCGTGTCGTTACCGACGGTATCGTCCACGTTCAAGCTTCCTTCAATAATACGATTGTTACCATCACCGACCGACAGGGCAATGCACTGTCGTGGGCTACTTCAGGTGGCGCCGGTTTTCGCGGTTCCCGCAAGTCAACGCCTTTTGCTGCCCAGGTGGCCGCAGAGAAGGCGGGGCGAGCGGCCCAGGAATACGGCTTGAAGAACCTGGAAGTTCGCATCAAGGGTCCCGGCCCAGGTCGCGAATCGGCCGTTCGTTCCTTGAACGCAATTGGCTACAAGATTGGCAACATCATCGACATCACGCCCATCCCGCACAACGGCTGTCGCCCGCCGAAGCGTCGTCGAGTGTAAAGGAAGAGAACCATGGCTCGTTATATTGGACCAAAATGCAAACTCTCGCGTCGTGAAGGCGCGGATCTGTCTCTGAAGAGCCCGGCGCGCGCGCTGGATTCGAAGTGCAAGCTGGAGCAAAAGCCCGGTCAACACGGGGTCTCTGCCAAGAGAGCCAAGTTGTCGGACTACGCCGTGCAGCTGCGCGAAAAGCAGAAGGTAAAGCGCATCTACGGTGTGCTCGAACGCCAGTTCCGCAATTACTACGCGAAAGCCTCGAACATCAAGGGAGCAACGGGTGAAAACCTTCTGCGCCTGCTTGAGTCGCGACTGGATAACGTGGTGTATCGCATGGGATTTGCGGTCGCCCGCGCCGCCGCCAGGCAGCTCGTTTCGCACAAGTCGATTTTGGTAAATGGCAAGAGTGTCAACGTGCCGTCCTATCAGGTAAAGACAGGTGACGCGATCGAAGTGTCCGAGCGTGCGCGTGCCCAGCTGCGTATTCAGGAAGCGCTGAGCCTCTCGCAGGAAATGGATCTGGTACCAAGCTGGATTGAGGTTGACGCCAAGAAGATGGCGGGCACCTTCAAAGCGGCGCCGGAACGTGCAGATTTGCCCTCCGACATCAACGAGAATTTGATTGTCGAGTTGTACTCGAAGTAACCGGAGAACCCGAATACCATGGCTGCTACGGATACTAGTGTTATGCGCGCCCGCGGAATTTCGGCCGAGAAAATCGGTCCGAACCGCGCCCGCGTTTTTGTTGAACCGCTTGAACGCGGCTTCGGCCATACCCTCGGCAATGCGCTGAGGCGCGTTCTGCTTTCGTCGATTCCTGGCGCGGCAATTACCGAAGTTGAAATTGACAACGTGCTGCACGAGTACACGACTCTTGAAGGGCTGCAGGAAGATGTCATTGACCTGTTGCTGAATCTGAAAGACGTTGCCTTGCGCATGCACAGCCACGACGAAACGATGCTGACCCTAAGCAAGAAGGGTCCAGGCGTTGTTACCGCCGGAGACATCAAGGTTGATCACAGTATCGAAGTGGTGAATCCAGATCATGTGATCTGCACGCTTACCAAAGACACGCAGATCAATATGCGTCTGCGTATAGCCAAGGGCGTCGGCTATCAGCCGGTGGCTTCGCGACGCCGCCCAGATGATGAGTCGCGCCCGATTGGACGTCTGCAGCTCGATGCCAGCTTCAGCCCGATTCGTCGCGTGGCGTATGAAGTCGAAAGCGCCCGCGTTGAGCAGCGTACTGATCTGGACAAGCTGGTTTTGGATATCGAAACCAACGGTACGGTGGATCCGGAAGACGCGGTTCGCCGTGCCGCTGACATCCTCGCCGATCAGCTCTCCGTGTTTGGCGATTTCACCCGCCGTGACACTGGCGCTGCCAAGCCGGCTGCCTCTGGTGTCGATCCGACCCTGCTGCGCCCGATTGATGACTTGGAGCTAACTGTTCGTTCGGCCAACTGCCTCAAGGCCGAGAGCATCTACTACATCGGTGACCTTTGTCAGCGTACCGAAGTCGAACTGCTCAAGACACCAAATCTCGGCAAGAAATCGCTCACCGAGATCAAGGAAGTGCTTGCCGCTCGCGGGTTGTCGCTCGGCATGAAACTCGAAAACTGGCCTCCGGCTGGCGTGCAGCACGGCATGCTGGGCTGAGCCCGGTACTGAGCCCATAATCAAGGAATTAGTGTCATGCGCCACATGAAATCGGGTCGTAAGCTCAATGTCACCAGCAGCCACCGTGAAGCGATGTTCCGCAACATGGCGAGCTCGTTGTTCCAGCATGAGCTGATCAGGACTACCCTACCCAAGGCCAAGGAACTTCGTCGCGTCGCCGAGCCGCTGATCACGCTCGCCAAGGTCGATGGAGTTGCCAATCGTCGTCTGGCGTTTTCCCGCCTGCGCGACAAGGTCGCGGTTGGAAAGTTGTTTTCGGAAATCGGACCTCGCTACCGTGAACGTCCCGGAGGCTATTTGCGTATCCTCAAGTGCGGTTTCCGCAATGGCGACTGCGCGCCGATGGCCTTTGTGGAATTGGTAGACCGCCCGCAAAACGCTCAGGCGGTTGATATCGCTGGCTGATTTTCAGGCATGCCGTCATGCAATTTAGAACCCCGAGCCGAAAGGCTCGGGGTTTTTATTTGCGCGAGTGGTGCTCACGGCCTTTTTGGTGTCATCGGCTATGAACATCGGTGTTTGTACTGGAATGCCCGAGCCGATTGTGTTGGGATCGGGAGGCCGTGTTTTTCGGGCACGTTCCAAGCGGCGTGTGGTCTAACAAGCCGGTCTCCTGGTTTATCTGGGGAGCGCGAAACTCGAACAATTCTTGATCGCTGGAAACTCAACATGAATCTGCATCCATTGCGTTGGTCGTTCCGTTCTTTGATGACGTTCGGTGCGTTGAGCTGCGCGGCCATGATCGCCTATGCCTACTATCTTCAAACCGCAAAAGGTTTGGAACCGTGTCCTTTATGCATCTTTCAGCGCATTGGTTTTATCTGCGTGGGATTGATCATGCTCGTCGCCGCGCTGCATAACCCCGGTCGCACAGGTCGACGTATCTATGGCGCGCTTGCAGGCTTGGCGTCTATCAGTGGCGGCGCAGTTGCTGCGCGTCACATCTGGCTCAGGCACCTGCCGCCGGATCAAGTTCCGGCCTGCGGCCCAGGACTCGACTTCATGCTCGAGGCGTTTCCCCTCGGAAAGACACTAAAGACTGTATTCACTGGTTCGGGCGAATGCGCGCAGCCAGACGGATGGATGATGTTCGGTTTGGACATGCCAAGCTGGGCTTTGATTGGCTTCATTGGTTTTTTTGCGTTGTCGGCATTTTCTGCATTCAAGGCGCGAGGAAGGGAATCGAGAGATGAGTGATCTGTCGCAGTGGCATCCATCAAACTGGCAATCACGAGTCGCGACCCAGCAGCCCAATTACCCGGATGCTGGAGCGTTGAAGCAAGCGACTGATACTTTGCGTGGCTTGCCGCCGCTGGTTACATCGTTTGAGATTCTGGCACTCAAGCGCTTGCTCGCCGAGGCAGCCGACGGCAAACGTTTCCTGTTGCAGGGCGGTGACTGCGCTGAGAGTTTCGCCGAATGTGATTCTGGAACGATTTCCAATCGTCTCAAGGTATTGCTGCAGATGAGCGTTGTGCTTATCCATGGACTTAAATTACCCGTAGTCAGGCTGGGACGTTTTGCTGGACAGTATGCCAAGCCGCGCTCGGCCGATCTTGAAACACGGGATGGCATCACCTTGCCGAGCTATCGCGGCGATATCGTCAATGCGCCCGAGTTCACCAGTGAAGCGCGACTTCCAGATCCGCAGCGGCTATTGCGCGGACATGCTCATTCAGCGATGACGATCAACTTCGTGCGCGCCCTGATCGATGGCGGGTTTGCCGACTTGCACCATCCTGAGTATTGGGAGTTGGGTTGGATGCAGCACTCGCCGCTGCAGGATGAGTATCGGCGCATGGTCGAGGCCATTGGCGAGTCGGTGCGCTTTATGGAAACTCTGGCCGGGGAACCGCTGGGAAGCTTTTCTCGCGTTGACTTCTACACATCGCATGAAGCGCTGGTATTGCACTACGAAGAAGCGCTCACGCGACAAGTGCCGCGACAGAGCGGTTGGTTCAACTTATCCACGCATTTTCCGTGGATTGGCATGCGCACCGCGCACCTGGATGGCGCGCATATCGAATACTGTCGTGGCATCCGAAATCCCATCGGACTCAAGGTTGGACCCAGCGTCACGCCTGATCAGCTATTGCCGGTGATCGATGCACTTAATCCTGCCAATGAACCTGGCAAGCTCACGTTGATCCACCGCATGGGCGCAGCCAAGGTGGGCACGACATTGATGCCACTGTTGAATGCTGTGCAGCGCGAGGGAAGAAATGTGCTGTGGTGCTGTGACCCGATGCATGGCAACACCGAGAGCACCTCCAACGGATTCAAGACTCGACGATTCGAGAATATTCGTGCCGAACTCGATCAGTCGTTCGACATCCATGTCGCCGCCGGCACTCGACTCGGCGGTGCTCATCTCGAGTTGACGGGTGAAAACGTAACCGAGTGTCTCGGTGGCGCGCGTGACCTGACCGAGATCGATCTGGAACGGGCGTACAAGTCGACCGTCGATCCTCGGCTCAACTATGAGCAGTCACTCGAACTTGCCATGCTCATCGTACGAAAACGCAACCCGGGAAAGTGAATATTACCGGGATAGACTGAAGTAGCCGAGCCGCGAACAGGATCCCGTCATGATGAAGCAATCGATTGCAGAGCCATTGCCCCGGCGCGAAGCGCTGTTTCTCATATTGGGCGTGGTACTGGTGTTGATCTGGTCGGGCGTGTTTCCACGTGATCGTCTGACTTGGTTTATGGAAGTGATCTGGGTGATGATCGGATTACCGCTGGTCATCTGGGCATGGAAACGCTTTCCCCTGACGCGACTGCTTTGCTGGCTGCTTGCGATCCATGCCGTAATTCTGATGGTCGGCGGCCGCTATACGTATGTCGAGGTGCCGATCGGGCTGTGGATTCGCGATGCCTTCGATCTCAGCCGCAACCATTATGACCGCCTGGGACACTTCGCTCAGGGCTTCATTCCAGCGATTCTTGCTCGCGAACTGTTGCTGCGTCGAACTCAGTTGCGGCCGGGGCCCTGGCTGTTCTATCTGGTGGTGAGCTGCAGTCTGGCGTTCAGTGCGTTCTTCGAGTTTCTGGAGTGGTGGGCGGCCGTAGCCATGGGCGGACGCGCCGACGCATTCCTGGCGACACAG
Source organism: Pseudomonadota bacterium (assembly GCA_034440555.1). Taxonomy (GTDB): domain Bacteria; phylum Pseudomonadota; class Gammaproteobacteria; order Xanthomonadales; family Ahniellaceae; genus 0-14-3-00-62-12. The sequence continues at coordinate 16,391 of JAWXCG010000001.1, forward strand.
GGCGATATCTGGGACACCCAGTGGGACATGTTTCTGGCCATGTGTGGTGCGATCCTGGCGCAATTGATCCTGGCAAAGATGCACAATCGACAGATTGGAGTCTCGGCGCCTCATTGATCAGGGGCTGGGCCCGATCACGGGATTCATTCGGTGGGGTCGCTGCGCGCGTCCAGTTCTCGAATCACTTCTTGCGTATGCTGGCCCAGCAGCGGTGGTGCAAATGCGGGCGATAGTGGCGTCGCTGAGAACTTCACTGGATTCCCAATCAAAGGCAATGCATTCCGCAACGGATGCTTCAACCATTGCACCAGTCCTCGATCTGCGACTTGATCCGAGCGCATAACCTGATCGAGAGTATTCACCGGCCCGCAGGGCACACCGGCAGCGTCGAGCGCCATTCGCCAGTCGTGGAGCGAGCGCAGCAACATGGCCTGCTCAAGTATTGGTAGCAGGGCATCCCGGTGCGTCACCCGATCGGTGTTGCGGGCGAAGCGCGAATCCTTCGCCAACTCATCGAGGCCGGCTACCCTGCAGAAACTGCAGAATTGCCGGTCATTTCCGATCGAGAGCATCAGGTGTCCGTCGGCCACGGCGAACGCCTGATAGGGAACGATGTTCGGATGGGCATTGCCGTGTCGCGCGGGGTTCCTGCCGGTGAGCAGGCAACTGACGCCGTGATAGGCGAGGCCTGCTACTTGCACATCGTGCAAGGCGATGTCGATGTGCTGACCAACGCCGGACTGCATGCGTGAGTAAAGCGCCGCCAGAACACTCGCCGCCGCGTACATGCCCGCACTCAGATCAACTACGGCCACGCCGGTTTTCATTGGTGCGCCATCCGGTTCGCCGGTCAGACTCATCAGACCGGCTTCAGCCTGGATCATGGCGTCGTAACCGGGGCGATGCGCATTGGATCCGGACTGGCCAAAGCCAGTGATCGAACAATAGATCAGCTTCGGATTCAGCGCATGCAGGCTGGCAAAGTCCAGTCCGTAGCGTCGCAATCCATCGACTTTGAAGTTCTCGATCAGCACGTCACTCTGATTCGCGATGCGCTTTACAAGTGCCTGTCCTTCGGCGCCGCTTATGTCCGCAGTGACCGAGCGCTTGCCGCGATTGCAGCAGAGAAAGTAAGCGGATTCACTGGTATCGGCAGCGTTGTCGTCCTGCATCCAGGTTGGACCCCATTGGCGTGTGTCGTCGCCCTGGCCTGGCTTTTCGACCTTGATCACGTCCGCACCCAGGTCGGCAAAGAACTGTGACGCCCACGGCCCCGCCAACACGCGGGACAGATCAAGTACCCGCAAACCCGCCAATGGTCCCGTCATCGTCATCTCTCCTGAAATATCGTGGCTATCATGTGAAAGCTTGGGACTTGAGCAGTGAGCAAATCTGTCAACTGCTGACACCCAGCCGCCCAACCCGCTACCTTACGCACGCGGGACCCGCTGCGTCCATTGGCACGGCGCGGATTCTTTCACGAGCTGAACTGCAATGAGGAAGCGTGCATGGAGCGATCTCTGCTCGAAGACATTTCTACCACTAATGGCCGCAATGCGGCGCGTCTGCTCGGGGGCGAATCCGATACACGCATAGCCGAGTTGCTGAGTTTGCTCAATCCCGGTGCTGCGGTTGAAATCCTCAGTCACTTCCCGGATTTGCGCCGACAGAGCATCGCGGCAGCAGCGCCAAAGGACGCGGCGCAGCAATGGCTACTCGATCACCAGTTCAATGAAGGTTCGGTAGGGCGATTGATGGAGCGCGCGCTCGCCGTTTTTCGACCGGAAACCACGGTGCACGAAGTCGTCGAGTCGTTACGCGACATTATCCGCAACGCCTTCATCGTCTATGTCTTTGTAACCGATGCCGACGGCAAGTTGGTCGGCGTGGTGGCGTTTCGTGAGCTGCTGTTCGCACGCCGCGATCAGATGTTGTCCGAGGTGATGGTGCGTAATCCGTTTTCGTTGCGTCCGCAGACCGAGGTTGTGGATGCGATGCGTGAGGTGGTGACACGTCACTATCCGGCATATCCAGTGTGTGATGGCGAAGGACGCCTGCTTGGGTCGGTGCGCGGACAGGTGCTGTTCGAACAGCAGGCGTTCGAGATTTCGGCGCAGGCCGGCTCGATGGTCGGTGTGGAGAAGGAAGAGCGCATCAGCACGCCGTGGTTCACCAGCTTCAAGTTTCGCCATCCCTGGTTGCAACTGAATCTGGTGACCGCCTTCATTGCCGCGGCGGTGGTTGGTTACTTTCAGGATGCGATCAATCAGATCGTGCTGCTGGCAGTGTTCTTGCCGGTATTGTCGGGCCAGTGCAGCAATACCGGATGCCAAACCCTCGCTGTCACCTTGCGTGGCATGACCCTGGGTGAGCTCAAGCCCGGTCAGGCTAAACGCGTTGTGTTCAAAGAGGCTTGGCTGGGCTGGTGGAATGGTTTGATTGTGGGGCTGGTGGCCGCCGCGGGCATGTACGCCATGGCTTCGATGCAGCACAATCCCGGCGCTCTGACGTTGGCCGGGATCACCGCGTTTTCAATGGCTGTCAGCTGCATGATGTCGGGCGCGGCGGGCTCGCTGATTCCGCTTGGCATGAAGCGCATGGGTGCCGATCCGGCTACCGCGTCCGGCATCTTTCTCAGCACCGCTACCGACGTCGTCAGCATGGGTACTTTCCTGGGCCTGTCGACCTGGCTGCTGTTGTAGGTGCGCACTCGAGCGCGACGCATGGCGCAGAGCCATCCACGCCAGCTCCGCGGTTTCAAATCGCCGGAGCTGATGCTGCCTGTGCTCTTTCGCTACTCGAAGCCGTTGTCGAAGATTCCCGGCGTGTTGGCCTGCGACGCGCGACACGCTGGGCCGGCTGACTCCAGGC
>JAWXCG010000002.1:0-29971 GCA_034440555.1 Pseudomonadota bacterium
AGAGCGGTGGCTACCGTGACGACACCTCGCTGGTCGAGGTTAAGGGGCGACTTGAGGCAGGAACGTTGCGCGGGGACGCGTCGACTGAATGCGGAAGTTAGATCGCAGGCCGGGCGCCTGCGACACTTGATCGCATGCAGCATGCGCTATGCAGCGCAAAGATACTACGCCTGATCATCGGCTACGTCGCTGTTCGGCGTCTGTACGCCTGACCACTTAGCCAAGGAACAGTCCAAGGCGCGTTATAAGCAAGTTGGCTAATCGGGCTCTGCGCTGCGACGCCTATTCCTGGATCCATCGCGGCTGCCTAGTGGCGAAACTTCGTGCTGCGGAAACCGAGCCGGTACGGCGATTTGGTTGGCAAACGGAAGCGGGCGATTGCGTCACCGCCATAGCACCAAGCAGTCGCGTCGTTACGCCGACGCCTTGGCATGCGCCCGCGTGCCGACAAGCTATGCGTGCACCAATTGAGCGTTGAAATGATTGTGTCGCATTGGGATCTCAAAACGGCGCGTTGCCGCTCCAACCAATAGCCGATCGGTTTCCTTCTTCACCACGGCGTAGCATTCGCAACTCAGTTTCTCGAGTCGTGGCCGATCCAGGACAGAGATATTTCCGCGGCGATACTCAATCACGCCGAGCTTCTGCAACTTGCCCGCTGCATCGGTGACACCTTCGCGTCGCACCCCCAGCATGTTGGAGATGAACTCCTGGGTCGTGTTGATTCGGTTGCTCGGTAAACGATCCAAAGACAGAAGCAGCCAGCGACAAAGCTGTTGGTCGATTGAATGGTGACGGTAGCAGGCAGCGCTCTGCGCCATCTGTGCAACCCGCGCCTGGGCGTAGCGCAGCATCAGTACAAGCGCCTCACCGTGGCGATCGAACTCTTCCTTCATGCGTCGACCGACCAAGCGATAAGCGTGCCCGGAACTTTGTACCACCACCTGCCACGGACTGCTCTCGCCGCCCATGAATGAGATGATGCCAGCAGCCCCCTCGTTGCCCACCATCGAGATTTCTGCCGATGAGCCGTCTTCAATGACATTCAACAATGACAAGATGGAGTCGGTCGGAAAGTAAACATGGCGGCGTGTTTCCCCCGCTGCGTAAAGCACCTGCCCAGCGTGCAGCGTGGTCAATTCCAGAAACGGCAACAGACGCGCCTGTACCTCTCGCGGTAGAGCGGCCAGAAGCTGATTTTGCAACGGTGCAGGATAGATGGACATGTCAATCCCCTTCAGTAGTTCTTGCGCCAGTGTGCTGAGCCGATGCCGTGCTGTTTGATATCGCACTTAGTCATCGAATCGCATTTAGGCATCACACGATGCATGCCAACGGCCGAGCACTGTGCAATCAAGGACTTATGGTGGAGATGGCAATATTTATCCGGCATTCCGCAGCAACAGCATGCGTATTGCATGATTGCCGATGTCGAAACGTGCCTAATCCGCTGACACGCTCGTCGGCAATTCAAAGCGGCAACGTGGCAACCATGTCGGTTGTCCGTGAGATGCCAGCAAAAACTTCTTTGGCGAGTCAGCAGACTTTCTTTCCGCCTGAAATCCGGGTCGCCCAGGCATCGAGATCAAGCCAGCGGCAACTCGAAGGTGAACGTGGAACCACCACCTTCACGGTCTTCGTACCAAAGATCGCCACCTATGTCGCGCGCTCGCTCTCTCGCCAAGGACAAGCCCAGTCCAGTGGACGATTCACCCTGCGTCGGCTGAGCCGAAAGGCGTACATAGCGTTGGAACAATCGCTGCTGGTCAGTCTTGGAAATGCCTGGACCGCGATCGAGGACGCAGAGGCGACAGCGGGTGCCTTGGCGTGTCGCCATCAACAGCACCTCACCACCGATCGGCGAATACTTGAGCGCATTGGACAGCATATTCTGCAGCACATGAATCGCAGCGGCCCGGTGGCCGAGCAGCATCAGGGACTCAGCAACTTCTATGCTGACTTCGATGGACTTCATCTGCGCCTGTCGCTTGAGCAAGTCGAGCGCATGTCGCATCAAATCCAATGCCGACAATGCTTCGACCGCACTGCTTCGCACGCGCTCACTCTGCTGAACTAGAAATGATTCGAGAAACAAAACGCCCGAATCGCTCGAAGTGCAAATCGAATCGATCAGGCGCACTCTGGATTCGGATGTGCGCTCTTCTTCGCGCAACATCTCCGCGGCAAACAGAATATTGGCGAAATAGTTGCGCAGGTCATGGGCGACGGTTTCTGCCACTCGTTGTTTTTCGGAGGCGATGCGACGCAGCGCGTCGCGTGATTGTTTGAGTTCTATGTGCGTGCGTACGCGCAGCAGAAGCTCTTCAGTGACGAAGGGCTTGGTGATGTAGTCGACGGCGCCAGCACTGAATGCGCGAACCAGGCTTTCGCGTTCGATATCAGCGGTGAGGAAAATGACTGGAACATCCGCGGTCGCCGGCTGCTCGCGCAACGCCTTGAGTACATCAAACCCGTTCATACCCGGCATACGCATATCCAGCAGAACCAAATCTGGAGGAGACTCGGTCGCCAGAGTCAGCCCCTCCGGCCCGCCCAACGCCGGAACCACCTCGAAACCCGCCTGCGTCAACAATTGCCCGACAACACGAACGTTGGCAATCTGGTCGTCAATGACCAGAATCACAGCCGGGTGCCGCGTGGCCGACGCGAGATCACTGATCATCGAGAAACTCCTCAGGCCAGCCGGCCAAATCGTTCAGCAGCTTTCTTACTACGAATACTTCGAACCGCCGTACCGAGTGACCCAATTCGGCAGCGTGCTCGATCAGCCGCGGCCAGCCAAGCTCCACGCCCAATGCATTCAGTTCCAACGCAAAACTGGCGATCTCGCGCATGCGCATCGTGCGGATCAATTCAGGCAGGTTTTCGGCACGCAGTTGTTGCCAGCGCTGCTGCAATTGCCGCGTCGGATTTTGCGCAGGCGAAGCCAGATTCGACGCAACGGTGCTTGCCTGCTCCACGCGTGCACTAGCACCAAAAATCGCCTCCAATGCGGCAAATAAGTCAATCGGCGAATACGGTTTGCGAATATAGCCGTCAAAGCTTTCGCGCAACGCTTGCGCTTCCCCGCTCAGGCTCGAAGCAGTGACCGCAATGATCGCCGTAGTCTGCAGAGCCGAGTCGGAGCGGATTGCATCACGCGCCTCGAACCCGTTCATGCGCGGCATGCGCAAATCCATCAGCACTACGTCGGGTCGGATCCGCTTTGCAGCGGCCACCGCTTCGACTCCATCACTGGCAACAAAAATGCTGTGGTGGCTGCCTGCCAGATAACCCTGCGCGACCTGCGCATTCCACGCCATGTCGTCGACCACCAATATTTTCAGGCGCGGAACCCGGCTGAAGTCGATCCGTTCGTCGTCGGCAGAGGTGGGCGCAGGCGGCTTATCCGAAATCGGCAGCTGCGGGATATAGACGATGAAACTCGACCCTTGACCCAGCTCACTCTCGACGCGAATGGTGCCTTGCATCAACTGCACAATACGCCGCGTGATGCTTAACCCCAAACCAGTGCCCTGGCGGGATTTTCCATCGGGACTGTCGGCTTGATGGAACGGCTCAAAAATTTTATCGCGTTGCTCAGGGACAATGCCGACACCGCTGTCGATCACGCGCAGTCGCAGATCGCGATGCCGTTCGTCCGTGCCCGGCGACATCTGCACGTGCACGAGTACGCTGCCTGACTCGGTGTACTTCACCGCGTTGCTGACCAGGTTCATCAATATCTGCCGCAGTCGTGGTCCATCCACTTGTACGTGCGACAGAAACTCTGCATCGACTTGCGCAGACAGGCTGATTCTCTTTTCCGTCGCCTCGCGCAGAAACATTTCAATCGTTTCTTGAACGAGTTGGTTCACGTCAGCCGGTTGTGGGTCGAGACTGCGCTTTCCGCCCTCGATTTTGGAGAGGTCGAGAACGTTGTTGATCAAGTTCAACAACAGCTGCCCGCTGCGCTTGATCGCCTGAACCCAATCGCGTTCAATCGGCGCGGTAACCGAATTGGATAAAAGCTGGGTAAATCCAAATATCGCGTTCATCGGCGTACGGATTTCGTGGCTCATGTTCGCCAGGAATGCGCTTTTCTCCTCGCTGGCACGTGTTGCCTGCGCCGCCAGGATCTCGACCCGGAAGCTCTTTTCGGATTCGCTCTGGGCGCGCCGGATCGCCACGAAACCCAATATTCCGGCCACCAGTGCCAGACTGTTTGCCGTCAGTACCGTGGCATTGGCCTGTTTGACCAAAGAATCACGGCGTTCATTATGGATATCCAGCAAACGTTCCTCTTCGTGCACCATTCTCGACAGCGCAACGCGTATGCTGGCGATGATGTCCGCGCCCTTTCCGTTGCGAATGGCGGCTTCCACTTCAACGTTGGTATCCGATTGCATCGCGATGCGCTTCAGCTCGAGAACCGTCTTGACGCGCTCATGCCAAGCGTCGCTCAGTTCCCGCAGAATGACGACGTTCTCGCCCTGAAGCGGATTGCTCGCGGTCATTCGACTGACGTTTTCCAACATCGATTCAAGTGTCGGCAATTGCTTCAGAAACCGGGTTTGATAGTCGGCGCGGCCGGTAATCAGGTAACGCAAACCGACGGCGTCGTTCTCGCCGATAGCGGCTCGATATTCGCTGAGCGCATCGCGCACAGCACGCGTATCGCGCACTCGATCCATCGATTCATTCAGCGCATGGGTCGAGCGTACTGAAATCACCGACGTCATCATGATCAGCAGGACCGCGATCGCCAACAACCCGAAATTGAAGCGGTCGCGAAACTGCATCCTTCTAAGCTTGCCCATCGCTACTCCCGTCCAGTGCACGATCGCGTCAAACTTGGGCGGCAGCGGGGTCCTGGTCAGCCGTTCATTAACCCGATGGTGCCGTTGAGCACCAATGCGAATGACACCCAAAGCAAATACGGCCCCAACAGATACCCGGCCAGCGGTCTGATCTTGCCGAACTCTACCGCCATCCAAAGCACAACACCCCAAAGCATACAGATATCAACAAACGCCAGCAGCGGACTATGCAGCCCGAAGAATAACGGCGTCCACGCCAGGTTCAATGCCAGCTGCAGCAGAAACAAGTGCGTTGCCACGCGTCGTTCTTGAACGCTGGCATCGGCCTGCTTGCGGACCAGCCAGATGCTGACGCCCATCAACAGGTAGAGCACGGTCCATACTGGCCCAAACAACGCACCGGGTGGGTTCCACGACGGCTTCGACAAACGCGCGAACCAGGCATCTGGAGCAAACACCATTCCGACTATCCAGCCAGCGGCGACGATGGCAATAATCCAGGCGGCCAACGCCAGCCATGAGCTGCGATCGGTCGCAATGCTTCTGGCGGAGGTTGGCGCGCCTACGGAGTTCATTTTTTCAATCCGCAATCAATTTCACAGGTTGTACGCCTTTCGTTTTCGGTAAAGCGTTGATGAATCGATACCCAATGTGCGCGCTGCCGACTCCAGGCTGTCACTGCAGCCGAGCACTCTTTCAATATGCAGTCGTTCGAGCGCATCAAGTGAGATTGGCGTGCCGGCGACCGCTTCGACTTTGGCGCCCTCAACCCGACCCAGCACCAATAATTCACTACCGACTTGCGACTCGCGGCACAAAATCACTGCGCGCTCCATCATGTTTTGCAGCTCCCGGATATTGCCGGGCCAATCGTAGGCAAGCATGCGCGCCAACGCTACCGGTGATAGGCAACGCGCAGGTAGGCAATAGTTGCCAGCGAAGCGACGAATAAACGCATTGGCGAGGTCTTCCAGATCTTCCAGTCGTTCGCGCAGCGGCGGCAGCGTAATGCTGATGACGTTGAGCCGGTACAACAGATCCAGGCGGAACCTGCCCTCTTTGACCATGGCATCAAGATCACGGTTGGTCGCCGCGATGATGCGGGCATCGGCCTTACGTGTCACCGGATCGCCGACACGCTCGTATTCTTTGTCTTGAATAAAGCGCAGCAATTTGGGCTGCAATGCAAGCGGAAAGTCGCCGATTTCATCGAGAAAGATGCTGCCACCGTCGGCTTGACTGACGCGACCGACCGTATTCTGTACAGCGCCGGTGAATGAACCTTTGATGTGCCCGAACATCTCGCTTTCCAGCAACTCCGAAGACAGTGATGGGCAATTGACCGTGACCAGCGCCGCCGCTGCGCGCGGGCTGGCATCGTGGATGGCGCGCGCCATCAAGCCTTTGCCGACGCCGCTGTCTCCGAGCAGCAGTACGTTCGCATCGGTGCGTGCCACCTGCAGCGCGAGGTCAATCGCCGCCTGCATCTTCGCGCTGGCGCTCACCAACTGTGGGGTGGCAGCGGCAGAATCGCGCTCCAATACGTCCAGTCGATCGAGGATGCGACGCGTATCGATTTGGCGCGCCACCGCAATTTTCAACTGTTCAGGAGAGCAAGGTTTGACCAGATAGTCGCTGGCGCCCTGAGCAATTGCTGCGACGGCATCGGCAACGCCCGAATGCGCTGTAACCATAATGACGCGCATCGAGGGCGCCAATTCGCGCAAACGTGGCAACGCTTCGACGCCAGAGTCCTGGCCGATGTTGCGGTCGAGCAGGCACACATGAAAGGGCTGCGAAGCTGCCAGTCGCAGACCGTCCTGCAGGGTTTCCGCTGTGGTCACCCGATACCCTTCGCGCTTCAGATAAGCGGAGAAGTTTTCCAGCAGGGCGCGATCATCATCGATAGCGAGAATGCGCCCTCTTACCATCGGTTCCTTACTGGGTGATGCCATTGTTGCTCCGAACGCATGAGGAGCGGCACGCGGCATTTCCAGCTGCGCTTCCGCACCAGGGACGCCCCGATCAAACATCGCGCACCACGCCGCGAAAACCGAAGGCCTGCAAAGAGTAGCTTCCCGTATCTGGACTGACAGAGATGACCATCTGGCATGCTGACGCAACGCCACTGCCATGTTGCTCTGCACTATCCATCGGGTAGATCGCCAGTTTCGCACAATGCCTGACGCAATCGGCAATTTCGTCAGTTACGTCTTCACTATCGAGTATGCGGGGAAGGTCTGCCAACGAAGGGTCCATACGTCTCCTGGGCAAGCGCTACAAGCGATGGCCGCCACCGCCACCGAATCTCAGCAAAGCCCGTGCCACGTCAGAGAGCTTGATGCAGCGCCATCTGCGTTGCAGGCGAGCTTGCGAAATGCCCGGCTCCCTCGACGCCGAATGCTTTTTGCATGGATCGCGCCCAACGCTCACGGTAGAACCGGGAGTTTTGCCTGACCACGGTGCAGCACAGATCGATTGGCCAGGGTGTGCGTTTGTTCAGGCCAGATCAACCCGCTCATCGCGGCGATGACGGAACCGGGAAAGTGCTGCGTAGATTGCAATGCGTGCGCGATTGAGGCCACCAAGCGGGGCGTGCGCAGCGCGCGCATTACCGGGCGAGAACGACAATACCTCGGCCAGCTCCTCGCGCTGCCTGGTGCGGAACTGTTGCTTGGGAATGCGCAGCGTCGCCACTTTCAGAAAGGGCGATTCAGCCTCGTCCCAGCGCTGCGCGGCGTCTTCGATCGGCATGTCACCTTTTCGAAGTTGCACACAGAAATCGAAGCTGGCCATGTGACGACTGAGGTGCGCCTGCATCGCGTCACCCAGATACGATTCGCCAAGCGTCGCTGGCAGTGTGCTGCGGTGCGCCGAAGTCGGCAGCAGCGAGTATTTCACCGCGCGGTTGCTGCCGAACAAATACGGGGTGGTGCTCCAGTAGCGGATATCCAGCGGCGAACTGGGATTGCTGCGCAGATTCACAAGTCCGAGCAAAACGCCGATCCTGCCGGTGAGCAGCATCTTCGTTGCCAACAATATCGGTGAAGTTTCAATCGTGTGATACACCGCGTCGCGAAACAACGCGACGGTACCGAGCGGCATCACCGGCGAATTCATCAGCACGAAGTCCTGTCCGAGCGATGCGTCGGCGCTCATCTGTTTGCCACCCGGGGCCATCAACTTGATCGCCAAACCGCGCGCGTCCTTGATCGCGTCAGACTGAACTTTGCCACTGGCGCTTGAGGCCCGCACCCAGCAGTCAAAACTCTGTGCCCGCTCGAAAATTCCGACACGCAGCTCTGCGGGCAGGCCCGGTTCAATGCGAAAACTACCGCGCAGCAAGCCCAAAGTCTTGGGGTGCGCATCACGTCGCGTCGCCCCGGCGGCATAGTCACGTTCCATCTTGCGGCGCAGGATGTCAGTCATCTCGACGATCATCTCGGCTTCACCTGGTTCGATCGACTCGAACAGCGCATGCGGACTCACGTCAGCTTATCCAGCAGAGCTTTGGCGGCCGGCGCCGAGGATGCCGGATTTTGCCCAGTGATCAACAAGCCATCGGTGACCACATAGGGCTGCCAATCCGCCAGCTTGGAATAGAGCGCACCGTTTCCAGTCAGCATGTCTTCAATCAGCATCGGAACCAGATGTGCGAGTCCAACGGCCTGTTCCTCACTGTTGCTGAAGCCGGTAACTTTTTTACCCTGAACAATCGGATTGCCGTCGGGCCGCTTGGTATGTCGCAAAACTGCCGGCGCATGACAAACCGCCACAACGGGTTTGTCGGTGGCGACCATGGCTTCAATCAACGCAATTGAATCGACGTCATCTACCAGATCCCACAACGGTCCATGTCCGCCGGGATAGAACACGGCATCGAAGTCAGCGGCAGAAACTGTCGCGAGCTTGAGCGTATTCGCCAACAACCCCTGTGCAGCAGAATCGGCTTTGAAGCGACGGGTGGCTTCTGTTTGCGACGCGGCCTCTTCGCTTTTTGGGTCAATCGGCGGCTGTCCTCCGAGGGGCGAGGCCAACGTGATCGCGGCCCCGGCATCCTTCAGCACGTAATAGGGGCCAGCCAGCTCTTCGAGCCAGAAGCCAGTCTTGCCGCCGCTCTCTCCGAGTTTGTCATGTGAAGTCAGAACCATCAGCACGTTCATGTCGATTCCTATTGTGAGTTCTTGCGCTGGGACCAATGCACGGGCACCAAGCGGTTGTCATTCGAAAGTTGGGAGTAACGCAGTCCTTGCCTGTGCCGCGAGGGTTGAGTGGAACACGCGCTCCTAACAATGCTCACTGCAGTGGTGCGCAATCAACCCGCCCACGAAAACTTCAAATTCGGGCCACCACCATATCTCAGTGCCAAAATATCTCAGCGCCCAAAGCGAGTGGATCTGTGCGTACTCGTCGCCGCCTTGCGCAGAACTGCAAACGATCTCGCGGAAGGTGAGACGGGACTTCATTGGTGGTGCCTGATTGCAACCACCCGAGAAGGTTACTCGCCACTCAGAGTCGAGTCGGTGCGATGCACCACAGTGCTCAGGCGGAGTAATCAGGCGGCCCGGCGCCTTACCGCGGCGCGTTGACTCGGCGCACAAGCATGCATAGCATTCGGCCAGCTTGGCGACAGGCCGCTTCCCAGGTTCATCATTCCCGGTTTCATCAGGCGACGGTGCATGAGTCTGTCGACGTCCTGTGCAATCAACAATACTCTGCTCAATCATGCGCCGACTTTGGGCTCGACATTGACCGGCGCCTAAGTGGTCAGCCGCACAGATTCCCCGACTTCTGCCTGTCACGCTCCTGCCGCAAGTACATACTTGCCGCAAGGAAATGCACACCACCGTCAAAGTGATGTGCGCTAAAGGTGATGTGCGCTGAACGCAGTACCCACAAGCTCAACCAGACTCGAACCACAGCAACCTGGTTGGCTCTTTATCGAACAGGAGAAGCAACATGTCATTCGCGATCTACATTATCGGCGTCGCTATTTTCATCGGCGGCCTCATCTACGGCGCAGTGCTGATGAACGTGCCTCAACAGTGGATCGCGGTAGGCGCCATTGTGCTGCTCGGGCTATCTGTTCTGATGGGCGTCAATGCCACCCGCCAAAAGGACCCTGCTGCTTGAGATGCCGGTCGGTTGGGTTGTGTTGAATGCGCTTGCACTGAGCCAAGCCATCGTGGCCTGGCCGAAGTGGGTCTACCGCACGCCCGTCAGCAGTCGACGCAGTTCGTTCTTGACCACGTCGTAGCATTCGCACGTGCGAATCTCGAGTGCGGATCGATCAAGCACCGCGATGTGGCCACGCCGATAACGAATGCAACCCGCCTGTTGCAGGTGCCCTGCGGCTTCGGTAATGCTCTCTCGCCGCACACCGAGCATGCTGGCGACCAATTCCTGGGTCATGACCAACTCGCGGTCCGGTACTCGATCAACAGTCAGAAGCAACAAGCGACAAAGCTGCTGCTCGATCGAGTGATGTCGATAGCAAGCGGCGGTCTGCGCCATTTGGGTGATGAGAGCCTGGGTGTAGCGCAGCAGCAAGCGCTGCATCACACCGGCCTGTTCGAACCCGCTGCTTCAGCTGGCGGCGCCCCATGCGATAGGCATGACCAGCAGTCTGCACTACGGCCGAGCTGGGCGTGGTGTCGCCACCCATGAACAACGAAATACCGACTATGCCTTCATTGCCCACCCCCGCAGTTTCGGCCGATGCACCAGACTCGGTGACATAGTGCAGAGAGACGATGGCTGTGGTCGGGAAATAGGCATGCTGCAACTGCGTGCCGGGTTCGTATAGCAGGTCGCCCAGCGCCATCGGAACCAATTCCAAGTGTTCGACCAATGGCTCGAAGTCCGCTTCGGGCAAGGCGGCGAGCAGGTGATTTTGCTTCGGACTGTGGAGCAATGACATCGTTAACCGCCGCGATCGAAAGATCTAGTTCTTTGCGGTGGTTTCCACACCAATGCCGCGATAGCCAATGAAGTGGCATGCCTGATTGAACATAGGCTCTCCGCTCACCCGAAACTGTTGCCGCGTACCATCCGGATTGTCACGACTGAAGGCGAAATCCAGGAACGGTTGGCGCGCTGAAATGATTGATTGCAGCTGCGTGCGTTCGTCTTGATTCCAACCGGACGCATCATCGCTGCTGCCGCCACCCAATGCATCGACCCGAATTCCAAGCATCTCCAGAACCGGACCGGAGACTCTGGTGAAATCACCGTTTTCATCCTGCTCCCAATACCAGTCGGAGGCCAACTCGGTCAGGCTTCGAAAACGCGCTTCACTCTCGCGCAACTCGGCGGTGCGTTCCTGTACTTTCTGTTCCAGCACGCTGTTGAACTCTTGCAGCCGTTTGTACAACAGCCGCACCTCCAGCAAGTTGCGGATGCGCGTCTTGACTTCAACCAGGTCAAACGGCTTGCTGATGAAATCCTTGGCGCCGGCCTGCAGCGCACGCAGCTTGTGGCCGGGTTGGGCAGTGAGCACGATCACTGGAAGATAGCTGTCGGCCTCGTTGGTTTTTAGCCCTTCCATCACCTGGAAACCATCCATATTCGGCATCTGCAGGTCGAGTAGAATGAGGTCATAGCGATTCTGTCGGTGCAGCCCACACACCGCCAGAGCATTTATTGTCGTCGACACGCAGGTATAGCCAGCCTCAGTCAACAATTGCTCGAGCAACGTGACATTGGACTCCTGATCATCAACGATCAAGATCTTGGCACTTTGAATGTCTGAATCGCTGATTATCATGAGCCAGATTCGCCAACGATGGTCGTGGATCTCATCTTCGCATGATTCAAGGCAAGGTCCAACGTATCCATGAATTCGGTCACCTTGATCGGCTTGGTCAAATAGCGGAAAAACCCTGCCTGCAAGCCCTTCTCGATATCGCGCGGCATCGCATTGGCGCTGACCGCAATGATCGGAATTTTTGCTGTCATTGGGTCCTGGGAGAGGATGTTCATCGCCCTGATACCACTGATTCCGGGCAGGTTGATATCCATCAAGATCACGTCCGGTTGTGAGGCGCGTGCGATCTCGATGCCCCGGGTACCGTCGCGCGCGCTCAGCAGACGCAGGTCGGGGCGACGCGCAATCAGATCCTCGACCAGCATCATGTTGGCCGCATTGTCTTCGACATAAAGCACAGTGCGACACTGCGCGTCCGTTAGCACACCAGGTTGGGGCAGCGTTTTGAGCTCAGCCGCACTGCCGTCAAGTTGGGGTGCATCGGTCAGATTGAGTTCCACCCAAAACGTGCTGCCCTTGCCGACCGTACTTTCCACACCGATGACGCCGCCCATCAATTCGATCAGTCGCTTGCAAACCACCAGTCCGATGCCAGTGCCTTCCTCTGCGTTCGCTTCCTGGCCGAGACGATTGAACGGTTGAAACAGCTGCGTCAGCTTCCCCGGCGCCAGCCCTTCGCCGGTATCTTCAACACCGATGCGAATGCACCCTGTTGACTTCTTGACGTAGTCCACAACGACCGATCCGTTCACCTTGTTGTATTTGATGGCATTCGACAACAAGTTGATCAGCACCTGCTTCACTCGCGTCCGATCCGCTTTGACAAAAATGTTTTTGTCAAACTGCGGAAAAGTCAGGGTGACGCCGCGCTTCTTAGCTTGTGGCTCGACCATGGCCTGGCACTCGTGCATGACTCTGTCGAGCGACATCGGTTCCAGCGACAGCGACAATTTGCCGGACTCGATCAGCGCCAGATCCAGAATCTCATTGATCAGATCCAGTAAGTACCAACCGGCTTGAAGAATCTGGTCGACACTGCGCTTTTGGGACGGCGTCGGGCTGGGCGAGCCAGACTCGATAAGTTGGGCAAAACCGAGAATCGCACTGAGCGGAGTGCGCAGCTCGTGACTCATGCTGGACAGAAAATCCGACTTGGCTAGATTGGCTTTTTCCGCGATCGCCATGGCGTCGGTCAACTCCGCTTCAACTCGCTTGCGCACCGAGTTGTCAGCACCGATCAACAGATAGCCAATAATGTCGCCATAGTCATCGCGCAGGGCAGTGATCGACACGACCGCCGGGAAGCGGCTGCCGTCCTTGCAGATGTAGGTCAACTCGTAGGTATCTTCGATGCCGCGTGAGGCCTTGAATGCCAATGCCTCGAAACCCGGCGTAATCTGCGTTCCCAGCTCCATGCTCAGCGCCTGCGCGCGCATCATCACCTCCTGCGGATCGTGAATGTCGCTGGGGTTGATCTTGTTGACAACATCTGCGGCAAGATAGCCCAGCATGCGCTCGGCACCGACATTGAACAGCTGGATGATGCCCTTTTCGTCGGTGGCGATGATCGAGAAATTGGCGCTGGTGAGAATTGCGTTTTGCAACGCCCCGGTTTTGAGCAGGGCTTCCTGTCGTCGCACTTCGCTCATGCCATCTGCCTTGCCAGGTTCATCGGCAAGGGCGAAAATGTTGTCTGCAATGGGCATTCGGTTTCCGGAAAGAGGCTCAGCGAGCAGGAATTTCAGCGATAAAATCCCGAGGGTATCGGGCTGAAACAGACGGTGGCGCTGGCGGACCGGCGGGGATCAATATTTAGCGAGCGACGACACCTTGCGACAGACGCGCTGACACAATCGCACTCGCCATCTTTGATGTTCAATTGCTGATCGATAACCGTCTGTGCGGTGGCGCGCTTAAGCGCCGCAGGTGCACTGCCGGCTTGCGGCAGCGTAGCCCGTCGAACCATTGCTTTGAGTCCCCGCAACACTCTTGGAAACACGCCTGGAAGCAGGCTAAAAAGCGCGCAGCGAGTGACTCGAATTGCCTCTGAACCGACGCGGAGATAATCGCGAGCGGCACGCTGACGGCTGTGCGCCCTATGTACGCTTGCGCACCGACGCAGTGGATGAGCGTGGTCAATCTGCAAAACCCGAACCACGGCCACCCCGATGACTACCAGAACCAAGCTGACCGACGTCACAACGCTGCGTGCGCAGGCGCGAAAGCACATTGAACAGGGCGCCGTGACCGCAGGGTATTCCGCGGACCGCAACGAAGTGCTGAAGCAGCTCAATGCGGCACTTGCGACCGAAATGGTTTGCGTATTGCGTTATCGACGTCATCATTTCATGGCGCGCGGCATTCACGCCAAGAGCATCGCGGACGAGTTCCTGGCCCACTCCAATGAAGAACAAGGGCATGCCGATCAAATAGCCGGGCGCATCGTTCAACTGGGCGGCGAACCGGACTTCGCTCCGGATGGGCTCTCCGCCCGCAGTCATGCCGAATACGTGGCTGGAACTACTTTGGTCGACATGATCAAGGAAGACCTGGTAGCGGAACGTATCGCCATTGACAGCTATCGCGAATTCATCCAGTACCTCGGTGATCAGGATCCGACAACCAGCCAAATGCTGAAGCAAATCCTCGCGGTGGAAGAACAGCACGCCGATGAATTGGCTGACCTGCTTGAGGGTCTACCGGCGAAGGTGTGAGGTGCTGGTCCACTAGTGTGGTGTTGCACCCTATGCGAAACATGAAACCGCTTCCTCTACCCTTGGCTTCGTTGCGAATCTTGCCAAGGCCGCCAGCCTTGGCGGCAATTCGCGCCTCGCCACGGGGCCGAACCCATCCATTTTATTTGTGCCGCATAGTGTGCAACACCACACTAGCGCACTCTCAAAGCGTCCGACCACAGGTCGGACCGACCAAATGCAGTTGTGGGTCCGCGCTATGCGCGGACGCCTGCACAGGACACTTCAGGCGCCCAGAAACTCTCCAAACACGTGCAGGGAGTCAACCCGATCGCATAATGTCTTGAGCGCAACCACAATGGGCACGGCAAGCAGCGCGCCGGGAATTCCCCACATCCACACCCAGAACAAAACGGACAGTACAATCACCACAGGATTGAGGCTCAGACGGCGCCCGACAATCAACGGCGTGAGTATGTAGCCCTCAGCGGCCGTCAGCAGGCAAAAAGCACCGGGCACCAGCAGACCTTGCCACAGATCGTCGAAAGTCAGCAGTCCGACGATGGTCAGCACACTGATGCTGATGATATCGCCCAGGTACGGAACAAAATTGAGTACGCCGACCATGACGCCCCAAAGGATTGGGTTGGGCACACCGAGCAGATACAAGGCCAAGGCAACCGCGCTGCCCAAGCCGACATTGATCATGGCCACCGTCAGAAGATAGGTCGACACCGCGGCCTCGACCTGATGCGCAATGTCAACCGCGCGCTTCTTGTCCGAAAATCGCGACATGGCGGCGATGGTCTTGCGCAAAAACAAGTCGCCGCAGGCCAGAAGAAAATACAGCAGCACCAGTGTGCTGATCGCGGTAATGGCAAACTCTTTAACCGCGCCGAACACCGTACCGACCAGCGCTGGCTCTTTCACCACCACTTCCTGGATTTTTTTCTGATTGGCAACGCCCGTGGTCATCTGCTCGGTCAGATCCTGAACCTTCTCAGTCGCCTCAGCCACTTCATGAACCGAGCCGCTGATCCGGCGCACCTTGGCTTCTATTTCACGCAGGCTCTGTGGCGCCCTGGCAAGCCAGGTGCCAGCAGGCTCCGCCAGATACGACACGCTGCCGAGAAAAGCAGCGAGCAGCGCCAACACCACTATGCCGGCGCCGAGCGGCACCGGTATGCGCAGTCGCTTCATGCCGCGAACCGCAGGCAAGAACACCAGACTGAGAATGGACGCAATCACAACCGGCAGCACCAGATCGCGCGCCAAATGCAGCACCGTCAGCACGGCCAGCAGCAAGAGCCCAGTCACCGCCCATGAGTTTGTCCGCGGATCCTCGACGGCCTTTGCGAGTCGCTCAACGTCGTGACGTGGCTCCGAATTGGAGGACTGTGATTCCTCGCTCAAGCGAATGCTCCGGTGTGTGATGTTTCAAGCGTGTGAGGTTTCAAAATCAGCCCGCGCATCCGTCGACGACGGCTACTTTCTGCCCGAGGCGGAACGCACGATCTTGGCGAGCGCCAACGCCGTGCTCATTACTTTGAAAACGCGCGCACCGAGAAATTGGGCCGCGAGCAGGCCACCCAAGCGTGCTGCGAGCTCGGGCCGCTGGGTCAGGAAGCGCATGGTCATGCTGCGTGGATAGGCACTGTTGACTGCAGGTTTTGGGCCCAACTGATAGGCGATCAACTGCCGCTGTTCCAACATGCGCTGGCGCAGTGCCTGGCGTGCTTCGACTGGCTCCAAAACCTTTAAAGATTTCATAGCTTGCTCTTGAGCAAGGCGATGTCGGCAGCGATCTCTTCGCGCGTCGCAGCAAATGCCTGGCCGCTGCGCTCAGAGAGTGTCTGCAGGTAATGCCAGGCAATGCCCAGACCGATGGCGTACACAACAATCACCGCCAGCACCGCTGCAACGCGATACACCGTGTCCCAGCTGAGCGCCAACACCAGAGCGCCACCAAACACCATAACGCACAATAAACAGGCGAAGCCCAGTAGCCCCGCCACAAACATCTTGGACAGTCGGGTTTTTTCCTGGGCCCACTCGACCCGAGCCAGTTGTCCATGCAACGCTGCCTGAGCCAACAGTGCCGATCCCGCTGAACGCAGTATGCGAATCACGTTCAGCGGGTTGATCCCGGAGGCACCCGAAGCTGGGAGAGACGTCGCCTCAAATGAGGGTTTTGATAAGCGCTGCGGTTCCACGCGAGACCTCCGGATCATGCCAGCAAGGGTAAAGCTTCAGCTGCGACGGGCAAGCACGAAGCCGAGCAGGAAAGCCACAGCCGCGCCGGCTCCGATCGCCTTCCACGGCTGCTCGTGCACGTATTCATTGGTAGCAGCGGCGGACTTACGAGCGCGTTTGGCCACGGCACCACCCATCTCTTCCAATGATGCTTTTGCGGCGGTGACGCGCGCGCCGAGTTTCGCCTTCGCCTTGCCCAGCTCATCGGCGGTCAACGTGGTCGTGTCCCTGATCAAGTCTTCAACATCGACGAGAAGATTCTGAAACTCTTCCGATACGCCCGCGCGGGCCTCTTCTGCAATAGATCCCAACGTTTTCGAGTTGCTTTGCATGGTGAAATTCCTTTGAGTGTGGGTTGAAGAGCGCGCTGACCGAATAGCGAGAGTTTTGATAAACCGGCCTGCGTTTGGATCAGGGCTCGCTTGGAGCGACGCTGAGCATGAACTTCGGCAGCGACTCAGTCTGTGCGACAGCGAACGCAACTCGAACTTTTTTCGCGGCGACAGTTGCCCGAATCAACACGAATGCGTCCGGACCTACGACGGGCAAGGGCATGGAATCCATGTGCGCCAACGCACCGACGTTGCCGCTGCCTCCGGCGATCATCATTCAACGCTCAGCCGAAACTAAAGCAGCTAAGGAACCTCTAAACAAGTCCGGAGCCGCGATAGCCCCTGAGTCAGCGGGCGAAAAACCGCAGTTTTTTTGGGGTTTGGCAAGCAATAAGCAGTGCGGCGAAGACGAAGTGGTGACTTATTCAGACCTTCCCTAAGAATGGGTGGGCAGGTAGCGACGGTGTAAGTGATTCTCCGAGCCACCGCAATAACCAGTAGCTCCAGTAACCAGCGCTCGCAATAACCAGCAAAGGAGGACGTTCAAATGATCCAAACAATCCAGGTAACCGAAATCAGACAATCGCGCGGCTCTTGGTTGCGTTTAGCAGCCGTAGCTGCGGTGTTCCTCATGTTCGCCGCCTGCGCATCAACGCCAGAGGCACCCGATCGCGAGTTGCAGGCAGCCGAAATGGCCATCACCAATGCCGAGCAGGCACGCGTTGCCGATTACGCTTCGCCAGAACTGAGTGACGCCCGCGAAAATCTGAGCGCCGCCCGGCGTGCGGTACAGCAAGAGGAAATGGTGCTGGCCAAGCGACTGGCCCAACAATCACGGGTCAACGCCGAGCTCGCTCTGGCTAAAGCCGAAGCGCTCAAAGCCGAGGCAATCAATGACGAGATGCAGAAGAGCACCGATGCCCTGAAACAGGAAATGCAGCGCAATTCTGGGGATGACCAATGAACAACTTTCATGTGCTTAAGCCGCTGTATGCCGCGGTCGTTGCAGCACTGCTCACCGTGGCGTGCTCAAGCGGCCCGATCAGACCGGAAGGCGCAATCAGCGCGCGCAATCGGTTGACGCAACTGCAATCCGACCCGCAGCTCGCCAGTCGTGCGCCTACCGCGATTGAAGATGCGGAGCTCGCCGTACGCGCGGCCGAGGAACCAACGCGGGATAAGGCGCAGGCCAACCACCTCGTGCTGATCGCCAACCGCAAGGTGGATACAGCCTGGGCGCGAGCGCAGGCCCGTTTGCTGGAAGACCAGCGCAAGACTTTGAGCGAGCAGCGCGAAGCAGCGCGACTTGAAGCACGAACGCGCGAGGCCGACCTCGCCCGTCGCGATGCAAACTCCGCGCGATCGGATGCCCAAATGGCGCGCAGCGCAGCAGATAACGCGCGCTCCGACGCTGACGCAGCCCGGCAGCAGGCAAGTTTGGCGCGAACCGACGCAGACATGGCACATAGCCAGGCGAATGTCGCACGCGTTGATGCAGAAGAGGCCAAGCAGAAGGCGGAATTCTCCAGCATCGACGCAGACATTGCACGAAACCAAGCAGATGCTGCGCGCAGCGACACCGCTTCGGCGAAGCAACTCGCGGACGCAGCAAGCGCAGACGCCAATCGGGCACGGCAGCAGACCGACGCCGCACGTGCAGACGCGGCGGCTGCAAAGCAGCAGGCGGAAGACCTGCGACAACAGGTCGCCGCGCTCAACGCAAGAGAGACTGACCGAGGTTTGGTCGTGACGCTGGGTGACGTGCTGTTCGAGACCGGACGGTCCGAACTTAAAGGAGGCAGCGCAAACAACCTGGCCAGGTTGGCAGCGTTTCTCAATCGATACGAAGATCGTACCGTGGCCATTGAGGGCCACACCGACAACGTTGGCAGCGATGACTCGAATTTGGGCCTGTCGCAACGTCGTGCCGATTCCGTCAAGACATTTTTGGTGGGGCAAGGCGTGGGCATGAATCGACTGTCAGCATCCGGAATGGGCGAAGGCAACCCGGTAGCCGGTAACGAGTCAGTCACCGGTCGCCAGCAAAACCGACGCGTCGAAGTGATCATCTCCAACACGGGACTCTCGTCGAGGTAAGTCTTGTTAGAGGCAAGTCTTTGCCCGCGGCATGCCGCGAACAACGTCCCCGGCCGATCGAATCCCGCGCAGCGCGAGCTGAGCGGGATTTTTTATCATGCAGCAGTTCGCAGAATGTGGTGAGCAAAGCGAACCGCATCAATCCCAACCGATGAGATACGGTTCGCTTTGCTCACCACATCCTATGGGCTCACCACTTCCTGCGCGCTTTGCTCAGTGCTCAGGCAACCAACACTGCCGATACGTCACGTCTCGCCGCGAATCGCTGCGAGTAGTCCTTGACCACCGCGGCATAACACTCACAGGACGCAGCTTCCAGTCCACTACGGGAAAGTATATTGATCTCACCGCGAGAATACCGAATCAACTTTCTGCGTTGCAGCGCCCCTGCGGCGATGGTGACCGCGCTGCGCTGTACGCCGAGCATGTCGGCGAGATATTGATGGGTGAGGTGAAAATGATTGGCATGCGCGCGGTCATGCGTCATTAGCAGCCAGCGGGCCAGGCGCGCCTCAATCTCATGGAAGCGCGAACAGACGGTGGTTTGCGACAACTGTGCCATTGATACGTACAAGTAACGATTGAGCGTGCGCGTCAACACCGGACTGTCGCACAACTCCTGCTGAAACTGGGTTGCAGATATTTGCCATGCAGTGCCAGAGCCCTGAACCACCGCGCGCAATGGTGCTGCGTTCACGCCAAGCACCAGAGTGACGCCCAGCATTCCCTCGTCGCCGATCAAACCCAGTTCCAGCGGCGGATGGCTGCGCACTGCTGCCACCAAAGAGATGAATCCGGTCAGCGGAAAGTAGACGTCCTGATAGGGTTGATCCGACTCGCACAAAACCGAACCGAAAACCAAGTCCACTGGTGCACACTGCGCAAGTAACCGGTCGCGCTCTTTACGCGGCAACTCTGCGAGCAAACGGTTGACCACGGGCACCGGTAATGCGGCTGACATGCGATCGTCCTGCAGCATCGAAAAAGCCAGGGAATGGCACGGGAACACTGCTGGGGCAATCCCGTTGAGGCAGTTTGCGTGATGGCGATGCGAGGTTCTGTTCGGTAGGCCACAGTGGAGCAATCCCTGTAACCATCGCGCGCGGCGGCAGCCTACTCTTCGATTGCAGTCTCACTTGGAGTGCTCTGTGCGCTCACCCTGCATCAATCGATCGGTTTCCTTCTTGACCACAGCGTAGCACTCGCAACACAGTTGCTCGAGCTTGGGTCGGTCAAGCACCTGGATGTGCCCGCGGTTGTAATGGATCGCGCCAAGTTTCTGTAATTTTCCGGCGGCATCGGTAACACCCTCGCGGCGCACGCCGAGCATGTTGGCGATCAACTCCTGGGTCATGGTCAATTGATCGCTGGGCAATCGATCCAGAGAAAGCAGCAACCAACGGCAAAGCTGTTGCTCAATCGTGTGGTGCCGATTGCACACTGCGGTCTGCGCCATCTGCGTGATCAATGATTGCGTATAGCGCAACATCAGCATCAGCAACTCGCCGTGGCGATTGAACTCATCCTTGAGCCGCTGGCCGAGCAATCGATAGGCATTGCCAGCACTCTGCACCAGCGCCCGACTGGGTGTGCTTTCGCCGCCCATGAACAACGAGATGCCAACAAGGCCTTCGTTGCCTACCACTGCGATCTCGGCTGAAGCGCCGCTTTCCATCACGTACAGCAGCGATACGATCGAGTCAGTCGGAAAATAGACGTGGCGCATGGTGTCGCCGGACTCGTATAAAACCTTGCCCAGCGGCAGTGACACCAGCTCGAGATGCGCGAACACACGGTTTTGAACATCGGCATGCACGGCGGCCAGCAAATGGTTTTGCTGAGGCGAGGACGTTTCGGACACGGCAGACTCCGTTCGACGAGAGCGACCAGAATGCGCTCCATGTGCAGAGCCTATCCAGATGGGGCCGGCAATGTGTAAGCCATCGCAAATATAACGCGTCGCGCATCAATAGTGTGATCGGATTGCGCCGGGTTTTATCCCGTCTGCTCGGCGCCCAAAGGGGCGCGTAGTCGGACTACGCAATGCTTTGGGCAACAACGGCAGGCGAGTTAAAAGACCAGCAAGAGTGTCACGTTCAAGATAGGCGCATTATTTCTGAGCGACGCCTTAGGTGCATGTTCTTGCTCACCTCAGACCCGGCAACCGTGCAAACGACGGGCGGACATCGGTCTGTCCATCAACGCGATATTCGTCCGGACGAGACTCCCGATGAAACACGGCCAGCTGCGCGATAGGCGTCGAAACGCGCTAGTGCGGGTTTCAACCGCCCTGAACGAAAGTGCCTACAAGGGCCTACATCGTGTAGCGACGAAAGCCCACCACACCGAACAGGATCAAGACTCCGGCCAGCATCAGCATCGACCACTGCGACAAAGTCGGAATGCCAGTGCTGCCGCCCTGTGGCCCGCCGCCGATGCTACACACAGAAATACCGTTGCCATCCAACGTCACAGCGCCATTGCGCGCCAAAACGCGCCCGTCGACGTTGGCACCGGTGTTCAGGGTGATGCTCGAAAGCGCGACGATGCTGCCCTTGAAGTCGGTGGTTGTACCCAGCGTCGCGGACGAGCCGACCTGCCAGAACACATTGCAGTCCTGGCCACTATTAATAACGTTGACTGCAGAATTGCTGGCGGTGGTGAGCGTCGATCCCATCTGAAAGATAAACAGCGCGTTCGGGTTGCCCTGGGCGTCCAGGGTGAGCGTGCCGGTCAAGCCCATGGACGTCGCGGCGCAATAGACCCCGGGAAGCAGTGTCTGCCCACCCAGATCTGCGGAAATCGTAGTACCGCAAGAACGGCTGGCAAGGTCGTTGTAAGCCGTGGTGAGGTCATTTTGTGCCTGGAGTGAAGCCGCGTCTGCGAAGTGTGTCTGTCCAATTACCTGACCGGGCGGAAACCCGGTGACCGAGCTGGCATTGTTAGGCGAAATCCCGAGAAATCCATTGACGATGCTGGGGCCGGTATTGGTCACCGCAGACCCGGCCAGGACGCCGTATTGAGTCGCCGTGCCGAGCGACACGGCCTGTGCCCCAGCCGGCGATCCAAAACAGGCGAAGGAAGCAAAAGCCAGGGTGGCCAGCAACTCCGGAAAATTTCGACGCGACAGGGACGGTGACACGACGTTCGAAAAACGAGCGGTGGAATGCGACTGAGAGGTCATAATCTGGTCCTGGAGTAGAAATGCTGAAGAACGCGAACACAGTTGAAAGTCGCTGAAAATTTGGACCGGGTGAATTGCCCTGATTTTCTTAACCAACAATTTTCCCGTCGGTGCGGCGGCACACGCTACGCATAATCCGCCTAATCGAAAGGGTTATCAAGCCCAGCAGGCTTTTCTGCGTCGAAAGGCAGCGTTCGATTGTTCACCCAGCTCCGCACACTTTCAAGCACAACATGAGCAAGCTGCATCCGGCAGTTCAAGCAAAGCGAGCGCTTGATCATGCGAAGCGCGAGAGCTGTAAGTGCGGCACCGCACTGACGCGCCGATTGACGCTCCCTAGCATCGGTGCCGGATCGTTCATCACGATCTCGACGCAAGGGCACCGCATCCAGTCGCTTCGACTCGGTCTGCGGACATGAATGCGCGAAGCCTACGATTCAGGAGACCACCATGAACACGAATGCCAGAAAAATGCTCGTTCCGCTGTTGCTCGGCACCCTTGCCTTTGCATTGAGCGCATGCAACACCATGCGCGGCGTGGGCGAAGATACCGAAGCTGTGGGTGACAAGATCCAGGAAGAAGCCGACGAACACATCGACGACAAAGACAAGACTAACGACAGGCGCGCTTCCCGTTAATCCGGGTGCGACGATCCCATGACCACTCTGTGCCTGTGCGACTACGTGGAATCGAGCGAAGATCGTGAACGCCAACTGGCGACGATCGCGCTCTACCTGCCGCCGGACAATAGCCCGGCATGGATCGATTTTACCCGCCCGTTGGCAGCCCCGACCGACCAACCCCCGTTGCCGCGCGGCCCCTTGCCGCGTCCCGCACTGCACCTTCCCTACCAGGAGTAAGTTCCATGAAAAATACGCCGATTAAAAGCTTGGTTATCCCGTTTGCAGCCGCTGCCGCTTTGATGCTCGCAGGCTGCACCGAGTCACCGTCCGAAACCGCCAAGGATGTCTCCGAAGCACGTCAGGAAGCAGCGGAAGATTCCAATGAAGCGCGTGAAGACCGAAGCGAAGAAGTGGCCAAGGCCAACGAGGACGTTGCTGACGCCAAGCATGATGTTATGCACAGCGACGACGGCGAAATGAAGAAACTGACTGCGGCCGAGGCCGAAGCAATGACTGAGAAGGCCAAAGCCGACTTTGATGTTGCCACCACCGACGCGGAAGGCCGCCTCAACATCGCGACCGAAAAATGTGATGCGCTCAGCGGCGTCGACAAGGACGCGTGCGTCAGTACGGCCAATGCGACATTCGCTGCCGACAAAGCAGCCGCAACCGCCACGCGTGATGCAGCTCTGGTTCGCGCCGGGCACCACGACTAAGCGCCAGGACGTCGCAGAGCTCCACGTCCAACGGTTCACTGCCGGATCCGATATCGACTCTTTTCGAATTGACTTCAAGGCGACGGTGGCATGGATCAGTTGGGTGCTGAAATGCGCTTCCATGGTCATGGAAGCGCATTCATTTGTGCCAACACTTCAGTTCACAGCGCTCAGGTTCGCCTGAGCCGAACGTCAAACGTGCGAGGTCTGGTTTATGGAACCGAATACGATGATGCAAACCGCGGCGGCTTTGTTCGGTGCTGCGGCCTTGGGTGGACTATTGATGGCCGGCATGCGCTTCAGTGGCACGCCCCGACCACCCGTTTGGTTGGCCATGGGTCATGGCCTGATGGCGGCTGCTGGGTTGACCCTGCTCACCTATGCGGCTGTGACACTGGGCATTCCACCGATGGCTCAGCTAGCGCTGGCGCTCTTTATCCTGGCGGCGATTGGTGGCGCGGCGATGAATTTACTGTTCCACTGGAAACTGCTGCCGTTGCCGATTCCGCTGATGATTGGACACGCACTGATGGCGGTTACCGGCTTTGTTCTGCTATTGCTATCCACTAACTGGCAGCCCTACGTTCAGTGATTTCAGATGAAAATCGGCATGATTGGTCTGGGGCGCATGGGCGCGAGCATGGCGCAACGCCTGCTGCGTGGCGGGCATCCAGTGTTCGGTCTGGATCCCAAGCTCGCTGCGCGTAATCAGCTTGAGCAGCACGGTGGCGAATCAGCAGATACGCTGACCGCCCTGGTCTCCAAACTGCCAACGCCGCGCGTAATCTGGCTGATGGTTCCGGCCGGCGCGGTCACCGATGACACACTGACCAATCTGCTGCCCTTGCTGGCCAGCGGAGACACAGTGATCGATGGCGGCAACGCCAATTACAAAGACACGCAACGTCGCGCCAGGTCGTTTGCTGCCAGGCAAGTCCACTACATCGACTGCGGCACCAGTGGCGGCGTGTGGGGACTGGCCGAAGGTTACAGCTTGATGATCGGCGGCGACGTCTCAGCAATTGAACGATTGCGCCCGATTTTCGAGACATTGGCGCCGGCCTTGGACCGAGGTTGGGGCCGAGTCGGGCCGGTGGGTGCCGGCCACTACACCAAGATGATTCACAATGGCATCGAATATGGTCTGATGCAGGCCTATGCCGAAGGGTTCTCAATCCTGCAGCACAAGTCTGAGTTCGCTCTGGATCTGCATCAGGTCGCCGAGATCTGGCGCCACGGCAGCGTGGTTCGCTCCTGGCTACTGGATCTCACCGCCGCCGCGCTGAAGACCAATCCGACGCTTGCCGGTATTGCGCCTTTCGTCGACGACTCCGGTGAAGGCCGATGGACCGTTGCCGAGGCGATTGAGCTGAATGTTTCTGCGCCGGTGATCACACTGTCGCTGCTTGAGCGGCTGCGTTCGCGCGACGCTGACTCATACTCCGATAAATTACTGGCTGCGCTGCGCAATCAGTTCGGTGGGCACGTCACCAAGCCACAGTGACTTGGATCATGTAGGAGCGGGCCCGGCCGCGACACGCGTTGACTGACTCGAAACGAATCAATCCTGCGGAATGCGTGCGATGACGATTCTCGCCAACCGTTGGACCCATCGCACGTCGTCGACATGATTGGTTTTTCGCTCGGAACTCATTCCAGCAAATCGACAAGGTACGTCAACGCACAGACTGTTACCGCACACACGCGCAAAGTGCAGTTCGTTCAATCGGACGCCATCGATTCATGAAAGTCGTCGAGACATGTCTTTGGATTAGCGGAGCGCTACTGATCGCGTTGTTCTTCCTCGGCCAGAGCCGAGGTGAGGCGGCGCGCCAGGAGACCATCTCTGCATTCGTCGAGCAGAAGCAGCGGCTGCCAGTTGCGGCGCGATCACCGCAGATGCCCGTACCCGGCGCGACGCAGCTGGTGCACCCGGTTTCGCTTCGCGTCACGCCAGCTGCAGCGCCAGACGCTGCAATGGCACACGTGCCCGCGCCCGACACCGCCGCAATCGCCTTGCTGCGAATTCCGCGCATCGGAATGGTCGTACCCGTCGGCTCGGGCACAGGCGACTCCGTGTTGTTGCGCGGCGCGGGGCTGGTGGAGGGCGCGGCAGCGCCAGGCAGCGCCGGCAACGTGGCAATTGCGGCCCATCGCGACACGTTCTTTCGCGGCCTGAAGGATCTCGTGATCGGAGATTTGATTGAACTGGAAACACTGGATCGGACCGACACATACCGTGTCTCCACGTTGTCGGTGGTGGAACCCACCGATGTCTATGTGCTCGCCCAAACCGGTGAGGCAGTGCTCACGCTCGTGACTTGTTACCCGTTTTATTTCGTCGGCAATGCACCCCAGCGCTTCATCGTGCGGGCCATGGCAACTGACGTCCCTTCGCAACCCCCAAGGAGATAGAAATGAAAATCTTGAACGCCACTCGTTTCACGCTCACCCTGCTCGGCCTCGCCGTCGCGGGCGCCGTAGCAGCGCAGCAACCGCCTACCGATTTTCCGGTCGAGCGCACAGCACCAGCAACTTGCGACGACTTCCGCTGGAACGCCGACATGACGCGCGAACACCCGCGCGTGGTTGATGCGTGTCAGGAAGCGGTCGACGCCGAGGGATCCGTCTGGGCGCGCTTGTCGGCCCGGTTTGTCAAGGTCGATTCAGACGGAATGGTGATCTTCACCATTCGTGACAAGCGCGACCGCGTAATCGAGGAAGTGATGCTCGAACCGGCACCGGGGCAAGTCGCCTACATCAACGACCGGGCCACCGAGTTTGACAAGCTGACCGCCACCGACGACATCAATCTGTACGTACCTGAAGGTGAGTACGGATATGCAACGCAACCCGCCCCAAAACAACGGTTCACCCGCTTGGCGCCCATGACCTCATCGCCGCCGCCGGCCGACGATCAGCCAATGGACGAGCCCGCCACACAATACGTTGCGTCCGCAGATGATCGACCGCTGCCCTCGCGACTTCCGGGAACGGCTGGGCTGATGCCGTGGGCGGCTTTCGGTGGCGGAATACTGCTGTTTGTCGCACTTACTGTAAGCCTTCGCCGCAAGCTGTAATTAAAATCACCGAAGTAGAATGAAAAAGGCCGCAGTCGAATTCTCATTGCATCGAGAATTGGCTGCGGCCTTTATCGCTTGCAGAGCAGCGACGCCGTCTTTGTGCGGCGCGCTCGACAAGGCCGCCCGCAGCAATACTGCAGCTGGTAGGGCGTCGCGCAGAAATAATGTGGTCGGATTGCGCCGGATTTTATCCCGCCTGCTCGGCGCCGAAAGGGACGCGTAGTCGGACTACGCAATCCTTCGGGCAACAACGCTGGCGGCTTAAAAGAACAGCAAGAGTGTCACGTTCAAAACAGGCACATTATTTCTGCGCGACGCCCAAGGACCCGGCGAACAAACCAACCCTGGCAGACGTCAAGGCTGTGTTGCCTGATGACGCAATCAAGCTGCCCATAGCTCATGCGGTAATGACTTTCACCGGCGACACCTTCGCTTCGGATTGTGCGGCGCAAAGACAGGCGCCGAAAATGAAAATGCAACCGAAGACGTAGATCCACAGCAGCATTGCCATGATCCCGCCGAAGGTTCCATAGACCGCGTTCAACGAAACGAAATAGGTGAGATACAGCACGAACAGCGTCTCGGAGACCTGCAGAAGCACAGTGGCCACGAGGGCGGCGACCCAGACTTCGGAAAACCGCGTCCTTCGACGCGGAGCCAGCCGATAAAACAGGCTCAGGCCAACGAAGACCACCAACATCGGGATGAGGAAGCGCCAGAGGGTGTGCACCCAGGAACGAAACTCACGCGACGGTATCAGCCACTCCTTCGCCATGTTCACCAAGACCGGCGTTGCAATGCTGCACAACACGATGCCGGCGATGATCGCCAGAAAGGCCAGACTCTTTAGCGGCAGACGCCACCAGTTGTGTGCATCCATGCCCCAGGCCCGGTTGGTGGCGCGAATCAATGTCGAGAAGAAACGCATTGAAGCCCAAGCCAGCATGAGAAATGCAACTGCACTCGCCTGGCCGCGTACTTTGACGACGCTGCCGACGGTATCAAAAATGAACTTGTGTTCGTCTTGACCAATCGGAATATAGGCTTCTATGTAGGCGATGATTTCCGTTCCGGCGCGGTCACGGTCGACAAAAATCGAGGCGATGGTGACGAAAAAAATGATCAACGGGAAAAGCGAAAAGAATGCATAGTGCGCGAACGCCCCCGCCCACTCCTCGCCGTCGATCTGTATGAACTTGTTCACAGCAGCGCCGAGCGTGGACCACACGCTTCGCGACTTCAGTTCGAGTTGGCTGGAGATGCTCATCGGGCTCGGTCCTTATTCTGCGGCTGTTGCCAGGCACGACTTTTACCACTTTTACAACAAGCAGCGGTGTTGCTCCCGGCGTCAGCAGCGTGAGTCAATCGACCATTACGAGCGATTGAGAAGACGGTTGTGGAAAACGCTGTGGTGACTCGAGGATGGCAAGGCCCGCAGGTCTCAACGGCTCGACTACGCCGCCGTTCGCACTTGCGATCCGTGGCGACCAGCGCTGGCGGCGCGACGCCAATTTCGCGGTCAGAGATCATGGATCACCGCTGGAGGAAACGCCGCACGCAACGCATTAAGTACCGCCAGCACATCGATGATTTCCTGCGCAATAGCACCTCCGACGGGACTGAGGTATCCACCGGCTGCGAAGCCCATGCCAATAATGCTCAAAGCCATACCGCCGGCCGCGCTCTGCAATGCAATAACGCGCATGCGACGACTGATATGCATGAACTCGTCGACCTTTTGCAAGGAGTTGTCCATGATCACGACGCCCGCAGCTTCCGTCGTTACGTCGCTGTGCTGTCCAATTGCCATGCCGACCGTTGCCGCCATCATCGCCGGCGCGTCATTTATGCCGTCCCCGACGTACAGCGTTTTGGCAAGAGCTGTTTCAGCACGGACGATGGCGAGCTTTTGTTCTGGGCTCTGCTCCGCGTAGATCTCGGTTATACCCACCTGCTCGGCCAGATAGCGCACCTCCGACTCGCGATCTCCGGAGACGATCATTACCGTTCGGAATTGGTGTTTGGGTCCCAGATGATTGACAAACGAGTGACTGTCGGCGCGTGGCGCATCGCGAAATCTCAGCGTTGCCGCGTAGCGTTGGTCGATGACCACCATGCACTCGAGCCCACCCATTATGGGCGGCAACTGTTCGGCAACAGCAAGCTTTTGCCCCACCAGTTGGATGCGGCTGCTGATCCGCACTTGATGGCCCGAAACGGTCCCGCGCAATCCGTGGCCAGGTTGCTCGTCTACGTCGGTGGCCTCCGGAAGCGGCAGCCCGGCCTCGCCCGCCGCTACCAGTATGGCGCGCGCCAGCGGATGCTTGGAGTAGCGCTCCAGACTCGCCGCCAAAGTCAGCACATCAGATGAAACGAAACCCGGAGCAGTGAGTTGTTCGGTAAGCGTCGGGGCGCCATAAGTAAGCGTTCCGGTCTTGTCAAAAATTGCGGTACGACACTCAGCGATCTGCTCGAGTACGACCGGACTCTTGACGATGATCGCGCGACGCGCGCACAGGGAAATCGAGCCGATGATCGCGACCGGGATAGCGATGATGAGAGGACACGGCGTCGCAATGACCAGCACTGCCAGGAAACGAATGGACTCCCCACTGATCATCCAGGCGAGCAGCGCGACCACCAGTGCCACCGGCGTGTAGATCGCACCCAAACGATCGCCCAAACGCCGCAGATGCGGTCGCGTGGCTTCCGACTCGCGCATGACTTCCATGATTCTTGAATAGCGCGAGTCGGCAGCGAGTTGGGTTGCGCAGATGGTCAGCGCTGATGCTCCGTTGATCGCGCCCGAAAGCACCGTCGAGCCAGAGGTTTTGGTGATCCGGAACGGCTCGCCGGTTAGATAGGACTCGTCCATCACACCGTGTCCCTCGATCACCACACCGTCGACCGGGCAAATGTCATGCGGATAGATCACCAGCGTGTCGCCCACAGCGACTTCGTGCAGTGCGACATCCACGATTTCGGATTCATGCTTGCGATGCGCGGTCGATGGCATGCGCTTGGCCAGTGCGGCCAGCACCGATGAGGCACTGCGCAACGCGTAACGTTCCAACGCATCACCTCCAGAGAGCATCAGAACGATGATCGATCCGGCCAGATACTCGCCCAGCACAACCGAGGTGATGATGGCAATGCCGCCAAGCAGATCAGCACCAAATTCCCGCTGCAGCAGCTTGCCGATCAGATCAAAGAGCAGCAACAGGCCCCCGACCGCGAGCGCAATCAGCAAGGGAATCCGGTCAACATCCGTGCCGCTGTGAACACCGAAACGCAACAACAGGTGCACGCTGATCGCTACAAGCGAAAACGCCGCGATCAGCGTGGTCCTGCGCTGCCAAATACTGCTCAGCAAACTCGGCGGCAGATCTTGCGCTGGCGGTTG
>JAWXCG010000003.1:0-11759 GCA_034440555.1 Pseudomonadota bacterium
ACGTGGCCCACGTGGGCCACGTTTCGCGTAAAGCGACAACTCAGCCCAACTGCTTGTCGATCAGCTGGGTGAGCTGGGTCTTGCTCACCGCGCCGATCTGAGTGGCCTGCACCTTGCCGTCCTTGAACAGCATCAAGGTCGGGATTCCGCGAATACCGTAGGTACGCGGCGTCTTCTGCGATTGATCAACATTGACCTTTACCACTTTCAGGCGGCCCTGATAGCGCTCAGCCAGCTCATCAAGCATCGGCGCGATCATCTTGCAGGGGCCGCACCATTCGGCCCAGAAATCGACCAGCACGGGCTCGCTGGACTGCAGAACGGCGCTTTCAAAGCTCGCGTCATCGGCGTGACTGACATGTTGATTCACGAAAATCTCCTTGTTGGACGCGGGCTTGAGCACGCATTCGGTTACACTTGACAGGCTACGACTGGCCGGGAACCACTAATCCTTCCGCCGCGCAGCAATGACTTGTCGGCGCTCCGGGATTCTCGCCCCCATCGTGCCTTGGATCAAGCCAGTTACTCAATGCTATTCCACATGCGGTCGCGTTGACGCCGCGCAAGCCCCGCAAATCCAGGATACACAGTGTCAGACAAAACGCTTACCGATATAGTTTTTGAGAATTTCGACCTGCACCCGACTCTGCTGCAAGGTCTGAACGACGCCGGATTCGTGCGCTGCACCCCGATCCAGGCAATGACCCTGCCGCTGACCCTGGCTGGCAAGGATGTAGCCGGACAGGCTCAGACCGGCACCGGCAAGACCGCCGCATTTCTGGTCGCGCTCTACAATCGTTTACTCAAGGGGCCTGCGCATCCCGAGCGCCGCGCCCAGGACCCGCGTGCGGTGATCCTGGCACCGACGCGTGAGCTGGCGATTCAAATCGACAAGGACGCCCAGCAGATTGGACGCCATACCGGTTTGCGCGTGGCGCTGATCTACGGCGGCGTCGACTACGAGAAGCAGCGCAAGTTGCTCGAGGACGGCGTCGACATCATCGTTGCCACACCGGGCCGGCTGATCGATTTCTTCAAACAGCACGCGGTCAGCTTTCGCGCGATCGAAATGATGATCATGGACGAGGCCGACCGCATGTTCGACCTCGGCTTCATCAAGGACATCCGCTTCTTGTTGCGACGCATGCCGGGGGCGCTTGAACGGCAGAATCTTCTGTTCTCGGCCACGCTCAGCCATCGTGTGCTGGAGCTCGCCTACGAGCACATGAATGAGCCCGAAAAGCTCGTTGTCGAAACCGAAACCATCACCGCCGCGAGCGTGCGCCAGCGCGTGTATTTTCCGGCCACGGAAGAAAAACTGCCCCTACTGCTGGGATTGCTGGCGCAGATGGACGCCAACCGCAGCATGGTGTTCGTCAACACCAAGATCGGTTGTGAGCGCGTGGCCCGCACGCTTGAGCGCGCCGGCTACCGGGTGGGTGTGCTGTCCGGCGATGTGCCACAGAAGAAGCGTGAGTCGCTGCTCGCGCGCTTCACCAAGGGCGAGCTCAGCCTCTTGGTGGCCACCGATGTGGCGGCGCGCGGCCTGCACATCCCCGGCGTCAGCCATGTGTTCAATTACGACCTGCCGTTTGATGCCGAAGACTACGTGCACCGCATCGGTCGAACCGCGCGCCTCGGTGCCGAAGGCGATGCGGTCAGCTTCGCCTGCGACGAGTATGCGATGAGCCTGCCCGATATCGAGGCCTACATCGAACAGAAGATTCCGGTCGTGCAGCTGGATCCGACCATGCTGCTACCGGTGCCGCGCTCCGCACCCAAGCCAGTGGATGGTGAAGCGCCGCGCGAAAGCGTGGTCGAGGACGCGCTTGCCGAAGCGGCGGCCGAACGCAAGAAACGCCGCGAGCGCGATCAGCGCGATGGCAAACGCCGTGACGGTAAACCTGGGCATGCTGGCGGTTCGTCGTCACGCTCGTCCGCGTCTACTGGCGGCCGCAGTGGTGATCGCGGTCCGGAACGCGCGCGTTCCAGCGAACCCAGACGCGAAGGCGCCCCGGTCCGTGCACCAGCGCCAGTCGCGCCGGTGGTAGCGCCGGTAGTGGTCAGCGC
The DNA here is from genome assembly GCA_034440555.1 of Pseudomonadota bacterium. GTDB lineage: Bacteria > Pseudomonadota > Gammaproteobacteria > Xanthomonadales > Ahniellaceae > 0-14-3-00-62-12. The sequence continues at coordinate 2,071 of JAWXCG010000003.1, forward strand.
TGGCATTCCCTCTGTTTCCGATGCGGACGATGAAGCGCGTCGGCGCAAGCGTCGTCGGCGTCCGCGCGGCGATCGCCGTGTCGACTCCACCGATACCACAGCGCAGCAAGTGGGCGCCGCGGCCGGAGCAAATCAGGCCATTGCCAATGCACCGTTGTTCACGCGCATCAAGATGAAAATAAAATCCTGGGTGCAGCGCCTGCCATTGCCGCGTGGCTGAAATCCGGCTCTCCTGGGGAACCTCTGAACAAGTCCGGAGCCGCTATAGCCCCCTGAGTCAGGGGGCGAAAAACCGCAGGTTTTTGCGGGTTTGGCGACAATAAGCAGTGTGGCGAAGACGAAGGGGTGCCTTATTCAGACCTTCCCTAGCGGATGTGCAGCATTGCCATGCCGCACCCACTCATCATTTTGTTCTTGCCGAAATTTGTTGTTCTGAAAGCGGCGGAACGACGCCTTCTTACGTCGACGCCCTCAATCGCGGCGGTAGCGCCGCAATCAACGCGCGCGTCACCGCGTGCTGCGGATCGCCCAGCACGTCCGCGGTTGCGCCAGCTTCGACGATGCGGCCTTGATCGAGCACCAGCAACTGGTCGGAAATAAAGCTCATCGCGGCCAGATCATGGCCGATGAAGATCAGGCTCAGCTGGCGCTGGTCGCGCAGATCGGCCAGCAGATTGAGCACCTCGGCCTGCACCGAAACATCCAGTGCCGAGACGGCTTCGTCACAGATCAGCACTTCGGGATCGGTGGCCAGCGCCCGTGCAATGGCGACACGCTGCTTCTGTCCACCGGAAAGTTGATGCGGGTAACGATCGATCAACTCGGACGACAGGCGTACGTCGGCCAGCAACTGGGTGATGCGGGCAGTACGCTCACTGGCCGAAGCCACCAGGCGATGCAAATCCAACGCCTCACCGATCGCCTCACCCACGCGTTGCTGCGGATCCAGTGCGGTGCCCGGGTCTTGAAACACGATCTGCACGCGTCGCCGCCACTGCTTCAGCGCCCTGCCGCGCAGCTGCCGCGGATCTGCGCCAGCTACCTGCATGCGCCCTTGCGCTGGAGCTTGCAGTGCCAACAGCACACGCGCCAGCGTCGACTTGCCACTCCCGGACGCGCCCATCACCCCTAGTGTTTGTCCGCGCCGCAAGACGAAAGCGAGGTCGGACAGCGCCAAGCGATCCTGGTAACGCGCCTGCAGCTTGGCCACTTCGATCACCACCGGACCCGCAGCGGGTCGTGGCAGCGGCGTTGCATCACCTGCACCCAAGCGCTGCGGATTGCCACGCAGGCGCGGTCGACTATTACGCAGCTCGCTGACGTAGGCCTGATCGGACGCCAGTACGCTGGCAGTAGCGCCCTGCAGCTCGCAGATGCCGGCGCGCAGCACCAGCAGCTCGTCGGCGATGGCAGCCACGGCGTCGAGATCATGGCTGACGAAAAGCAGCGCCAGTCCACGCTCGAGCTTGAGCCGCTGCAGCAAATCCAGAATAGCGGCACTGGCCAAGGCGTCGAGGGCACTGCTGGGCTCGTCGCAGATCAGTATGGGCGGGGCCAGTGCCAGTGCCAGAGCAATCATCAGCCGCTGCCGTTGGCCACCGGAAAGCTGATGCGGTTGGCGCCGCAAAAAATTGCGGTCGGTGGCAAGCCCTACTTCGTGCAGCGCCGCCAACACGCGCGCGTCATCGCGCAGCATCTCGTGCAACTGCGCGTACACGCTGCGCAGTGGATGCAAACTCGCGGCAGCGTCCTGGAATACATAGCCGATGTGATGCCCGCGCAGTGCACGCCAGGCGCGCACGTCTTTGAAGGCCACGCGCCCGCCTTCGCAGTGCAATGATCCAGTCTGTCGCGCGCTCCCTGGCAGCAGCCCGATCAATGCCAACGCCAGAGTGGATTTGCCGCTACCGGATTCACCCACCACACCCAGGCAGGCGCCGGCACGAAGACCAAACGAGATATCGCTCAGCGCCGGCCGCTCGGCATGGAGGTACTGCACGGTGAAATGCTCGAGGCTGAGTCGCGCAATCGCGGCGCTCATGCCGAGTCCCGGACGGACATTGCACCGGCTGTGGGTGCAGCTTGCTTGTTGGGGATGACCTGCAGCCTCAGTCTCTGCGGCTGCGCTGTTCTGGGTTCGCGTGAAAAGCCTGCCCTGACATTCAACATGACGCATCGCCTTCGCGCGGCGAGGCTGCGCGGCGCAGTGCATCACCGAGCACCGTCAGCGCGATCAGCAGCGACACCATGAACAACGCCGGCGCGATCAATACCCAGGGCGCGTCCTCGATCTCCTGAGCACCCTCGGCGAGCAGGGTACCCAAGCTGACGGCGGGCTCATCAACACCCAGACCAAGAAAACTCAGAAAGCTCTCAACCAGGATCGCCTGTGGGATCGCCAGTGACAAATACACCAGTGCAAACCCGAGCACGTTGGGCAGCACGTGGCGGTACAGCAGCCACGGCGTTGAGGCGCCGAGCGCGCGCGCCGCGGTCATGAAGGGAAGTTCGCGCAGACGCGCGGATTCGCCGCGCACCATGCGTGCCAGATCGACACAGACATAGCCGCCGATCGCAGCGATCAGCAGCAACGGATGACGTCCGAATACGGTGAGCAGGAGAATTATGATCAACAGAAACGGCAACGCCGAAATTACATCCAGCATCCGCATCAGCAGACGCTCGATCACGCCACCGCGCGTACCGGCATACGCGCCATAGAGCAGACCCAGCAGCAATGCCAGCGTGCCGGCTCCGGCCGCTACCAGCAATGAAACGCGACCGCCAACCAAGGTGCGTACGAACACATCGCGGCCAATCGCATCGGTGCCCAGCCAATGGCCGTGTGCCCACCCGGGCGCGGCCTGGATGTGTTCCCAATCGGTGTCTTCGCTGTCGAATCGACTCAGCCATGGCCCGGCCAGCGCCAGTACGGCCAGTCCCAGCAACAGGCTCAGCGCGATGCGCGTTGCGCCTGCGCCCAGCGTGTGGCGCAGCGCGCTGCGTGCAGTGAATGATGCTGACGTTGCGGCGGCAGCCTCATGCGTTTGCATAGATGGCGCCATCAGTCATCCCGAAATAGTCGCGAACACAGCAGCCGTGACCGATGCGCGTCGCAGGCCGCCGAGGGCGATCCGAAGTCCGACTCAACGCGGCGGCAGGACCGAAGCGAAATCCAGGTCGGCAAACTTGCGCGGCTCACCAATATAGTGGCCCTGTCCGTATTCCACGCCGCATTCGCGCAGTGCCTGCAGCGTGGCAAAGCTGTCGACATGCTCACCGATCACAGCAAGCTTCATCGACCGGGCCAAACCGGCGATCGATGCGACCATGGTGTGGTCCAGATCATTGTCGGCCATGCCCTCGACAAAACTGCCTTCGATTTTGACGAAATCCACCGGCAAGTGGCGCAGATGCGTGAACGATGAAAACCCGGTGCCGAAGTCATCCAGCGCGAAGCGGCAGCCAAGATCGCGCAGTTGCTGCATGACACGACGCACCACGTGCATCGAGGTCATTTCGCTGGTCTCGGTGATCTCGAACACCAATGCGCGCGCCGGCACACTGGATGCCTTGATCGCGTTCACGATCAGCGCCATCGATTCGGGATCGGCCAGGGTCTGATTGGACAGATTGATATTGAAGGCGATGCGATCGAGCAGCGCCGTGTGTGCGGCCATCGCGGCGAGCGCGTGCTGCACCACCCAGAGATCGATCTTGGGCATCATGCCGACACGCTCGGCCAGCGGCACAAATACGCTGGGCGCGACCACGTCGCCACGACGGTCGCGCATGCGAATCAGCAGCTCGAACAGGATTTCGGCACTGGCGTTGCCCAGCCGCCAACCATTGCGCACTTCGATCTGCGACTCGGTCTGCGACAACGCCGTCAGCGGCACGATTGGCTGCAGATCAAACTCGAAGCGGTTCTGTTCGATGGCCTCACGAAAGCGCGTCGTCCAGCCCGCCTCCAGCTCACGTGCAACGCGCACGTCATGCTCACCGACATAGATCTGGGTTTGATCGCGGCCGCGGTGCTTGGCCGTCCGGCAGGCTACGCGGGAATGCTCCAGAGCGTACTCGGCTGAGGGCGTGTCGCGCGATAGCACCGCCACGCCCAGAGACACGGTGGCATTGCGCTTGTGGCGGTTGGCAACATAGTGGCACTCATGGGCCAATGCGCGGAATCCATCGGCAATGGTGAACAGATTGTCGAGTGCGACGCCGGTCAGCAGCAGTGCCATGCGGTCACCCTCGAGGCGCGCCATGACATCGCCCTCGCGCAGTCGCTTGTTGAATGCCTGGCCGATGTCGGCAACGAGCCGGTCGCCGACGCCAGGACCACCAGCGTCGATAATATGCGTGTAGCGATCGATGTCGACATAGAGCACGGCCGAGTATCCGCCGTTGTCGCGACGCTTGATCAACTCGCTGGTCAATACCTGCGAGAAATGTCGCGCGTTGAACAATCCGGTCAGAGAATCGTGGATCAGCTCCCAACGCAATCGGTCGGCGCTCTTGCGTTCGGAGATGTCGCGGAACACAACGACTGAGCCTTCGCGCTGCGCGCCAACCGAGAGCGGCAACACTGAACATTCCACGGGCATCGCGTCACGCTGTCGATTCCAGAACACCGTCTCCAACGCGTTCAGCGGTATGCCGCTGTGGTAGGCCTGTACCAGCGGAGAATCTTTCTCTTCGATCGCCTGGCCATCGCCCGCGGAGTGATGCACGATGACGTGCGCGGGCTGCCCAAGCAGGGTGCTCTCGTCGTCGTGGCCGAGTAAGCGCAGTGCGGTCGGGTTGACGAAGCTGATCACGCCTTTTGCGTCCACGCCGAACACGCCATCGCCGACCGAACCGAGAATGCCTTCGAGTCGTTGCTTTTCCGACTGGGAGGCTTTATGCATCTGCACCTGTCGCGCCAGACCATTGATGCGCGCCAGGAACAGTTCCTTGGCTTCATTCTTGAATGTGCACTCCACCGCGCCCGCCTCGAGGCAACGCTTGATCACATCTTCGCGATAGGTGCCGGTGATGATCGCGATCGCCGCCGAGGCGGTGGATGGGTTGTGACGCAGCTTGCGGCACAGCTCATCGCCGTTACCGTCGGGAAGAAAGTAATCGATCACCATAAGATCGAAGTGGCTGCTGGTGGCCTTCAGGTACCCCTCGGAAATCGACCCGGCGGTTTCAGTCTTGTAACCGTTGCGGTCGAGCAGTTGTTTGTAGGCGAGGCGCACGCTGGCCGAATCGTCGACGAACAGCACACGCACGCCGTTGTCGGGCTTATGCGAGCTGCTGCTGCTCTGCATCGGCGTGCCCGACATGGTCGGGTCGGGACTGTGGGTTTCGGATACGGGGGCCGGCTCCGGCGCTGGCGCCAGTTGCCCGATGATGGCCGGAATGCGTGAAAAATTGGCCCACAACAAAAACGTGGTTTCCGGTCGCGCGGCAACAAACGCATCGATGTCGGCGGTCTTTTCGTGTGCCAGCAGCAGCAAAGGAATCTTTGCCTGGCGCGGGTTGCGCAGAAACATCAGCAAATCTTCGAAGTCACGCGTATTGCGCGCTGGCGCGCCGAGCATGATCAAGCCGTAAGGCTGGCCCATATCGGCAGCGCGCTGCAAATGATCGAGCGTGTCGGCATAACTGGTCAGCTCTGCCCAGCTACTGACCTGTGACGCCTGCAGCGTGCGCTGCAATAGGTGATTCAGCGTCGCTGAGCGTTCTACAACTAAAATCCCCGACACAAGGCCTCGCTTCGGTACACCGATTCCGCCACTGGGCCGGCGCGCGCCTAACGCACCGGAATGATCATTGTCCCGAGCTTAGGGCTTTGCTGGCAAGTCTGCTGTTGCAGCGCAGGGGCTTGCCTGGCTTACCCGAGCGCCGCGGCAGGCTAAAAACGCGACTGGCGGGTCAAGACCCGATTCTACGGGGTGCTGTCACATTGATAGACTGGTCGAACACTCTACCGCGAGCACGCCCGCCCATGTTCGACCTCAAAGACCTGACGCCAGATCATTTCCGCCCGTTGATTGGAAACTCATTGACGATTGATGGCACCGATCACGCACTAGTGGTCGAATCCGTCGAACTGATCAAGTCACCGTCGCCGCGCGGCCAGCCGTTTTCGTTGACGTTGGTGGCACCTGAAGGACTGCGCGGCCCACAGGGTATTTATCGATTGCTGCACCCCGAGCTTGGCGTTCTGTCGGTGTTTCTGGTGCCGATGGAACTCAAGCAGGGCAGCTTTCGACTTGAAGCGGTATTCAACTAGGGAACCTCTGAACAAGTCCGGAGCCGCGATAGCCCCCTGAGTCAGGGGGCGAAAAACCGCAGGTTGACCAGCTCCGCTGTTAAGAGCGGGGGTCTGGCAAGCAATAAGCAGTGTGGCGAAGACGACGTCGTGACTTATTCAGACCTTCCCTGGGTTTCAGCGGGGCGCAGGAACGACCACTGCCTGCACATGCACTACTGAAGCCGCGTGATCACCAGATGCGCAGAGACCAGGCGGGTTCCACCGGCAAGGGGTGTGACTGTCAGTGCAGTGCTGTTGCCTGCCGGGTTGCGCACTGTGAGTATTGAATTGATCGTGGTGGTCTGCACCAGGGCCATGCCGGTGACCTGGCTGGTACCGGTCGCGCGGCCGACGACGGTATATGCAAGGTCGGCGCCATTGAGTGTCAGCAACAATTGACCCGGCTCGGTGATGCTGACCTGGAAAAATACCTGGTAGGTGCCTATGGCAGACAGATTGAAGGCGTCTGCTGTAAGCCGCGTGATGCCGCCGGACTGCGGCCCATTCTGCGGAAAATCGACGTCGGTGCCCGGCGCCACCGTCGCGGCGTTGTCGGGAAACATCAAGGCGAAGAAATCGGCGAACTCACGACTGCCGATCTGTGCCGCGTCAAGACCGTCGAGCTTGTCAGCGTTGATCGCATACGGCGTCGGCGTCACCGGCTGTCGCGGAGTCAATGGGACGAAGCTGCTGGCCGGCGCCTGCACCTGGATATCGAGGAAGACCGGGCCGCCGGAGAACACGCCCGCGCCGAAATCGAGCGTCGTGCTGAAGATGCCATCGACGACCGTCAACGCCAGCGTATCCAGCGCTGCCGCCAGCGGCGACTCGCCGATCAGGGTGCTGTGCGGACGGATCCGCAGCACATAGCTGCCGTTCGCAAGCTGGCCGTTGTTGTACAGGCGGCCTTGATAGGTAAATGTGGTCGCGGTCTGCGCATATGAAGCCAGCGCCATCAGCGACAGCAGCACGAACAGCAGAGTGCGTTGCATGATCATCGGCATATTCCTATTCGAATCCGTCGCGGAAGATCTGCGTGACAGCGACCGCGTTGGTCGGCGTCCAGAAGCCGGGCTTCATCAAGGTCGTCTGGCTGCTGTTGGATGTCGCCACCGTCGGCTGGCCGATACTCGCAGTCAACTGGAACTGCGCCGAACCCGAGGTACCACCGCCGCCCGGCAGCAAGGGGTCCAGTCGCAGCGTTCCGCCGACAAGGCTGCCATTGGGTGCACCGCTGCCTTTCGGAAGCAATTGCGCATCGATGAGAAACGTTCCGCCACGTGCGGTGCCGCCACCGACCGGTGCGACCAGAAGTTCGGGCGGCACATCGACCACGCGGCGCCTGGTCATGAAATCGAGTAGGGTTTCATCGCCGTCGAGCACGATACTGTCGACACTGGCGCCGTGCCGCAGGGCATCGAGTTGCGTTGCACTCATGCGTGCGAGCGCCTCCTGCCACTCGGGTGCGAGTTGCGCGCTGAGCTCGGTGTGCTCGCGTTGCAGCACGCCGATGGCATTGCCGCGTGCTTCGGCGCCAACCGCGGGCGCGAACACGCACAGCACTGTTGCGACAACCGCGCTCAGCGTGATCACGCCAGCTTTGATCACGGATGTTTTCGGCAGGGCGTTCATCAAGGTGTCCGCACGTACGTCAGGGTGGCATTGAACGACAGCTGGGTGACATCGCTCGCCGAAGGATCCGACGACTGCAGCGTGCGCACGCGGATTCCGATGCGATCGCCCGCGTTGACGACCAGGGGCCCGGCGACATTGGTGGTGGCACTGCGAAAAGTGCCGGGGATGACAATGGAGTTCGGGAAACCGAAGCGCAGCGAAGCCGTCAGCGGTGTCGTCAGATAGGGCGATGCAAAATGATCGGTGCCGTTGTTTGGCACCGACGGCGATCGGAACACGGTGAAGTCGTATTGCAGACCGAGCGTGTTGATCGAAGTGACCGAGGCGACAAAGAGGTCGGCGCTGACCTGCAGGTTCTCGATCGTGCCAGCAAAGGGAACCGCAAACGAGAATCCGCCCATCTCGGTTGGCAAAAAAGATTGGCCGGCGCCATCAATGGTCTGGGTTGTACTGCTGCCGAAACCGATCAGGCGCGGCGAGGACGAAACGACGGTTGCGCCATTGAGCATGGCGCCCGACGAAAACGGAATCAGTGTGCCATCGATCAGCTCGGCCGCGTCGAGCCCGTCGAGCTTGTCGGCATTAATCGCATACGGCGTCGGCGTAACTGGCTGCCGTGGCGAAAGCTGAACGAAACTGCTGGCCGGCGCCTGCACCTGGATGTCGAGGAACACCGGGCTGCCGGTGAACACAGCATTGCCGAAATCAAGGGTGGTGCTGAAGATGCCGTCGACCACATTCAAAGCCGGCGTATCCAGGGACGACGCCAGCGCTGTTCCGTCGGTCACTGCACTGTAGGGCCGCACGCGCAACACATAGCTGCCGTTCGCGAGCTGGCCATTGTTGTAAAGCCGACCCTGGTAGGTGAATGTGGTTCCGGTCTGCGCGAATGCGGTGAGCGCGGCGCTGGACAGCAGCAGGAACAACAGGGCACGTTGCACGATCATCATGGCGATATTCTGTTCGAGAAAGCCGCAAACTGGGCGGACCGATGCAAGCGTAGCAGCAGCGTTGCGAATCATGTGTTCCAGCAGCACCGGCAACTAAACAGGGGTCATTCAGCCGCTCATTCAATACCAGGTTCGGCTGCAATTCTAGCGAATACGCCGGCTTTTCATCGGGCGCGGCCTGATCCGCCGCTTCCAACTGCGCTTTTCCTATCAACGCCAAGCGCCGGCAATGCGCGGGATTGGCTTCGCTACATCATCAGTGCTACCACGGCGTTTTCCCGCGACGACCTGACCGAGCTGCATCGCGATGCCCCGGCGGTGCTGGCGCAAGTGATGCTGGACTACGCTGCCGTATACGCGCGCCTGCATCGCGGCTCACGCCGCTCCCACGATTGCAGCGGCCGGAACCGGCACATCTCAACGCTATAATTTGCCGCCTTTGCCACGCGCGCGCGCAGCGCAAGTTCGCTCTCAAGGATTTGACCCCTGAACACTTCCAGCGACTGATCAGCAAAGAGATCGCCATCGATGCCACCTATCAAAATCTGATCGTAGAAGCGGTGGATCTGCTGAAGTCGCCGTCACCACGCGGTCGGCCGTTTTCGCTGACGCTACGCGCGCCGGGCAAAACCGGTTCACAGGGCATTGCTCGCCTCGTGCATCCGGAGTTGGGTAGCTTGCGTTTGTTTCTGGTGCCGCTGGAATCGAAGAACGGTAGCGTTCGCTTCGAAGCGGTGTTCAATTGGTCATCGCCGTTTCGCGCGCATGGGCTTGCCGGGCATGGGCTTGCCGGGCATGGG
>JAWXCG010000004.1:0-6165 GCA_034440555.1 Pseudomonadota bacterium
GATAAAAAACGCGAGTACGAAGATAAACGCGAAGATCACCGCAGTAAGCCCGGCTTCGACATTTTCTTTGCCCAGACTGGGCCCGATGATGCGCTCTTCAACGATGCTGAGCGGTGCCGACAGCGAGCCAGACTTCAGTGATCGCGCCAGATCGCTGGCCTCTTCGGTGGAATCAAGCCCAGTGGTCTGGAATTGAGCACCGAACACGCCGTTGATGGTGGCGACGCTGATGACTTCTTCTTTGGTATCGAAGCTACGCACGATCTTGCCATCGACCGTGACCTCGATCGGCTTCTTGTTGATCAAGACCACCGCCATGCCGTTGCCGACATTGTCTTGGGTAAAATCGAGCATGCGCCTGGCACCTGTCGAATTCAGCGTGACCGAGACCGCCGGGGTGCTGGTCTGACTGTCGAACATCGACGTTGCGTTGACCATCTGATCGCCGGACGCGATTACCCGACGCAACAAGACGACCGGATTGCCCTGTCGGTCGTAGTAGACGCGCGAGCCGGCCGGAGCCTTGTCACTTCCTCGCGCGGTTTCGTCCACTGCATGGTATTCAAGTGTGGCAGTCGACCCGATCAATTTGATCGCGGCTGCCGTGTCCTGCAGCCCTGGCAGGTCAATCGCGATTCGCGACACGCCCTGACGCTGAATCAGTGGCTCGGAAACGCCGAGACTGTTTATGCGCTCGCGCAGCGTAGTGAGGTTGGCATCGATCGCGGTGCTGATGGCTCGGGCATTTTCTTCCGGCAGAATGGTTCCAACCAAGGGAAACGCCGTCTCGGTTGCGCCAACGCCGAGCGCGAACTTGACGCCAGGGTAACGATTGAGCAACAGACCGGCAAAACGATCGCGGTCTGCCGCACTGCGTAAGGTCGCCACCGGACCATCCGCGCCACGTGTCACCGTGCCGCGCAACTTTTCACCCTTGAGCAAAACGCTGATCTCTTCCAGCAGACGGGTTTCGTTCTGCGCTTTGATGTCCAGTTCGGACACTTCCATCAGGAAATGCACGCCGCCTTGCAGATCCAGGCCCAGCGACATGGGCCGCGCTCCGATCGCCCGCAGCCAGGCAGGAACTGTGGACGCCAAGTTGAGCGCAACGGTAAAGGTGCCGTTGTTGGGATCGGGGTTAAGCTCTGCAGCAATGGTCTTGAGTGCCTTGCTTTGCGCGCTTTCATCCTTGAGTCGCACCATCAGCCGCGTCTTCTCGATCGCGATCTGCTTGAACTCGATCTTGCCCTTTTCGAGCACGCCCTGCACACGTTCCTTAAGCGCCTCGTCTACATCCGCCGCAGTCTTGCCACCAATCTGCACCGCAGGATCCTGCGGAAACAGGTTGGGCACTGAATAAATCAGTGCCCATGACATCACCAGGATGATGAGAATTTTTTTCCAACTTGGTGTATCCAGCATTGCATTTCCCTCTCTGGCGCGCACGAACGACGCACCTGCGATTGATCAAACCGTTTTCAGCGTGCCCTTGGGCAACACGGTGCCGATGGCGCTGCGCTGCACCTTTATCTGGGTGTTGGGTGCAATTTCAACCGTGGCGAAGACGTCGCCCAGATCGATGATGCGGCCCGCGATACCGCCGTTGGTGATGATTTCATCGCCTTTGGCCAGTGCTTCGACCATGGCGCGGTGTTCCTTGGCCTTTTTCATCTGTGGGCGGATCACCATGAAGTACATCAGGGCGAAGATGAAAATGATTGGCAACAGGCTCACGAATGGATCGGTCGCAGCACCAGCGGCCTGCGCGTATGCGTCGGAAATGAACAAGCTCATGGATTGGGGTCACCGTTGGGGCCGCGCCTTGCGGACGGGGCGTGCAAAAGGGCGCGGATTATGCCACAGGGGCAGGCGTTGAGGGTTACTCTCGTTGTGGCAACGGTTCCAGCCTGCGTTTTTCTTTCGCAATCAACACCACTTCCGGCTTGTCCCAACTCCCATGGACGCGATAGCGGGCGGTAACGATCTCATCCAGAGGCTTGCGCAGCATGTCCTGAGCAAGTACGCCCACGACCGCACCTACGGGCCCGCCCGCAACGGCACCCACCAAGGGCAAGGCACTGCGCACGCGCGGCACGACTTCCATTTCCTGGTCGTAATCGCGCGCCACCAAACCGGCGCGTCCCTTGATCATGATCTCGGCGGATGGCGCTTCCACGCGCAAATCATCGGTCACCGCATCGCCCGCATTGAGCGCGAAACTGCCTTTGATCGAGTCGAAGGCCATTCCGGATTTGAAAAAATCACTGAAGTCGAGCGAAAGGCGCCGGGGAATCGACGCAAAGTTGACTAGGCCAAACAATCGCCCGGCGCCGGGCTCTACCTCCAGAATTCGACCCTCGCCCACTTCCCCCTGCAATGTGCCACGCACGCGGTGCAGGGCAAATTGCGCCGGGGAGCCCGGCCAAACGGCATTGAGACGGGCCACCGTCTGGCCGCCCTTGATTACACTGCCATAGCCCAGCCCATTGAGCATCTTGCCAATGTCTTCGGCACTGAAGGTAATGTCGAGTGCACTCTCTTCGCCGTCTGCTTTCAACTCCCAGCTGCCCGAAGCGCGCATGGTCAGAGTCGGCGACCGCGTCGTGAGCTCCTGGATGCGCATGCCGGTTTCGCTCGGGCGCGTTTCGATGCGCGCTTCGCCAAACTCTGCCGCGCCCAGACGCAGATCTCCCACCCAGATATGCAATGGTGGAACCAGCCCCGGGTCAAGCGGCTTTGACTGCCCGCTCGGTCCAGCCTCGGGCCAATGCAATGTCTTGAAGCGCGCGGTGATGCCCGCCACATCGCTATTTACTGACGCCAGCTCGAAAGTGCCATCAACGCCGTCGCCCTTGAGCACGATGCTTGACTGATTCTCGCCGCGAACAATACGGACGCTGGTATTGGAAAATGCGCGGCCCAGCACATCCACTTCTTCGGCATGGACATCGACCTGTAGCGGCACGCTGCTGCCGTCGCCATCGACGTCCAGACTTGCCCAACCACCCAGATCGATTGCCGGCGCTTCACCGCTGATCCGCAAGCCCGACATAGGCAGCGAGTCGGCCAAGCCTCCGCCCAAGGCGAGGTGACCGCTGAATAGGCGTTCGGGCGTTGCAGCCACTGCGTTGAAGCGGGCCAACTGTCCCAGTTGCATGCGCATCTGACTGCCCGCGAGCGGCAGGCTCAGCTCCAACTCGAAGGGCATCGCCGTCGCCGCGTCCTTGCGCAGCGGCGCCGGAAGATCGACGGCTATGCCTTGCAGGTCCGACCGCAGCGCCAGATGCTTGGTCGATTGGCCCTGCGCATCCGCAACGCCGATCAGCAGTGTCAGATCCCACTGCGATTTGCCAGGAAATCGGGCCAAGTGCGGCTGCATCGCGGACACTCCAGCCATTACCGATTGCATCGACAGTTCACCACGCAAACTGGCCTCAAGTTGATGTGCATCGTTGGCAACGAATTCGCCCAAGGCGATACTCAGTTCTGCCACGTCCTCCTGCAAGTGAACACTCAACGCGTCGGCGCTGAATCCATGATCACTGAAGCGGACACTGCCATTGGCGCGGTCGAAGCGGAGGTTCCATTTCAGGTCGCGCAACTCGGCGTCATGCAGTGTCACGCGACCATTCGCCCGAAGCGGCCCGAGGTCCTTGCGCAACGGGAGTTGCAGGACAACATCCACGTCGGCTGCACCGTCCACGCTGACCCCAACCAACTCGGCGCCGAACTTCTGCTGCAACGGACTGTTGCGGATGAGTTCGAGCAACCTGACACCATCGCTGGCGCTGTGTGCGTCGATAATCAACTCGGGAAGTTTCAAGTCGTCTATGCTGACGTTGGCATCATGGATCGGACTTCCCAGCATCTCGGCCGAGGGAATCCCGATCTGCATGGCGTGGTTGATGAATTGCACGCGTGCCGAATGCAGCAGCGCCTGCGGCCACAATGGATTGAATTTCACCTGTGTATCGCTGATCGCCACCATCGCGTCAAATCGTCCTTCCCCGTTACCAAATGGCCAATCATCGAGATCGCCACGTATGGCTGCGACACCGCCATCAATGCGACCAGATTCAAGTGCACGATCCAACCACTGCACGGTCACCGCTGGCATGACGTTGACTGGCCACAGTGCCTTGGCGGCGGTGAGACTACTGGGCAGGACGCGCAGCACTGCCTCCACCTCGGGCCTGCCGCCGTCGTCACTGAACATCAATGCAAGGCTGCCCTCGAACTCAAAGCCCTCACCGCGCACATGCAGTTGCTCAAAGCCGATGCGTAGGCCGTCGGTCTGCGGCATCAGTGCAATCAACAATGGATCAATGCTCACTGGCAACGCATGACGGAACACGCCAGGGTAGGAAAAATCGGTAACCACGGCGTCGAGATGAAACAGCGTAGCCAATTCATCGCCACTCACCCTTCCACTCACACCCTGCACGCGCGGCAACTTGCGCGTTGCCTGCAGACCCACGCCGCGAAATTGGCCACGGATATCGCTGGCGCCGCCGTCGATCCGGTTCCAAACCAGATCGCGCAGTTCACCGCTGGGTGCGGCTTCATAAAGCGTCCCGGCAAACGCTGGCGACAGTGCATCGCTCAGCGCGAGCCAGGGAAGCAGCCGCTCCAGTCGTAACGACTGTACTTCGATACGAGTGGTGCCCACATTGGTGGCGTCCAGGACGCGGTTGATGCTCAGGCGACTGGTCGCATCGGCCCCCGATTCGGCGATGGAATCGCCCTCAATCAGAGCAAGGTTCCAGCCGTCTGCGGATTCGCGCTGCCAACGCATCGCAACTGCCATTCGATCCGGACTGAAGCGCGGCTCAACCGACTGCCCATTGGATAACTGCACCATGCGCAGTCCGCGCCAACTCACTTCCTCGGCGGCGAGTTCAAGGTGCACGCGCTGCGGCTGAAACGCGACAAGATCAACCCAGACATCGACATCGAGCGTGCCTCCCAAAGTCGCCACGCCCTGTACCGGCCAAGTCGACAGCCACTCCTGCGCACGCAGCGCGCGTCCACGAAAATAGCAATGGCCGTTGGCGAATGCGGTATCCAGATTGCAGGCTACCTGCATCGGAACGGAACCTGATTCAGTACGAAAACGTGCAAACACCGAGCGGCCGTGGCGACTCTCCGAGATGCTCAGCTCAGCATCGACCAACTTCAGTTGGCGCCCACTCGGCAGATCGGAGATATTGATGCGTGCATCGCGCAATCCGATTGCGCCGATGTTGCGCAATGCCTTCAAATCGAAATTACGACCACCACTCCACTGCCGCACCTGCCAGCGACCATCGCCATCTCGCTGCACATCAATGCGCGGCGCCACGATATTGAGTTGATACCAGGATCTTCCTCTATGCAAGAAAGCATAGAAATCGAAGGCCAGCTCCGCGCTTGCGATCGAAAGGATGGGCGCTCCCTTCTCACCCCCGATGCGCAACTCGTCCAGCGAGAAAATTGGCCCTTGCGCGCGCCACCTGCCCGTCAAGCGCTCGAACTGCACGGGCCGTTTCAATCGCTCAGACAAAAACGACTGCACCTTCTCCGGGTGACTGAGCAACCACGGAAACATCAGGCTGGCGGTGCCGATCACAGTGGCGGCAAGGATGAGCGACAGCGCGATCAGACCGGAAATCCACCTGCGCAAGCGTTTTGCTTTGCTCACGCGTGTTTTCGCATAGGGCGTCTGCACAGCGGGCGAATCCGCGGCGGGCGTCTTCACAGGAGAATGACGTCGAACTGCTCTTGTGAGTATTGTTCTTCCGCTTGGAAGCGGATGCTCTTGCCAATGAACTCTTCAAGCTCCGCTATCGCTGCGGACTCTTCGTCTTCAATCCGCGCGACAACTTTTGGAGCAGCAAGCACCAACATTTTTTCGGCGTCGAATTGACGGACTGCACGGGTGATTTCACGAAAAATTTCATAGCAAACGGTCTCAGCAGTCTTCAGCGCACCGCGGCCACTGCAGGCTGGGCATGGTTCGCACAGCTGGCGCGCGAGGCTATCGGCGGTGCGCTTGCGGGTCATTTCAACCAGGCCAAGCGGCGACATTTCGTAGACCGTGGTCTTGGCATGATCGCGCGCCAAAGATTTCTCCAACTGGCGAATTACCTGGCGCTTGTGCTCTTCGTCGGTCATGTCGATGAAATC
>JAWXCG010000005.1:0-6609 GCA_034440555.1 Pseudomonadota bacterium
AGCAAGTAGCCCGGATGAAGGAGTAGCCCGGATGGAGCACAGCGCAATCCGGGGCGAGATTGCTACGGTATTGGGTGCCCTGTTGGGCTGGATTTCCCCGGATTCCGCTGCGCTCCATCCGGGCTACTCTCTTATTTGTTCTATGGTTTCAGGAATATTTGGATACATATATTGGTGGGTGGACATTGTTTCCGCTATATTTTGTATATTCTTAGCCCGGGCTATTGACTGGTTCAGCAAGTAGCCCGGAGAAAAAAGTAGGGCGGGTCCCGTGAAGCGGTACCCGCCGTCCTAACCAACACGGCGCCGCATGGCGTGTGGCCCATCTTTTGAGATACACGACGCAAGCCGCACTTCGTTTTTCCGCGTCGCAGCAACCTTCCATGGTGCACTACATCCGGCCCGGCCGTCCTGGCCGGGCGTTCGGCTCGCCTGACGATGCCTGAGGACATCGTCAAAGCGGCTCACCTCACCCCCGCAAAGTCATCCAGACCAGCAACTGCGTATTCCACGCCATGGTAGTCACTGATTCCATGGCGTGGAATCGGTGACTACCATGGCGTGGAATCAGTGACTCTTTCGCGTGGAATGCGCAAGCAAGTGCCATCGTGCAAATTGACGTAAGACCAGGGTTTTTCACAGCTTTCTCCAGAAGCGCAAGATCGCGCGAAGTCATGGCGTTGTTCATGGTAGTAATTTACACGGCTGGCAAAAATCAGCGCTTATCCAAACGCGTTTCGATGGCTGCCAAGCGCGCCCGCAGCCCCGCATTCTCCGCACTCAATTCCTGCATCGCGCGCACCGCCACTGCCTCAAAGCCGCGCATCGACAGCATCAAATAGCCGTCTTCGCCTTCACTCACCCATTCCGGAAACACCTGCTGCATTTCTTGCGCGACAAAGCCTAAGTGCAGGCCTTCGGGTTGAAAAGCGGCTTTGCCGGCTTCGCGGTAGTGATAGCGCACCGGGCGCAGGGCGTTGATTTGGTCGAGCGCGTGGGTGTAGTCCTGCACCTGGTCTTTTAGGCGCGCATCAGAAAGCGAGCTGATCGTGCCGGTGGTGGTTTGCAGCTGGCCGGTGTTGGATAGGCGCATGCGCTGCGTGCCGCCTGCGCCTGGATCGCCGTTCGTATTGCTGTGCGTGCCGCCGCTAAACCAACTGAAGCTTCCAAATGTCGGGCTGGTGCGAAAGTACATATTGAAACTTTGCACGCCGATGCCGTAGGTTGATCCAAAGAGGTTAAGCATTTGCCGGTTCTGCGAGCCGAACGCGAGGCTGCCAGTATCGACGACAGAAACGTTGCCATTAACTGTCAAGGCCGCATCGACGGCAGGTGTATTGGTATTGATCGCCATACCGCCTTCGGCGCGAACTAGGAATTGGCGCGGGCCGGTAGAAGTGAAGTCGATTCCTTGATCGTCGGACCAAACGAAAGTGCCGTTATCACCATTGGAGTCGCCGGAATCTGCAGCACAGGTGCCGTCATTGACTTCATCGCCAGGGCGGATTCGCGCCCGCCAACCGATGGCCAAACTGTCGTCGCCGCCAGCACAGTTACTCCGGCCGCCGACCGTACTAAAAAAGCCCGTCGCGAAGTTGTCGGTACCGCCGACAACGGTGCTGCGAAACCCGGTAGCGCTATTCCCCCTGCCGCCGCCGACGGTGCTGTAGTCGCCCCTTGCCGCGTTAGCCACGCCACCGCCGATGTAGCCAGCAAACCCCGTCGCTTCGTTAGCAGCACCGCCGCTGACGGTAGCGAATGACTTGTCGGATGTGGAACCCGCGTTGTCGCCTGCCAAATTTGCGTAGCCACCGCCAACCGTACCGTAGCTCTCGGTCACGCGATTGGGTCCTTCCAAGGTGTTTTCAGGATCGCTATCGCCCGAAGGCACACCGCCTCCAGCGATCGTGGCACCGCGCACGCCAGCGGCCACTGAGTTGGCGCTGCTACCAGCGAGGACATTGGCAGTAATCGGCACCCCATTAAACAGCAGGCTCGACGGTTCAATACGAAAACTTTGCACATTACGGGTGCGGATTACAAAAGGCTGAGCATCCGTGGTGCCAATAAAATTGCTCGACGGATCAATGCCGGCATTGCCTAGTCTTCCCCACGCGTCAGCCGAACCGGCGGCACCGGTTGGGCCTGTAGCGCCAATCGCACCTGTTGTCCCAGTCAATCCAATGGGGCCGGCGGGGCCTGTTGATCCGGCAGAACCGGTATTTCCTGTCGAACCCGTGGGTCCGACAGGGCCCGTCGGCCCTGTCGATCCGGCAGGTCCAGCAGGTCCAGCAGCGCCGGTGTTTCCAGTCGAACCGGTAGCGCCAGTGGGACCCGTCGCGCCCACCGGCCCCTGCGGCCCCACTGGGCCTGAACCAGCCGCCTCACACGTCACGCCGCCATCGACATTCACCACCCGAATCGACTGCCCGCTCGGGCAGCTCGATGCCACGCGCGCCTGCACTTGTGCGGGATTGATTTGCGCCGCGCCAATCGCGCCATTGGCGACAGAGGTTGCGACCAGCGCCACCGCCGCAATTTGCGCCTGCGGGGCCGGCGTGATTTTGGTGGCCGGGCTTAAGCTGGTAAATGTGCCGCTGGATGCGCCGGGGCGCACGCCGATTTGCAGCTGGTAGTCGCCGTCCGCAATCACCGGGCCAAAATCCAATTCGACGCTAAAAACGCCGTCGCTGACTGAAACGTCGTCTTTCACAATGACGAGGCCAACCGGCGTGCCGACGGTGGTTTGCAGCACAAATTGGAGGTCGAAGAGGCCGCCAGCGGGGCTGCCGGCATCGACCAGGCTGCCTTGATAGGTAAAACCATTGCCGAGTGCGAATGCGGAAGGGGTGAACAGCACGCTCAACACGGCGGCGACCAGTGAGTGAAGTTTCATGGGTTTCATGGGGCAAGCTCCTCGCGAATGGGTTGGGTGTTCGGTTCGACTGCGGCGCTGGCTGAGAACCGGCTTTAGTCTTCAAAGTCATCGCGAAAAATGAGGCCCAGCGAGCTGTGGAAACCGCCGCTCAAGACATACGGCCCGCCCGCTGCAAGCTGAGTCGCGGATTGCGCAACCGTGCCGACCAGACTGAGCCCAGCGGCACTCGCCGTGGCGCCACCGCCAGCGATCACTTGTTTTTTCATCACATAGACGCCGCCGCTGGGCGCGGTTTGCGCAAAAGCGAGCGCTGGCAGCAGCAAAATCAGGGCAATTTTCCGCATCGCTGTCTCCGCAAGCCGCCAAAATGAGCGGGTACTTACCTAAACACGTAATTTCCGGAGATGCGGGGCCACGCGGTTGCGATGGCTTTGCGCCGAGGCTCACTCGGAATGGTCCCCGCTGCATGCACTCACTCCGCGGAACGGAACGGGCGTGCAAGCGAGGGCATTGGCGCTGATTGATCCGTGCTTCCAAAGTGTCACGCTTGACAGCAGAGGAAACGGGGTCAGAGACGAATGGCACTAACTAGAGCAGGGGTCAGGTCTAGCAAAGTAGCAAGTCTCTGGGCTAGACTTGGCTATGGCCCGACCGATGCGTGTGGAGTTTTCTGGTGCGCTGTACCACGTGACGTCGCGTGGGGATCGGCGTGAGGCGATCTTTGAGAATGATGAGGATTGCGAGGTGTTCCTGGCGGTGCTCGGCGACGTCGTTCGGGATTTCAACTGGCTGGTTCATGCGTACTGTCTGATGGGCAATCACTACCATCTGGTGGTGGAAACGCCGGATGGCAACTTGGCCAAGGGGATGCGCCAGCTCAATGGCGTGTTCACGCAGGCCATCAATCGCCGGCATCGGCGCACGGGTCATCTGTTCCAGGGGCGCTACAAGGCGATCCTGGTGGATCGCGGCCGTTATCTGCTGGAATTGACGCGCGATGTGGTGCTCAACCCGGTGCGTGAAGGCAGGGCGCGCGATGCAGGGGATTGGGCGTGGAGCAGTTATCTGGCGATGTCGGGCGCCGAGCCAGTGCCCGAGTGGCTGGCGACGGATGGATTGCTGGTGTTGTTTTCCCCGCGTAGTGCGATTGCGATCAATCTCTATGCGAAGTTCGTGGCCTCTGGCGTTGGCGCCGAGCCAATCTGGAAACATTTGAAGCGACAAATGTTCCTGGGTGACGACCGTTTCGTAGCGCGCATGCAGAAGCGCGCGGACGCAGCCCGCGACAACATCAACATCCCCAAAGCCCAGCGCCGACCACCGGCAGCACCGCTGGCGGCGATTGCCGCCAAGTACCGCGACAACAAAGGCGCCATGGTTGCGGCACACGCTACCGGTCAATACAGCTATCAGCAGATCGCGCAATATTTTGGCGTGCACTTCACCACGGTGGGTCGCGTTGTTCGGCAAGCCAAAGAAGGCCAGTAACAATTGCTGCTACTCTAGGCTTGGCCGCTTAAGCAGTTTTCCACTGT
Source organism: Pseudomonadota bacterium (assembly GCA_034440555.1). Taxonomy (GTDB): domain Bacteria; phylum Pseudomonadota; class Gammaproteobacteria; order Xanthomonadales; family Ahniellaceae; genus 0-14-3-00-62-12. Next base: position 4,414 of record JAWXCG010000005.1, read on the forward strand.
CCCGATTTTCGAGCCCGCAACACCGATGAAGATCGACAGCAGGGCCAGCCAATTGGTAGCGAAGAATGCTTGCATGGTGTCGTACCTCTCAAAGGTTCAGCAGCCGCCACGTTTTATGATTCCCGTTGGATAGCGCCCGGGTTGCGCTGCGCTGCATCCGGGGTACTCACTGTCCGCATGGCAGAACGTGAACCCTTGGCATATCAAACCGAAGTGCAGTCCGCGATTGCGCCCGATGGACTCACGATCCGCTGTTGCGATGACAAACTCAGTTGCGATGACAAACTCGCACCTGCTTTGCCGTATCAGATCAACAACGGCGATCACTGTGATCGCTCGTCAGATATCGGGAGCACGCCATGCGCGCCACATTCACACACCTGCTTTTGGCAGCCGCACTATCGTGCATGAGTGCATCAGCAATGGCGCAGGTGCAGTATCGCTCCGGCCAGATCGTTTACACGCCGGCGATCGATTTCACGCTCGGCTACATGCCGAACGGCACCGGCTACTTCGTCTCGCAGGCCTATATCCCAAGCCCACCGCAGCCCACGGTGAACCAGCCCTACTACGTCAGCGTGCGCATGGAAGGCATCGCCTCGCCGGCGGTGGGCCGCTTCATGGTGGTGGGCTTCGTTCCGCCCACGGGCACCACCGTGGTGGTCAACGCCGCAACACCGGTGCGCTGCTTCTATCGCGCGATGAGCGGCACCGGCGCCTTCACCGAGTTTACCAACCAGGTACTCACCGACGTATCTTTTGGCGCCAATCTGCGCATCTTCGGCTGCCCGCAGCCTGGCGCTGGCGCCGGCCCGTATTCAATTATTGCGGTACCCGGCGGCAACGCCTATTACCTGGATCGCCGCGATCCGGTGCAGCCCGCATCCACCAACTGGCCGCTCGGCAGCCAGGCCGGCTATGAATTTCTGATCCCGGTCGTCAGCAATCGCACCATGGATGGCTTCAGCATCAATGATCGCTTCTACGGTGTCATCCGTTCCATCCAGGGCGACGGCATCGACCCCTGGACCAACCCACCGCCGCATCTTGCCTTGCTGGTGAGCCCGATCAGCGGCAACCCCGTCGCCGACATGGAAGCTGCACTCGCGGCGCCGCCCGCGCCACCACCCGCAGGTAAAACCGGCACCGAGGTCGTCTGCCGAAACCTCGGCCCCAGCGCTGCCAGCAACGTCAGCTGCGGATTCAACAACATCCCTGCCGGCCGCAACGCCACCATCTTCTGCAATCCCACCAGCCCGCAAGCCACACTCGCCAGCGGTAGCTTCATTCGCTGCGCCCTGATCATGGACCGTTTCCCCGGCTTCGCCACCGTCGAGGGCATCGCCACCTCGACTACACTCGACAGCAATCTCGCCAATAACACCCGCAGCCTGACCTTCTCAGGTGGGCTGACGGAGGTGATTTACCTGGGTGGGTTTGAGTAGTTTGCTATCAATAGTCCAGCAAGTCCTTTGCAGTGAAACAATTGCGCTCTGTCCTGGGGGAACGCACGGATTGATGGCCAGTTTTCGACGCAAGCTCGATGGAAAAGAAGCGAACTATTTTCTTCATTGACCACCCAGGTTTCTACCACTCGCGTTCAGCTCCTTGGTTGATTCCAAACCGGGGCGATGCAACTGCAGGCGGTTGCACTCAGATTGGCTGTACGTGCTGCAGGCGCAGATCTTCGATAGCGAAGACCTGGCGCGTGAAGTCCAGACGGTGCTGGATCTCAGGGACGCCCATTTCGGATTGCTGTCACCGCATCGAACTGTGTTTGTCGGCCTTGGCTAGCGCTGAGTGTGCGGGCTGCTGCAGTCGCAGGCAAGCCCGTTGCGATCAGGGAAAATGCGCGACGCCGCCGACGCGCGGGAATACGTTCGACCGCAGCTTGGCGATGGAGACTGGCGAAAATCCAGCACTCGTGCCGCTCATCAGACCCCCGTCGCCGTATTCCAAACCCAGAGAGCGACCGACCGCCTGTACCGCAATCGCTCGTGGGTCGTACTCGATGGAGTAGTCAGGCGCGGTCTCGTCCGTGCCGGCGAAACTATAGTCGGCCATGGTTTCCAGCAAGAGCACCGCGCCGAAGGCGCTGCTGGCAAGTGAATAAAATACACTCTCGGTATCCGGATCACCGTCTTTTCGCTCTGGCCCCTGGTATGCCGACAGGAGGTAGGCAATCCAGAACTCCTG
>JAWXCG010000006.1:0-5574 GCA_034440555.1 Pseudomonadota bacterium
CAACGGCTTTGGCATGTCGATCTCCAATCAAAGCCGCCCTAAAATGAGGGATAACTTACAGCGTCACTGTCTCATCGATTGTAGGCGCGTAGGGCAGCAGCCCGCCAATTTGGCGCGAGCAATCGAGAATGAATTATCATTAGCGTCCTCCTCTAAGGTCTACTACATGGGTACTAGTCATGGCAGTTTCCAACTATACGTTTCAGAACCGCGCCATGGTGTCCGAACTTCTTCTCACGCAATTACTTCGCAACCACGCAACCTACCCCGACGAATTGATTGGCGTTCGCTTCACACAATTTCGCGAAACAGCACTTTTGCTTGATCTGCATCGGGTCCTATTTTTCAATAGTGAGGAGCACCTCGTCGTATTCTTTGGGCCGCGTGCTTCCGAAATTGAGTTTGAAGCCATGCACCCTTTCAAGGACTACCGAACAGACTTGCCACAACCAAGGACGTCCGATGCCGACCCAACCACCAGAGCGCGAAATGGCGCCCCCTTGCGCTGCGACGCAGGAGCATCGCCTTCATCAGCATCCGGCGAGGGAGTGACTGTTGCAATAGTCGACTCAGGCCTATCCGCGGCGGTGAAACTGAAGGGAAAACTCATAGCTCACTCCTTTGTGGACAACGACGTCCGTTCCGATCTCAGCGGGCATGGAACACAAGTTGCAACTTTCATAAGCGGGACAAGCGAAAACCAGAGCGGCGCAACGGACGTCGAAGGTATCTGTCCCTCGGCGAATGTCGTCTTTGCGAAAAGCCACGTCTATGGCGCAGAAATAAATCCCGGGGTAGTCGAAATAGCTATCGCATGGGTGCTTAAAGCCGGTGCCGACATCGTGAATGTGAGCCTTGGATACGCCAGACTGATCAACACACCAAGCTCCCTCGATACTGCAATTGACAACGTCTTGCGAGCTTACCCGTGCGCCACACTGTTCGCCGCAGCGGGTCACGATCATACGAACCACACGGTTGGAATTCACTCTCCCGCGAGCGCCTCACTCGTAGAGGCCGTCGCAGCCTTTACCGATTGCAAGATGGACAAATACCCGCACAACGATCATCCCCGCTGCGACGATATCAGTTGCGTCTTCTGCTCCGGACCTGGGTACGGGGTCGGCGCATTGGAGCCTTCCAATCAAGATGTGATTGAGTCTACATTTTACGGCACCTCAGCTGCTTGCGCCTTCGTTTCTGGTATCGCAGCACTACATTTGGAAACACTGGCACGCCCCATCAAGGATCGCGAGGTATTGCTTGATCTCTTGAAGAAATACGGCGAGGTTCCCACCATGCACTGGGAGCCCTGTCGCGGAGGATTCGGCAAGCTCACTCGCCCTTGAAAGTACTATCTCTGAAAACTCCCGGATGCCGGCCGTCGCGATCCCTCTGCACAGCCACCGGACTGAAACTGATTTAGGGTTGAGCAAAGAACGATTCCAAGTCAATCGAGAGCCCAACATGCGCAACAATTTCGCTTTCGTCCTGAAGCAGCTCGTTGCGGTTGGACCACTTGATCGAGAACGGAATGGTGATTTCTTCGGACACCGGCACTTCAAGCCGGAATCCGAGTACCGCTTCGGATTTCTTGGCGCTTTCGGGGGCATTCCAGGTTTTTTCTCCGGCGAGGGACATCGACCAGCGCGCGCGCTCGAACTTTTTGATCAGGTTTCCGGAGAAGGCGCTGGTGTAGCCGACGGCGAGTTTGGCTGCGCGCAGATCCCGATCGGCGTCGCTGAATCCCTCGGTGACTGAGTAGTCGAGATTGAATAGCAGCGTACTTCCTACCGCATAGATGCCCGGTTTTTCGAGACCCTTCAGCCCGCGCAATGATGCCGCCAGCTGATCCCGCCCCAAATAGTCCTCTCGCTCCAGCGCACTGACGCCGACGCTCCATACCCAACTGGTATCGATTTTCCCTGCCAGATCTTCGACCAGTTGATCGATACTGGCGGCAACCGTTGGAATACCCAACGCGATCGAATGGAGTTGCGGGTCACTGCTGATGGCCGCCGCGACTTCGGCCTGGGCTCGCTCACACTGCCCGGCGTCAAGCAAGGCATCGTCTGGAAACTGACTCTCGACAATATTGGCGATGCGCTCGTCCGCGAAGACCGCGCCGTACCGTTCGCCCAGGTCTCCAGCACTTTGTTCGATTTTGAGCGTATCCGGGCGGTAGTTCTTGTGAACGGCAACCTCGCGACGATCGCGGCTTCCGTAGAAGCGGTACTGCAATTCGAGCAGCATGCTGTCCGACAGCGACTTCGACAGCGCAGGCTCATCCAACGCTCCATCGGCGTCGCCATCCAAGGCCTCGCCTCGATCGCCGAGACTGAGCGACCCGGTAAATCTGCGCAGATCGCGTGCGGCGACATATTTGCCCTGCTCGTCAAAGGTGCCTTCAGGCGAAGCTTTTTCGAGCCAGTCGTAAGGCGACAACGAGATGGTGACGCCGCCGGAGTCGTTGTTGTCGGCAAACCCCTGCTCGATGGCAAGCGCTAACCAGCGCGGACGTTCCGGACTGTCTACCGTGGTGGTTGATGCGGCTGCGGATGCGGGCGCCGTGGCCTGGGTGGTCATCGGCGCCTGCTCTGGCTCGCCTGGGATCTGGGCCGCGATTGCCGCAGGAGCTGAGTTGTCGATCATCTGCTGCAGCCCGCCGCCTTCGACAAGCAGCTTCAATGCACCGCGTTCGACGGCCGCAACGTCGCAACCATCTGCGAACGCGGATGAGGCGAACACGATACCGATTGATCCGGCGAGTGACACTAATGCGCGTTTCATGGCGTGTTCCTCAGGTGCGCGTCAGCGCAATGGACTGGATTGCATCAAGTACCGGAGTTCCGGCGACTGCGGTCCGCCGGTAGACCACTACCCCTGCCTTGAGCAGTTCAACCTTCAACGTCGTGCTTGGCGATTGCAGGACAGGCACGATCACGATGCGGTAGCGTCCCGGGGCATTGGCGGCCGAGAGGTCCCTCCCACGCGGATTGGTCTTGATGAAATCCAGGTCATTCCAGTCGCGCTCCTCGACCAGGACAGGCGGCGTGGCGACGCGCAGCAGCTCATAGTGCAGCGCGATCACCGCGCCTTTCGCGCTGGTGAACTTGAGATCCATCTTGTCGGCGAGACTTGCTCTTACCCTTCCATTACCGATGTCTGGCTGTGCCATGGTCATCTCCCAGTGTCTTTTCAGCGGACATTCGCCGCGATGGTGAGGTCCGCGTACCGGCGCCCTCCCTGACCATGGAGCGCGGCGATGGCGATTTGTCTCAGGCACGGCCGGGCCTTGCATTGCTTGCGCGTTCTTCAAAGGCGCTGCCTCGGCGCCTGCAAGTCGCAAGCAAGACCGACTGCGGTCGTGGGCGAATGGCAACCGCCGCTGCCCGTGGCGGTCGGGCTGCTTGCATGCTCAGCGCCACCGTGCCAGTTTTCGCTTTTTCGCACAGCCAGAGATGAGCATGACGGCACAACCATTTCCTCACCTCCTCGCCCCGCTCGACCTCGGCTTCACCACGCTGAAGAACCGCGTGCTGATGGGGTCGATGCATACCGGGCTTGAGGACCGGGCCAAGGATTACGATGCTTTGGCGGCGTACTTTCGAGAACGTGCCCGGGGTGGCGTAGCGTTGATGGTGACGGGTGGGGTGGCGCCCAGCTTGCGTGGCTGGTTGCTGCCGTTTTCATCGAAGTTGAGTTGGCCTTGGGAGGTCGCTCGGCATCGCAAGTTGACTGCGGCAGTGCATGCCGAGGGCAGCAAGATCGCGATGCAGATTTTGCATGCGGGGCGCTATGGCTATCACCCGCTGTCAGTGGCGCCAAGCCCGATCAAATCGCCGATCACGCCGTTCAAGCCGAGTGCGCTTTCGACACGAGGTGTAGCCGCAACCATTCGCGATTTTGCGCGTACTGCGGCATTGGCGCGTGACGCGGGCTACGACGGCGTGGAAGTAATGGGCTCTGAGGGTTATTTGATCAATCAGTTTTTGTGTGAGCGCACCAACCAGCGCAGCGACGAATGGGGCGGCAGTTACGCCAATCGCATGCGCTTTCCGGTCGAGATCGTGCGAGACATGCGGCAAAAGGTAGGGCCTGACTTCATCATCATCTATCGCTTGTCGGTGCTGGATCTGGTCGAAGGTGGCCAGAGCATCGAAGAAGTCTCGATGCTGGCCAAGGCGATCGAGGCAGCGGGCGCGACGATTATCAATACCGGCATCGGCTGGCATGAGGCGCGTATCCCGACCATAGTCACCAGTGTGCCGCGCGCGGCATTCGCGTTCGCCACGGCGCGCATCAAAAAAGAAGTATCGATTCCGGTGATCGCCAGCAACCGCATCAACATGCCGGAAGTAGCCGAGAAGCTGATTGCGGATGGCATCTGCGACATGGTTTCGATGGCGCGACCGCTGCTCGCCGATGCCGAATGGGTAAACAAAGCCCAAGCCGGACGCAGCGATGAAATAAACACCTGCATCGCCTGCAACCAGGCCTGCCTCGATCATGTGTTCGAGAACAAGAAAGCCACCTGCTTGGTCAATCCGCGTGCCTGCAACGAGCTGGAACTGCTGATAAAACCTGCCACGACGCGCAAGCGCATCGCGGTAGTCGGCGCTGGGCCAGCAGGATTGGCCGCGGCGACGACGCTGGGCGAGCGTGGTCACAACGTTGTCCTGTTCGAAACTGCAGCTGAAATCGGCGGGCAGTTCAACATGGCCAAGCGCGTTCCGGGCAAGGAGGAGTTTCACGAGACGCTGCGCTATTTCAAGCGCCGCATCGAAGTGACCGGCGTCGACCTGCGCCTGAACACGCATGCCGACGCCAAGCAGCTGGCCGATTTTGATGAGGTGATTCTCGCCACCGGAATCACGCCGCGAACGGTGAAGATTGAGGGCATCGATCACCCCAAGGTGCTCAGCTATCTCGACGTATTGCTGCACAAAAAACCCGTGGGCGGATCGGTGGCGATCATCGGTGCTGGCGGCATCGGATTTGACGTTGCCGAGTTCCTGGTCGCTGAAGGCCACTCCGCAGCGCTCGATGAAAAACTGTGGCGGCGCGAGTGGGGCGTCGATGACAGTTTCACCGCGCGCGGCGGCATCGAAGGCGTGCAGCCGCAGCCGGACCCACCAGCACGCAAGGTCTATCTGTTGCAGCGCTCAATCGGCACGCCGGGTAAGCGGCTGAATAAAACCAGCGGTTGGGTTCACCGCGCCACGTTGAAAATGAAACGCGTGGAAATGATAGGCGGTGTTGAATACGACCGAATCGACGACGCCGGGCTGCATATTCGCATTGGCACCCAGAGCCAGTGCCTCGCGGTCGACAATGTGATTGTCTGCGCCGGGCAGGAACCCAATCGGACGCTATACGAGTCATTGCAGGCGTGGGGACGCAGCGCGCACCTGATTGGTGGTGCTGATATTGCCTCTGAGCTAGATGCCAAGCGTGCGATCGATCAGGCAACACGATTGGCCGCGAGACTGTAGCAACGCTGGGGTGCAGGCGTAGGAGCGCACCTGGGCGCGATCAAGACGATCGCAGGACTGTCGCGCCCGGGTGCGCTCC
>JAWXCG010000007.1:0-5237 GCA_034440555.1 Pseudomonadota bacterium
GAAGCGGCGCGGTCGAGCAGCTCGGCGGCACTGAGCGCCTGCCCACCCGTCTGTTGCGGATCGCCCTGAGCAAACACATTGCGCATGAAACCCAGCACCGCTTCGGCACGCTCACGTTCACGTGCTTCGCTGCGCGCGCGCTGCACGGCAAGCAGGCTCAGCGCGAGCAAAGCCACAGTACTGAAGGCAGCAATGGCACTGGCCAGGCGATTGCGCCGCACGCCTTTGGCAATCGCCGCCAGCAGCGATGTGCGCGCCGCCTGCACCGGTCGATTCTCAAGAAATCCGCGCACATCGTCGGCGAAACTGGTCGCGGTTGCGTATCGATCCCCCGGGTGGCGTGCGCAGGCTTTGGCGACGATGGCACCCAGATCACCACGCAACAACTTGACAAGAACACGAGCATGGGTACTGCGCGCGAGCGCGATGCTTGAACGTTCCTCCTCGGTCAACGCCGCGAACGTAGCCGCCAACCCGCGCAACTCGGCTCCTTCCTGCCAATCACCCACTTTGGGCGCGACGCCACCGAGCAGCTCTCGGGCCAACAGTCCCAACAAACAGATGTCGACTGAGGTGGTGATGATGCCCCGCTCGCGTTGTTCGGGCGCGCTGTAATTCGGCGTCAACGCATAGAACGAGGCTTCCGGGTCTGAATGTTCAGGATCGAGCAATTTCGCGATGCCGAAATCCAGCAATTTGACCTGACCCTGCTCGTTTACCCAAACATTATTCGGTTTCAGATCGCGGTGGACTATCAGGTGGCTGTGCGCAAATTGCACAGCCTCCAGCACTTCAAGCAGCAGACGCAGACGTTGCTCGATGCTCGAACTGCGGGTGTCACACCAGCGCGTGATCGACGCACCCTTTACCAACTCCATCGCAAACCACGAACAGCCACTGACTGGGTCAATTCCACCTTCAATAAGATGCGCGATCCGCGGATGCGAGAGCCGTGCGAGGATTGCCCGTTCACGGTGAAAGCGCTGGTTGGAAAGCGCATTCGCCAGCGGCGCCTGCACTACTTTGAGCGCCACCCGCTGATCGAAATCAACGCCCATGCGGCGCGCCTCGAAAACCTCTCCCATACCGCCACGACCGAGTAGAGCGATGATCTCGAAGGGTCCGATCTGCCCAGCCTGCGCAGCGGCGGCGGGCCGAGCCAACAGATCTGCCTCATCCATGTGTGCGAGCAATCGGGTGACATCAGCGCCCAGAGTCGGTTCCAGCAGACACAGTTGAACTCGTGCAGCCTCACGGTCAGCCAGGTCCAGGTCGAGCAAGCAATGGAATTGGTCACGGGCACGGCGAAAGCTTTCGGATGCGTTCATGGAAGATCTGCGCCCATTTTGATCGTAACGAGGCCACGCCCGGTGGCGATCCCCGCGTTCGCTTGATCACAGCATACGACTCAGAGCAGTACAAACTGACATCGGCTTGCCGGATAGCCATGCTGCATGTTGGCGCTGACCGGCCGATCGAACGTGTCGAGCGCTGCGCTCGTCACGATTTGCCACTTCGTGTTCCTCTGGATTGCGCTGGTTGCCGCGCCGCCACTGGTGGCTTTCTACCATGTTTGAGCAGCGCCACGCCGGCGTTACGATGCCCAACAAAGCGCAGCCCAGCGATTTAGACTTCTGTCAGCATCTATCGCTACCAGCACCCTGTCTGCGCTATTTCCTAGGTCAATTGCAGGAATTTTCCAGATAGGTGCGTGCGCGTGTGTGCTAGCTTCAATTCATCAATCTGGAGTTGCCAAAGTGGCTAGGCCTTCAACCCGCGCCCTTTGTTCACTTGCCAGCGTTGCGATGCTGAGCGCACTCGCGAACGCTGCCATCGCCCAGGAAATTTGCGGTCTTGCCAGCGTTCAATACAACCAGATGCACAGCGATGGATTCGAGGGTCAGCAGACCCCGGCCACGGCCGGCGCAACGCCAAATATCTCGATCACCGACGCTGCGAAAACAGCGAACACGCTACCCGTTACATCGGCCGGACTCGGCAAACCGCTGGGTTATGCACCGAAGATTGCCAAGGGGGTTGTTCCGACCGTCGCCATCATGTCACCCCTCAATGCAGCGGCATTGCCCGGGCGAACGTTTGAGATACGCGGCACATTCACTGGCCCGGTCAACACGGGCGTATCGGTCAACGGCTCGCCCGCGCGTACTTTTGGCAATCAATGGGTGGCCACACCGATTCGCCCGCCAGCGGGGCCGTTCACCATCGACGTGATCGCCGCCGCTTATGACGGCGCGACTGCGAACGCATCGCGCAACGTAACGGTCGGCAACACGGTACCCAAGCTCGAACTATTGCCCAAGCAACCCGGCAACATCGCACCCGCGAAAATTGGTTTCGGACTGCGTATCGCCGGGGAAGTGACCGGCAATGTGCGTATCGATTTCGACGGCGACAGCGTTTTTGATTACGACGGCCCAATCACCACTGTGCCTAATACCTTCACTTACGCAGCAGCTGGGGTTTATACCGCGCGTGCCGAGGCTGTGGTTGACCGCGTGCCGAGCGTGTCCGAGATCAGCGTGGTGATGGTGGACGTAGTCACGCAGCGGGAACGGGCTTGCGCTGTGTATGGCGAGTTGCGCACCGCACTTGCCGCAAACGATCTTGAGGCCAGCCTGCGAACCTTTACTACGCATCAACAAGAGGCGTTGCGGCCGATCTTCACTGCCCTCGGTGCCAATCGAGCGGTATTTGCCGCGCGTCTGGGCCCCATAGCCAATGGCGTGATCGGGCTGAACAGCGCAGAGCTGACCATCCTTCGGACCGAAGAAGGATTGCCCGTCGCCTATCCCCTTGGCATTGCCGCCGGCACTGATGGCGTCTGGCGCATCACTTCTTTCTGAGGAATTTAATCATGTTGAGCTTCCTCGCAGAAATCCTATTCAGCGCCATCCTTTGGGGCAGCCTAATCACCTGGTGGCTGTGGCGGAAAAGAAAGACGGACCGCGGCCGATTTCGTCATGGCCTACTCACCTTTGGTATGGGATGGTTTGGGTTGCACACGGCGATTGCTCTCTACGGGTTACTGATCCCGCCAAGTGGGCGATTGATCGATGCGAATACCGGTGCGCCGATCAAGAACACGCGTGTGGTGGTGACGTGGCTCCGCTATCCACTGCCGATTTTTGTTTCAGGTTGCTCAGGCCAACAGGCACACCTGACGGACAACGATGGGGGGTTCGCCTTTCCTCTCGCACCGGCGCCGACCCTGTTTGTCGGCACACTTGGCCGCAGTCTCCACCCTCAAGTCCCAGGGAGGGTCCTTAACGGGCGCAGTCGCATCTTTCCGCAGTGGCTTCTAGGCGATATACCCATCCGACACTTTGAACCTGGTCGTGAACGTATCGATAGCTCGCCCGGCGTCAACTGTAAAGCTTTACCGCTTACTGCACAGTATCGGCGCGGGCTGTTGCGGGGAGAGGAGCACCCATTCGACCTGCACTACCGCGAAGCCTGCATCGAGAAACAGCCTTGGACGCTGACCGATATGTACCTGTCAGAGATGATGAGCAGCTCCTGGCTGTTGGGTCGGAGATTGAGCCCCACCGAGACGATAACCGTTCCGCCATCGTTACATCTGCTAGAAGAATACCGTCGGCTACTGGCTCTTCAAGGTTGCCCTGGGCACAGTTTATGCACGACCACGGTTGAACCCGCAGTGCGTGACAAATTTTGTGCCTATTTCGCCACGCGCGACTCAGAAGGAAATCCACGATGAGTCTGCAACGTGCCCTGCTGTTTGCGCTACTCAGCTTGCCGATGGCATTGTCCGCCTATGAGGTCGGCACGCACGCCTATGTCACCAAGGCAGCGGTGGATGCCTCAGTGCTATCGCCGACCCATCCGCGCTCGATCGTGCCGGTGCTGGGCTTCGAGCGCCTCGACAACGTAAAGCCATTCGAGATTGTGCGGCCCGCCTTCGACGTGATCCGCGCGAGTTACTACGATAATTCACCGCGCGCGATCATTCCGATCTCCAGCGACGAGGCATTCGATGCCTATCTGCGTGATCTGCAGAATGAAGAGGGCAATATTTTCGAGCGCTTGCGCGCTGGCGGCTATCTACCCGGTGTGACCAGCCGCGCTGAGTTTGAGCCGCGCATTGAGGCCTGGGTGATGCGCGGCGCGATCCGCGAGGACGACAATGATGTCGGCCCATACTCACTCGGCGATCGTGATGACGATCCCTGGAACAACGTGTTTCGCGCCGGTCGCCACTTCTACGATCCAATCAACAACCGCGCACTATTTTCCAATCTGACTTGTTTCACTTTTGGCTGCAAACCGGCAATCGAGTGGGCAATGGGCCGAATCGGCGTGCTGACGGGTCCTGGCACGTTGGATACTGGTCGCGAAAACCACTTCAGCTGGCAGGACGCACGCGACAACTATTGGTGGGCATTGACCTATAACCGGGTCAATGAAGACCCATTCGGCACACACGAAGAGGCCCAGCGCATCGAGTCGGGCAATCGCAAGCTGCGCTTCGCAACCACGCTGAAAGCTGTCGGTCAGGTAATCCACTTAGTGCAGGATATGGCGCAGCCGCAACATTCGCGCAACGATAGTCATGGCCCGGCTATTGCGCAGGTAGCCACAGTAGACTCGTTTGCCGACGGTGCTTTCGAAGCTTATACCGAGGCTCGGTTATTTCAGTCGGTACCTGCGTTCGGGTTCTCCAATCCGCTGTCGCATTTCGATGGTTCGCGGCTCACAGACAAGGATCTGCCGCCGCTACGCCTGGGGGGCAATGTGTCCTATCCGGTGCCAGCGTTCTCTACACCGGTCAAATTTTTCACGACGCAAAATATGGATGCGTTTACGGTGAGACGAGGTATGGCCGATCTCTCAAATCGCGGATTCTTCACGGCCTCTACATTGCCAATCAACATATTGACCAACAGCCCGGACCCGCTTGCTTCCAGTTTCAATCTGGGACCGCCACTACCAACTGCTAACCCCACCTACTACCAAGAAACCGCCGTCGAAACGGCACTTTATTTTTCAGGCAATGTAGCCGTGCGAACGAAGCAGCGAATTGGTGCGATGCCCGATGTCCTGGCGCCCAACTGGAATGCGCAGAGTGGGCTGTTCCAGAAATACAGCGCGGATGGCCGTATGCCACTGATCGGCAGAAGCCAACTCGCGCTCGCTAGCGACTTGGCCTTGCCGCCAAGTGACATTGTGTCGCTCAGCGGATACACGATTTCTTATGA
>JAWXCG010000008.1:0-44386 GCA_034440555.1 Pseudomonadota bacterium
AAAGCGCGGTCGGCCTGGCAACGCGTGGCGCGAACCGCCGGCCCCTTGCTGGCATTGAGCGTGCGCCACTGGATGCCCGCTCGATCTGCGGCTTGCGCCATCACACCGCCCAGCGCGTCGATCTCTCGCACCAGGTGGCCCTTGCCAATTCCGCCAATGGCCGGGTTGCAGCTCATCTGCCCCAGCGTTTCGATGTTATGGGTGAGCAACAGGGTGCGCGCTCCGGCCCGCGTCGCTGCCATGCAAGCTTCAGTTCCGGCATGCCCACCACCGACGACAATGACATCAAAGGACTCGGGGTACAGCATGGCGTCGAAATCCTCTGAATATTTCACATGTGCCGCGATGCAATCGGTTCCGACACCGGCTGCACCAATGCCGAGCGCCGGGTTAAGAGTACGTGCAATCGAAGATTTTAAGCCCAAGGCGGCGACCGGATGCAGTCGTCCAACCGACGCGTCACTGCAAGCAATTGTAAAACGAGTCGAATACGTGCGCAGCTGGCCCACTTTCTGCTGTGACAGTGTCGCACTTTGGTGGGCACGCCGGCGACGATTCGCTGCGGTCAGGCTCAGGGGCTGACACCGCGCTGCCAGAGGATGCATAGGAGCCAGATCCATCTCCGGGAAGAGAGGCTGGCGCCCGGCGGTCTTGAGGGAACAGGGGGAATCCTTAAGGACCTTTGGTGCCGGGCGCCAGTGACCGTTTGCCTAGCGTGCTCACGCGCGTCTTGCCAAGTGAATCTGAGTGTCCTTCATAAAAACGTGACACAGTTCAAGAAACAGACGTTTGTCGGGCAACAGCGACGAAGACGGGGCAGCAGCCGACCAAAAATGTCAGTGCAGTTGCCATCTGATTTAGACCTCAGCAGTTTTCCGATGAAATGTGACTTGGCACACAATCTGCATGTACATCAGGGCAATGATCTAACGCGAGAGGGCTCGTCATGAATGCACAATTAGCCGCATTGGGAATGGATCCGGTTTCAGTCCACCACGATCTTCTGATCGAGATCGGTTTGGTTGAGATGGCCATCGATCAAGTGCTGTTTCGTGATGATGCCGCGATGGATGCGGAAGTAGAACGCCTTTCGTGCAAGCGCGCCAAGCTCAACGCCGCGCTGGCTCAACTGGCTGCCTAAGAATCAATTGTGCGGTCGCGTTTGTTTGTAGGGTTCGTGTTGGGCCGGTTCGTGTGATTGCCCTAGTTGTAAATCCCCGCGCTCTGCGGGGGCGGTGTCGTTCCAAGGTTTCTCCTCCCATTTGGCCCCGCTTGCGGGGCTTCTTTTTTGGAGAATAGCTGCCGGCATCGGTGCGGCTTTGCCGCAACCCGAGCGCGGTGTTAAGCCGCGCAACGTCGGCGTGGCAGTGTGCATTCAATCCTCGTCGCGACTCCGTCTGGACTCTTCACGCGCCGACTCGCGGCCACTGGATTCACTGCGTTCTGGTTGCGAATGTTGTGTCTCTGCGCTGCGGCTTGGCTGTTCGTAGCGTGGTGACGGTGCCTCATACTGCGGCGCGCTCTGCCGGGACGGAGCCTGCCGTTGCTCGCTGATGCTCTGGTAGCGCGACGCATCGGACCGCTCGACCCGCTGGTAGGTCGGAGCCGACTGCTCGTAGGTGTAGGGCTGCTGACGCTCTCGACCCACGCGCTGCTCACCCGATTGTGTCGGGGCGACACCTTGATATTCGACCACTTCGCGCCGCTGCTGAATGCTGCGTTCTACTCCCGAATCCAGCGGAGGTTGTCGGTTGATTGGAATCTGGGCGCCGCCCACATCCCGGTAGTAAGGACCTGGGCGACCGCGCGCTGCTGGTTGCGCGAAACCCTGAGTCTGCTCGGGTGGCCGTTCGCTGACCCATCCGGAGCTGCGGACACCGGGGTTCTGCGCCTGCTCGCGGATGGGCTCGCCGCGGTCATAGGTTCGCGCCCGACTGGGAGCAGACTGGCCGGAAGGATAGGTGCCCGGATCGCGCTGCCGAAAATCGCCGTCGCTACGCATGATCGCGTCGCGCCTACGCGGGTCATTGCCGATATTGCTGTTGCCATAGCGGCCTTCCGACTGAGCCCCGCGCGAAAAAGATTCGCGCGCCAGCGGATTGGTACGCTGCGCGGCATAGGGATCGTACTGCACACCAGGCTGCTCGCCACTGCGTTGATAACCCGCACCGGTGTGTCGCGCCAGCTGCTCGGCCTCGTTGCGCGCGCTGCCATACAAGTAGGGATGGTTCACATTGGCGCTGTAGCCATGGGCAACACGATGACCCACTTGCCCGCGGCGCCGGTCCCAATGATCGTAATAGCCGTCCGAATAGCTGTAACGGTAGGGCGAATAGGCGTGATAGTACGGCCACGAATTCCAGTAATGATTCAGACCGAAGTAGGTGCGCGGATACCAGGTCACGCCGTAGTAGAAGCCGGGCGTGTAGAAAGGATCGTAGTAGCTGCGGTACACCGGCCAAAGCACTGAATAGTAGTCTGACCAATAGACGTAGTCCGGATAGTTGCCGTATCCGTAACCGTAGCCCGCGCCATGGCCCGGGGAACTGTCGTAGTAACGGCCACCAGTGTGGTAACGGTCTTCGTAGTAGCCGTCGTCGCGGTAACCGTAACTGTCATAAGTCAGGCAACCGGAAAGAGCGAAGGCGAGCAGGACGGCCAGAAAGCGTTTCATGGTTTACCCCTATGGGAACCCAGTCAGTCTGGAATTCCTCTGGTGAATTGTGGCTTAACCCAGACGCTTGTGCGTCCCGGATTCAGCTTCTGGACGAACTGTTAGTGTTCCGGGCGATTTGACTCAGGCAGCTGGCAGCCGGTTTTGCCAAGGGAACTCTTCGATGGCACTGCACACGACCTCTGGGCGCTGGCGGCTGGGAATGGGCTTGGCGATGGTGACGGCATTGTTCTGGGCGACACTGCCAATCAGCTTGAAGGTCTCGCTGGAAGTACTGGATGCATGGACCATCACCTGGGTGCGATTTGTCACTGCCGCGGTGGCGTTGCTGCTGTGGCTGACGCTGAAGGGCAATCTTGGTGCCTACCGGGGTCTGTCCAGGCGCATCTGGGGCATGATGGCCATCGCGGCGGTGATGTTGACCGGCAATTTCGTCGGGTACTTGTTCGGTGTGCAATATACGACGCCCGGCAATGCCCAGCTGCTGATTCAGGCGGCGCCGCTGCTGATGGCTCTGGGCGGAATCTTTGTGTTCCGCGAACAATTCGCCTGGGGCCAATGGCTCGGCCTGGCCCTGGTAGCCATGGGCTTGGCCAGTTTTTTCGCTGATCAGACCCGGCAGACACTTGGCATTGCCTCTAACTACGGCCTCGGCGCACTCATTGTTTTTGGGGCAGCGTTGGTCTGGGCGGTTTACGCACTGATCCAGAAGCAGTTACTCAACCATCTCGGTTCGCAGCACCTGTTGTTGTTTATTTACGCGGTTGCGGCATTGTTGCTCACGCCTCTCGCCCATCCGTCGCAATTGTTGCGGCTCGATGCGCTGCACGCTATTGCGCTGTTGTTTTGCTGCATCAACACCCTGGGTGCTTACGGCGCGTTTGCCGAGGCATTGGCCCATTGGGAAGCCTCACGTGTGGGTGTAATCCTGGCGCTGACGCCACTTCTATGCGTCGCCGCTGTTGCAGTGACACGCCACTTCGCGCCGGAACTCATTGCTGCCGAGCACATCGCGCTGTGGGGTTGGATCGGTGCCGGCCTGGTGATCGCCGGCTCAGTGCTGGTCAGCGTCGCCAAGAAAAAAGGCGCAACCTGAGTTGCGCCTTTTCCACTTGGTGAATGGCAATTTCAACCAATCTCCCGCTCCTGGTTCAATCTCCAATCATGACCGTGACCGTCGCGGTGTCGGTTAGACCGCGCGTGTCGGTGATGGTGTAGCTAAAGTAGTCGGTGCCTTCGAAACCCGATCGGCCCTGGTAATAGAGCTGTCCGCCCGTACCGGTAATCACCACGCCGTTGCTCGGCTGGTTCACGCTGACGATCGAGATCGGATCACCATCCGGATCGCTGTCGTTGGCCAAGAGCTCCAATGTCAACAGATTGCCGCGCATGACCATGTAGCTGTCATCGACCGCGTCTGGCGCGCGATTGGCCGGCGTGACAGTGACATTGACGGTGCCAATAGCGGTGGCGCCAGTGGCATCGCGCAAGGTGTAGGTAAAGCTGTCGTTACCGACAAAGCCTGCAGTCGGCGTGTAGGTCACGCTAGCGTTTGCGTTCAATACCAGCGTGCCATTGGCTGCCGTGCTTAGTGCGGAAACACTGAGCAGATCGCCATCGGGATCAGTGTCATTGGCCAGCACCGGAATCGTCACCGGTATACCCGTCAGCGTGGTGGCAACGTCTGGGTTAGCGACCGGCGGCCGCCCACTGATGGTCACCGTCACTGTCGCCGTTGCTGTGCCGCCATGCCCGTCTGAGATGGTGTAGGCAAAGCTGTCGGTGCCAACGAACCCGACACCCGGTTGGTAGCTGATGTTGTTGCCACTGATGGTGGCAGCACCGTTTTGCGCCGCGCCAACCGCGCTGATACTCAGCGTGTCACCATCCGGATCGGAATCGTTAGCCAAGACAGCGATCACCACCGCCGTGCCGAATGCGGTGCTGACGCTGTCATTTTGCGCAACCGGGCCACGGTTGGTGAATACGCGCGGACCCAGCGTAGTGGTGCTCTCGCTGGTCTCGAAGCGATAGACGTCGACGGTACGCTTGTGTTCGCCCGGATTGCGCAAAGCGCGCTCAATCCATGCGGAGGGTGCTGCCACCGGCTCCTTGACCCATTCAACGATGGTCTCTGTCTTTGGCGGCGCCGTGGCATCTCCCATTTTCTCTTCAATGGTCAGGAAGCTGACGTCGACGCGACGATTCTTTGGGCGGCCCGCAGCATCATTGGCGAAACGCGGATCGGTTTCGCCCTTGCCAGACACATCCAACTCCGCAGCATCTACCCCGTGCGCCGCAAACCAGTCGCGCACGCTGGCGGCACGGCGTTCGGACAAGCCCTGATTGTAACGTTCGCTTCCGATATCGCAGGTGTGACCCACAATGCTGATGCGGCTGACGCGTTTGCCACTCTTGATTGCCTCGATCAAAGCGGCGAGCGCGCCTTCACCTTCCGCAGTGATCAGCGCGCGATCAAACGCAAAAAATGCGTTGGCGTCCATGCCGATCTCGTTTTTGATCAGCGTGGGTCCGCTATTGCCAGCGCTGGTGCCGGAAGTCACCTCGCGTTTCACCTCGACCAGGCGTTGCGGCGCAACCGCGCGAAACGATTTGCGCTGGCCAAATTCGTAGCGCCAAGTCAACCAGGCGCGCGTATCGTTGTTGACGATCTCGAAGTCGCCGTCCTTCTCCAGGTGCTCGATGTTCAATGCCAGGCTGTGGCCCGAGTTGTAAAAATACTTCTCCAGGCCGCCTGAGACGGTGACCTGACTGGAGTCGAATTTGCCGAGCTCGTAGTCCAGTCCACCGCTGAGGCGCAACAGATACGGATCGAAGTAGCGACCGATACGTGCGCCGATGCCGGTTTCGTAAGGATGCTCAAACGCGCGCAGCAGAGTTTCGATCGTTTGCGTCTGCGTGTACGGCCGACCCGCATCCGTGCCAGTCAGCGTGCTCACAGTCGTGTTGGTACTCGCGCCCACCTGTTTTTCGCCAGTGATACCGCCCGCGACATAAACATCGCCATACCAGCTTTCGCGCTCCATGCCGACGCCAATGCTGACCTTGCGCGCCTCGTTGGCATTCTGATCGACCGCGATGAAAGACTTGGCGACGGTGACACTTTCCGGGCGCTCGATGCTGTCCGCGCGCGTTGCGCCGCCCCACAGCCAGTTCAGTCCAAACTTCAGTCCGCCGGCGCCGCCATCGCCGAGCCAACCCTCGCCAAACCAGATTGAATCGCCGTCGTCTGCGAAATAGCCTCGAGCTTCGCCATGCAAGTCCCCCTGCTCATTGACGCCCAGACCAACGCGCGCATTGCTCGACACAAGGGTCAGAGGAATACTGCCATCGTTGGTTTCCGCTGCCCCTGCCTGCTGGGCCGCGGCGACTTGCTCGACTGCGGGCTGAGCGAGAACGGGTGCTACTGGAACCGGCGACAAAAGCGCTAAACCGACGGCCAGCACGAGGTGTTTACGATGCATGGGTACAATCCTTGTCACGAAAAGTCGCAAGAGTAGCGCCGCAGCAGGGCGCAATACAGCCAAGCACGGGCATTTGCACGAGAACGGCCTGATTGTTTCGCACAGTTGTTCACCGGCTGTATTTTCAATGCCGCATTGTTAGCCATTGAGCCTTGCGCTATGTTCATCACTACTCGTGGGGGTTCCATGATGAAACAGCGCATTTCGATGACCACTACACACATCCATTTGGCACGCTTTGCGTTGGCGCGCGGCATTTTGATGGCGGGCGTGGCGAGTCTGGGATTGTCTGGCTGTGGCGGCGGAAACAAGCACAAAGTCGCCAAGGTGTGCATCGATGGTGTCGCCGCGCAGCTTGGCGATCAACCCTTTGAAAGTGATGCCAAGCTGTTCGCGTCGCTGGTTCGCGAAGAGGGTGAAGGCATTGTCGTTGTCGAGTCCACGATCATCGTGGACAAGGGCCTCACCAGTGAGGTCAGTCGTGGCTTCATGTGCCGTGTGCAGACCGATCCGCAAGGCAAGACACCGCCGAGCCTGATTCTGTTGCAGATCGGCTTCTAAGCTGTCACTGCCTGCGTACGCCCTTGCGCGGGTTTGTAGACGCGACTTCAGCCGCGAACTTCACCGCTGCGGGCATTGAATTTCCTGGCTGACGGAGCCCCCGGATCTGCGCTACTCGTCAAAACGCAGATGCTTGACGCTTTTGCCATGGCGGCGAATCAAACGCAGCGCCTCGATGCCGATGCGCACATGGCGATCGACGAAACTGGAGGTCACTTTCTTGTCCGAGGCGTCGGTTTTCACGCCTTCCGGAATCATCGGCTGATCGCTGACCAGTAGCAGCGCGCCAGTCGGGATTGCGTTGGCGAAACCCGCTGAGAATACCGTCGCGGTCTCCATATCGATGGCCATCGCGCGCGTCTTGCGCAGATATTCCTTGAACTGTTCGTCGTGCTCCCAAACGCGGCGATTGGTCGTGTACACCGTGCCCGTCCAGTAGTCGTGGTCAAGGTCGCGAATCATTGTCGACACCGCACGTTGCAGGCTGAACGCTGGCAACGCGGGTACCTCAGGCAGCAGATAATCGTTGGAGGTGCCTTCGCCGCGGATCGCCGCAATCGGCAGTACCAGGTCACCAATTTCATTCTTGCGCTTCAAGCCGCCGCACTTGCCAAGGAATAACGCCGCCTTGGGCGTGATTGCAGACAACAGGTCCATGATGGTCGCAGCGTTGGCACTGCCCATGCCGAAATTGATCAGGGTAATGCCATCGTGCGTGATGCTGGGCATGGGTCGATCCAGCCCGCGGATTTCGCCACCACCGCTGATCTCGGCGAACACACCTAGATAGTGACCGAAGTTGGTCAGCAGGACGTGCTGTCCAAACTCGTCAAGGGGTACGCCGGTATAGCGCGGCAACCAGTTGCTGACGATCTCGTTCTTGTCTTTCATTGCTCTATTCTACTTTGGCAGCGGCTGCCGGTGTGGGTACGCAGGCTGCTCGTACTCAAATGCTACTTTGCCAGAAACAGCCTCAGCTGCGGAATGATCCGCTCGTGCGCATCTTCCAGCACGTAGTGCCCGGCGTCGGCGTATTCATGCACCACCGCGTGCGGCAATTTCTGCCGCCAAACGGCCAGGAATCGTTCATCGAATACGAAATCGTGTTTGCCCCAGAAGATCACTGCAGGCCGATCGGCGAACTGTTCGAGCTGTTCGCCAGTGCGCCGAATCAGCTCGAATCCACGGTCAGACGGTGTCAACGGAATATCCTGCACAAATTTCAACGTTGCAATGCGGTTGGCCTTCGAGTCATAAGGTGAAACCAGCGCGGCGCGTTCGCTCTTTTCCATCGCTCGTTCGACGCCGAAGCGGCTGGCGCCCCAGGCAAACGCGTTGAAGCGCAATACCAGTTGTGCGCCCAGCCAGGAATCGCGGACCAGCCTGAGTGTCCAAGGCAATTTCAGCGCCTTGGGATTAGGAAACGCCCCGGTATTGAGAATCACCAAACGCGCCACGCGCTGTGGATGACGGCAGGCCCATGCCATTCCGATCATGCCGCCCCAATCGTGCACGATCAGCGTCCAACAGGTTTCCGGCGCGCCTTCGTTACGGATCAAGTGCTCGATCAGTGCGTCGAGGTCGTCGACGCGTTGTTGTAGATGGTAGTCGTAACGATCGGCGCTGGGCTTGTCCGAACGCCCCATGCCAATGTGGTCGGGTGCGATGCAGCGATTAGATCCACTCAGCGCGTTGATCACGCGACGGTAGTAATAGCTCCATGACGGGTTGCCGTGCAGCATCAGCACGGGTGCACCGGAGCCGGTATCCACATAGTGCTGCCTATGCCCATGGCCATGACGGAAATACCGCGCTGGATGATCGTAATCGGGAAGAGCCTGCGGTTGGACCACGGCATTCACCTGGGAAAAGGGGCGCCGAGTTTAGCGGGCGCCGAGTCCGCTCGCAGCGCAAATTCCTTCGACATCGCAGACAAGACTGCGTAAGCTGGGCGGCTGTACCTTCCCCGAATCTTTGGCGCATGCAGGGACAGCCACACTTCCCGTTCTCGCTCGACGAACTGGACCGCTATTTCCAGGCCAGTGTGTTGAGCCATGGCCGCGAATTGGCGGCGCGCGACGCAGTGCTGGAGTGGTCACTGCAGGAAGGCCCCACTCAGGTCACGCTGCATGGTGCGGTGGATAGCGCGCGCGACGAGCCATGGCTGGTCGAAGTAGTCAGCCGCGGCAGCAATGGAAAACACAGCGTCGAGTCGCACTGCACCTGCCAGGCGATGGCCTGGTGCAAACATGCGGCCGCGTTATTGGCGATCGCTGGCAAGACAGCGCGCGCCGGCAGCAGCGCGCGCAATCGACCGAGCGCGCGTCCGGTTGCTGAGGTGCAACTGCGTGTACGACGTCGCGACTTGCACGAAAAGCTCTGTGCGCTACGCCTTAAATTCGACTATTCCACGCTCGGCGCCGGCGCCGACATCGACGAGGAATTCGAACGCCAGGCGATCGCGCGCATGCGCAAGATCGGGCTGACGCCGATTCGTGCAGCACGATACAGCGCGCTGGAAAACGACGAGTTGCGCGATGATGACTGGGTCTTCGACACGTGGCAGGCCAGTGATCAGGTCAGTCTGTTCTTGCACCTGGGCGAGCAGTTGGTCGAATTTGGTTTTCGCGTTTCGACTGCGGCGGATTTTCCGGTCAAGGTCACCACTTCGCCCTCGGCACTCTATGCCACCGTCGATGAAGGAGCCGGTGCGTCCTGGTTCAACTTTGACCTGGGCATCGAAGTGGATGGCGAACGGGTGCCGCTGCTCCCGATTCTGTTACGCGCCTTGGAGACGCCAAGTTTCCCACTCAAGCCGAGCGCGCATGAAACCGATCAGACCGTCTGGTTTGCGCCGGTGGACGACCATCGCCGTGTGGCCGTGCCGGTGCGCCGTTTGCGCGCCCTGCTCGCGCCGGTGCTCGAGTTGGCGATGGAGATTGAACCCGACGCCGACGGCCGCCTGCGTTTGCCGCGTGCGCGTGCCGGTGCGCTGATCCTGCTCGATCAGATCGCGGCCAGTCAACGCCTGATCGGCAGTGAGCGGCTGCACGCGATCGCAGAGCGCTACCGCGGCCTGGCGCTGCCTTCGCCGCCGGTGCTTCCCGACACCTTTACCGCGACGCTGCGACCGTATCAGGGCGAAGGCCTGCATTGGCTGTCGGCTCTGCGCCACTATGAACTTGGCGGCATCCTGGCCGATGACATGGGCCTGGGCAAAACTGTACAGTTGTTGGCACACCTGTGTTGCCAAAAAGCCGCTGGCGCGCTTCTGCATCCGGCCATGGTGGTGACCGCGACCAGCGTGCTGCCCAACTGGCGCCGCGAGGCAGCCAAGTTCGCGCCACAACTGCGCGTGCTTACCTTGCATGGCGCGCAGCGCAATCGCGATTTCGAATCGCTGGCGGATTTCGACCTCATTCTGACCAGCTATACGCTGCTGGTGCGCGATCGCGATCTGCATGCCGAGCAGCAGTACAGCATCGTTGCGCTCGACGAGGCGCAGGCGATCAAGAATCCCAAATCTCTGGCCGCCACCGTGGCACGCACGATCAACGCGCAACAGCGCCTGTGTTTGACCGGCACTCCGGTGGAAAATCATCTCGGTGAACTCTGGTCCTTGCTCGACTTCGCTGCGCCTGGCCTGCTCGGCGACGAGAAGAGCTTCGTGCGCGTGTTTCGAACGCCGATCGAAAAACTCGCCGATCACGATTGCCAATTGCGACTGAATCGGCGCATTCAACCGTTCCTGCTGCGCCGTACCAAGGAACAGGTTGCAGCCGACTTGCCGACCAAGTCCGAGATCATCGAGGCGATCGAGATCGGCGGTACACAACGCGATCTCTACGAGAGCCTGCGCCTGCATCAGCATCAACGCATACAGGAAGCGATCCACGAGCGTGGCGTCGGCAGAAGCGGCATCATCGTGCTCGATGCCCTGCTCAAGCTGCGCCAGGCTTGCTGCGATCCGCGGCTGCTTGATCTGGACAGTGCACGCAGCGTCGAAGACTCTGCCAAATTATCGCGCCTGATTGAGATGCTCGACGAACTGGTCATCGCCGGTCGTCATGTCCTGGTGTTCTCACAGTTCACCCGCATGCTCGACCTGATCGAGCCAGTATTGCGCGAACGTCACATCGATTTCGTGCGCCTGGACGGCAGCACCCGCGATCGTGACGAACCGGTGAACCGTTTCCAGCAAGGCGAAGTGCCAGTGTTTCTGGTCAGTCTGCGCGCTGGCGGTGTGGGTCTCAATTTGACCGCGGCCGATACCGTGATCCATTACGACCCGTGGTGGAATCCTGCCGTTGAAGCGCAGGCCACGGACCGCGCGCACCGCATCGGTCAGGACAAGCCGGTGTTTGTCTATCGCCTGATCTGCACCGGCACGGTCGAAGAAAAAATCCAGGCACTGCAGGCCCGCAAGGCCGCACTCGCCGACGCTCTGCTCGCCGACAGTGGTGGCGAATCGCTACCGATCACACCAGACGATATCGCGGCGTTGTTCGATACCGTGTAGCGGCCAATAGGTCCGCGCCAACCGGTACGCAGCGCGGTGCATTCTCCTCAGCGCACAACGCGATGCACAAAGAAATCGAGCAACTCACGTTCGCCCTGCGCGGTGAACAGCACCACGCGCGAATTTTTTTGTCGACGCGCCCAGCCCAGTTCAAAGAAGCGCGTGAGCATGCGCGCACCCAAACCACCGGCCAGATGAAATCGTCGCTCGCTCCAATCCAGGCAGCTGCGGCATTGCATGCGCCGATCGGCCGCGATCGGCGTGGTGTCGATACCGAACTGCGCGAATAGCGCGCGGCCTTGCTTGCTCAACTCGATGGATTCGGCAGCAACGCGCAGTGCCCGTGATTGGGTCAGTGCCTCGTATATCTGCAGCGCAAGTTCGCCGGCAAGATGGTCATAACACGCACGCGCCTTGCGCAATGCTGGCTGTGTTGGTCCGACCGATAATTGCTGCGCACTGTTGCGAAACGCCACGCCCATCAGCGACTCAATCAAGCGCGCGACGTGTGCGTCGGCAAGGCGGAAATACCTGTGCCGCCCCTGCGACTGCACGCTGAGCAATTCCGCAGCACTGAGCTTGCTCAAATGCCCGCTGATGGTCTGCTTGGTGACGCCGGCAATCTGTGCCAACTCGGTAGCAGTCAGCGCCCGATCGGCCATCAATGCGGTCAGCACCGCGGCGCGCGCGCTATCGCCGATCAGAGCAGCGACCTCAGCGATCTGGTGGGTGTTCGTCGTGGTTCGATGTTCGCCGAACCATCTTTCACTTGCAAGCGCCCAACATTACTGCGCTTGAGGAACATCTGAACAGGTCCGCAGGTGGTCTTGGCGAGTCGCACAATCGTCATGAGGTGAGCGTGATGGGCTGGCAGGTTCGGGGTATCATCGCCCGCGACGGGGGTCACGGCCGGAGATTGGTAATGCACTTTTCAAAGAAGCAAAAGTTTTTGGGTTTGGCGTTGGCGTTCGCTAGCGCGCCGTCGTTTGCAAATTTCCATTTCATGAAGATCGTTGAAGTTTTTCCCGGTACCGCTGCCTCACCTGATGCGCAATACATCGTTCTGCAGATGTATGTGGGTGGCCAGACAGTACTGAACAATCATGTGGCGACCGTATTCAACGCAGCCGGGACATCGATTGGTACACTCACTTTTACCGGCAATGTTGCCAACGGCGTGAATCAGGACAAGGTCCTGATTGCAACGACGCAAGCGCAAACCTTCTTTGGTCTGAGCGCAGATTTGACCATGACCGCCGCACTGCCACGGGCGGGCGGCAAGCTGTGTTTCGAAAGTGTGGACTGCGTGGCATGGGGTAATTACAGCGGAAGCCCGACCGGAGTCGGCACGCCGTATAGCGTCGCCACGGGTCTGGTCTCCGGACAAGCGGCCAAGCGTCGCCTTGATATTTCCGGGCTTCCGTTGATCCTCGACGACGCCGACGACACCAATAACAGCGTAAATGACTTTGCCAGCGGCGTGCCTGCACCCAGCAACAACGCGCGCGCGAACGGGACCATTCCCGCCAACACTTGCCCCAATGGCATCATTGAGGGGTTGGAAGAATGCGACGACAACAACGCCAACAATACCGACACCTGTTCCAACGATTGCACCATCGTGATCAACCTCTTCAACGATGGTTTTGAGTAATCGCATTGAGTCGGGCGCATCGGGATTCGTCGCCGCGACCGTTCTCGCGGCGGCGCGTGGCAATGGCCAGCTGCGAGCGTCGCGCATGACGGTGGCCGCAGGCAATCCGCCGGCGCCGCATCACTGCGATCACGGTGCCTGACAGGGCCAAACCGGCGCGGATGTGGTCAACCGTTGCGCGCTCAGCGTGCCACTGCCGTAGACAGGATCATTGGCCTGCCACTGCAGCCGCGCGCGATCGCAGCCGTCGAAGCTGACGGTGGCTCGTCCCCACAGTGTCCGGTTCACTTCGCTGGCGAGGAAATCGTCGCCAAACTGCGTGCCGACCGGCCGTAGCAGATCCATGCTCAAGCTATTGCCTTGCGCGCTGCCGACACCGACCAACCACATCGGATTGCCTGCGTTGTCGAAAGTGAACCAGGTGACGGCAGTGAGCCAACTGCTGTTGGGCGCAAACTGCTGCACCAAAAAGCCCTCTCCCGATCGCGCCGGATCGTAGTAGGTGCCGCTGTGTTGCCACGGACGCGTATCGGGGAACGGACTGATCGGCAACTGACGGTTGCGACCGATTTCCAGTAATTGGTTGAGCGAATGACGGCCACTGCCCCAGCCGACCGGGCCACTGTAATCGAGCGTCATCTGCAGTTGCGCTGAAGTCGGCGGATTATCCGGTTGCGGCACGTCGACACGTGCCGACAGCGCGAGCTTCAAGCTGCCCCAGGGCAGGCGTTGTACGGCACTCGGATCGAACGCGCTGCCAAACCGCGCACCGCGCACCACTCGCACATCACTGACTTCGACGCCATGACCGGAGGCCTTGCCGATACCCAGCAGCCAGGACTGATCACCCAGGCCAGCGGGCGGATAGGTGAACCAAATGACCAGCACCTGATCATCGGCCAGCGCTTCGATCAGCAGTCCTTCGCCGGATCGCACGGGGTCATACCAGGAACCGCTCACATTGACCGCACTGAGGTCGGCGAACGCGACCTGCGCAGGACGCGCACGCATGGTCTGTTCGATGGCACCAGGCTCGGCGCTTGCGACGAATCGACAGGGACCGGCTATGCCGGCCGCAGCCAAGGTCTGACAGCGCGCATCGAGCTGCGCGAACGAGGGTGCGCTGGGCGCAGCGGATTCCACCGACGCGCGCAGCACATCCCAACCGGCGCTGGCTTCGGCGGTAGTGAAGCCGCAGTGACTGGGCGCCGTTTCGTTGACAATGGCGCTGAGTAGCCGAGTTGCAGGAAAGGTGTTGCGCAGGAAAGTCTGATGCGCGGGCCGCACCAGTTCGTCGCGGCTGGTGTGCAGCGAAACCATCTTGAGGTTCGGGCTCACGCGGCCAAACAGATCAGTGCTGAGTCTGAAATCGAAACGCGCCATGGCGTCGCTGGCGATTGCTGGAACGCGCGACTGGATCAACTCACTGCCAT
The DNA here is from genome assembly GCA_034440555.1 of Pseudomonadota bacterium. Classification (GTDB taxonomy): domain Bacteria; phylum Pseudomonadota; class Gammaproteobacteria; order Xanthomonadales; family Ahniellaceae; genus 0-14-3-00-62-12. The sequence continues at coordinate 14,327 of JAWXCG010000008.1, forward strand.
AGTCGACGCCAATCGAAGTGAACGGGTTTTGCGCGTTGAGTTTCTCCGGCGCGCGCAACAGATCGCTCAGCGCGTACGCAGCATAGGCGAGGTTGGTGAGAAAGAAGTCTTCGTTGGTGAACGCGCCGAACTCCATTAGGCGCTCCAGTCTTTGCTTCTGCGGCGGCGTGCGCAGCAGTGGATTGAGGGTCACGCCGGTGCACTGGGTAATGCGCGCGAGGGTCTGCTGCAGGGCCTCGGTGCCAAACAGATCGCCAATGTCGCCCGGAATATCATCAAGGTTGTACGCCCACGGAAAGGGCGCGTCGCCGCGCAGCAGTTCACCGCCACCCACACCAGCGCAGACGGCGTCATAGGCCATGCGCAAATCGAACGCGGTGTCCCAGGTGCGGGTGCCGGCAGCGGGCGGACACAACGAATAAACGCCCTGCATCGATTCGAACCCGGTGCTTTCGGCCAGCTTGTGCGCAATCAGTCCACCCATCGATCCACCCATGGCGACGAGGTGTCCGGGCACGCCGAAGCGCTCAACAAAACGTGCGAGCAGATCGCGGTTGTCCTGCACGGCGGTAAACAGCGCCCAGCCGTTGCTGCTGAACCCGGACGCCGCCAGCGCGTATCCATCGCCAAGCTGACGCTCACGCAGCGGGCCCAGATCGGGATCTACATCGAACTCCATATTGAAGCCATGTTGATACAGCACCAAGCCATCGCCTGGTCGCCAGCCGTCGGGAACCGCGATGCGGATGTGCGCGCCACTGGGCAGGGTTTCGCTGATCTCGGTCAGCGCACATGCGCAGGAGCTCGCCAGCAACAGGATCAGTGCGACAAGTTTTGAGTACGCTGGATACATTGTTGACTCTTGGCAACGCGATGCTTCAAGTTTGCCGGGTCCGCCGCCGTCTGCAACAGTCAGGACGGGCGCTGCGCAAACGGTTAACAGGACTCCACCGTATATCCAAAGCTATGCTCATTTCTGAACCGGAACACCGGTGCGACGCGACGCGCTTTCTTGCTCTGCAAGGCTTGGGCGCGCTAGCCTGTAACACTTTCTTTACAGTTTTTTAGGGACCCCCATGCATTACAAACATGTCGCAATTGCCAGCGTCACCCATATTGATGCGCCCAAGCGACTGTCATCCGCCGAGATCATGCTGCGCCTTGAACCAACGCTGGAGCGCCTGGGCATCCGCGAAAACCTGTTGGAAGATGTTGCCGGCATCAACGCGCGGCGCATGTGGGATGGCCCGATGCAGCCCTCGGACGCTGCCACCATGGCGGCGCAGAAGGCAATGGCGGAGAGCGGCGTGCCCTACGAGAAGATAGGCATTCTGATCAACACCTCTGTCTGCCGCGATTTTCTGGAACCCTCGACCGCCAGCATCATCCACGGCAACCTCGGATTGGCTGACACTTGCCAGAATTTCGATGTTGGCAATGCCTGCCTCGCGTTTCTCAACGGGATGGACATCGCCGCACGCATGATCGAGCGTGGCGATATCGACTATGCGCTGATCGTCGATGGCGAAACCGCCGACGGCATCAGTGAGAGCACCATCCAGCGCCTGTTGCTGCCGGATGTCACCGCCGAACAGTTCCGCAACGAGTTTGCCTCGCTGACATTGGGCTCGGGTGCCGCGGCCATGGTGCTGGCGCGTGCCGAACTGGTGCCCGATGGCCATATGTATCTGGGTTGCGTGACGCGCGCAGCGACCAACTTCTCACACCTGTGCCGTGGCAACATCGACCGCATGGTGACCGATACACGCATGCTGCTGGTGGAAGGACTGAAGCTCGCTGCCAAAACCTTCCAGGCCGCACGCTCCGCGCTCGGCTGGGCGACCGATGAGCTGGACGAGTTCGTCATCCATCAAATCAGCAAGGTACACACCAGCGCGATCTGCGAGTTGCTCGGCATCGACCCGAAGAAGGTGCTGACCATTTTCCCCGAGTTCGGCAACATCGGTCCGGCTTCGGTGCCGTTCGCGCTGTCCAAACTCAAGGAATCGGGCCGCCTGCAGAAGGGCAAGCGCATCGCTTTGCTCGGCATCGGCTCAGGCCTGAATTGCTCGATGGCTGAGGTGGTTTGGTAGTCGCGAATTGCTGTTGATCGAAAGACCGGAGAAATTTGCTTCGCCGGTCGATCGCATGCTGCGCGTAGCGGTCGAGCGCACGCCACTTTTCAAAGGCCCAATTCCTCGGCGCAGGCACGGCTAGGGCAATCGATACAACGATATGTGACTCGGCGCGCCGACCTGTCTGCGTCGTTGCCAATCCGACCAGTGCGCCGCCAAGTGAAGACCGGCGGCAGCGGCCAAGGTGTCGAGCTCGCCCGGCGTCGAGGCGAATTCGGAAACCAGATAATCGCGCGGCCCGCGCAGAGGATCAATGTGATGCGTAAATTGCTGAAAGCGACCGCTTGCCTGGCATTCGATCGTATTGAAGCAATCCATTAGGGAAGGTCTGAATAAGTCACTACTTCGTCTTCGCCATACTGCTTGTTGCTTGCCAAACCGCTAAAACCTGCGGTTTTTCGCCCGCTGACTCAGGGGGCTATCGCGGCTCCGGACTTGTTCAGCGGCTCCTTAGCAGCGTCGCCGTACTCGGCGGGGTTGTAGCACCCATTGATGGGCATTGGAGCGTAAGCCGGCAATGCCCTCGCCGTTGGATCGACTCGGTGCATCGGAGGGGCGCGCAACCAATCCAATCAATAGACGCCCATGTAGTCACGCTTGCCCACTTCAACGCCGCTGTGGCGCAACAGAGCGTAGATCGTGGTGACATGGAAGAAAAACTGTGGCAAGCCGTAGCTGAGCAGATACACCTGCCCAGAAAAGCGGCGCTCCTTCGGCGTACCCGGGCGGATCACGATCTCGCGTGCTTCGCTGCCATCGAAAGACTGCGCGGGCAGGCTGCCGATGAAGGCAATGGTCTTGTCGAGCAGCGATTGCAGTTCGGCGAAGGTCTGCTCTTTGTCATCGAAGACCGGCATCTCGGCCGCCGCCAGTCGCGCCGAGACGCCCTTGGCAAAGTCGCAGGCGATCTGCACCTGACGGATCAGCGGAAACATGTCTGGAAACAGTCGCGCGCGCAGCAATGCGTCGGGCTCGATCTTTTTTTCAGCAGCGTGGGTTTCTGCCTTCGCCAGCAGCTCTTTTGTGCTGCGAAGAAGTTGCTGGAACACTGGGACTGAAGCGGCATACATGGAAAGCGGCATGGCTTGGTGATTCCCTTTGAGGATTCGGAAGGTGGCTAACCCGTCGATGGTAAGCGACTGCCCGCCTTGTGCATATCAGCCTCACTTACATGACTGCGCACAGGCCGCGTCGATCTCGTTCATGTCGCCCGACTCGATCCTTCCCACGCCATGCACATCGCACTGACAGTTCCTCGGATCGTGCGCTTTGCGTCTGTCAAAATCATACATAACATTGAATTATATAGATTTTATTCTAGGTTTTGATTGGCACACAGCTTGCCATTACAGAGTTACGCCAACACCGGGTATCGCGCTGGCACTTCACTTCCGAATGGAGACCGCAATGATCATCGACAAGTCGCAAAGCACCTCTCAGACACTCGCTCAACGTGCGCAACCTGGGGCACGTAAGGATTTCGATACGCCAACCTGGCCATTGCGGTCACGAGACCAAGGCGATGTCGCGCGTTACGATCTGGGATTGGACGGCGCAGCGGAAGAAACGACACCTCACGAGGTCGATGCGCACGCGGAGGACGCCTACTGGGCTGAGCATTATCGGGATAACCCGTACGTGGCCACGGGCACACCTTATGACCACGTGCGCGCTGCATATCGCTTTGGATGGGAATCTTGTCGGCGTCTACCCGATGTCAGCTGGAACATCGCCCTGCCCCGCCTGCGCAGCGAATGGAACGCTGACCCGGCCAACTTCATGATGACCTGGGCCGAGGCTGAGCGCGCTGTACAGGACGCCTGGAACCACGCTGGCGCACCGCGAAGCCATTGATCGCGGCAGCATTGCGCAGCGCGATGCGTGAGTAACCAGACGGTGGGGCCGGTACCTTCGAGCACCGGTCCCCACACCTCTCAACCCGGCGTTATGCTGGGGCATGGATCAAATTATTCCTGCTGGATTGCTGCTGGGCAACGACCACAGACTGCGCTGTTGGTGGCAGGGCGGAGCGGCCGACTATCAGCACTACCACGACCACGAATGGGGCCGGCCGGTAGTCGATGATCGTCGCCTGTTCGAGAAGATTTGCCTTGAAGGATTTCAGTCTGGTCTGTCCTGGCTGACCATCCTGCGCAAGCGCGAGAACTTCCGCGCAGCCTTTGCCCAGTTTGATATCGAACGGTTGCAACACTTTGCCGACGCTGATGTCGAACGCTTGCTGCAGGACGCCGGCATCGTGCGCCATCGCGGCAAGATTGCGTCAACACTCAATAACGCAAAACAGGCACTGCGTCTGCGCGACGAGTTCGGCTCGCTGTCGCGTTATTTCTGGCAGCACGAACCCACGGCGGAGCAACGTCCGCTGCAAATGGATCACGCCAGTCTGCGCGCAATTGCCAAAACCGCAACATCTACTGAGCTGTCCAAAGATCTGAAGCGCCGCGGCTGGAGCTTTGTCGGTCCGACCACCATGTATGCGTTCATGCAGGCAATGGGCCTGGTAAACGACCATGTCGAAGGGTGTTGGGTGCGCGAGCCGGCAATGCTGGAACGCAATGCAATGTAGCCGCTGAGGGGTCTTGGCGCTGACGGGGAAACTGACGGCGAAAGCGGCGACTAAAATCTCGCGCACACCGCAGCACGTTCCTGCAGCACGGACTCTTGCGCAAACACCCGCTTGTAACTTTCGGCGATCAAATCTACCCGACTTTGAGTAGCGGCATCACCTGCATGCAACAACACGATGAGGCGCGCGTGCTCCTGCTCGACGCGGTTGCTGCTACCGCGCCATTGACCCTGAGCATCGAACCAGGTCAACCCATCCGGGAATGCGGGCGTCACCACATCGGTGAGGAATTGCCCCCACTGCACCGCATCCACGACGACGCCGCCCGGACGTGAGGCGCCGAAATACAGCGTCGAGCGATGCAGCAGTATTTCGCCTTTCTGGCACAGCGTCAGCGCCACCGGCTGGCCGCTGCGCGCGTCGTGCACGTTGAGACTCGCGCACCCAGGCAACAATATGCCGAGGCACAGCGGCAGAATGATTCTAATGTGCTGCTTGACGCTGGAGCGCGCTGCGATCATGGGCGGTATTTACCACAGCCCCGGACTTGATGGCGAAAAATGGCCCGGCTACTTGCGCGCCGGGCCATGATCAACTTCAGGGAACCTGCAGGGATGGGCTGAAAAAAGTCACCACTTCATCATCATCAATGATGCTCTCGGACTCGGCAAGATGGCATGCGGTTGAACATTCCGCCAAGTTCGGCATAGAAGTCTGCAGGAGCGCGCCTTAACTCCATGGAAGCAGTCGAAGTGCGCTCCTACGTCCGTGCGGCGAGCCGATCGAGCACAAAGATTTCGGCAAAGCTCTCCAACGACGCATCGCTGACGAAGCCACAGTGTCCGCCGTGCTCGGTGATCTGCAACTCGAGGTGCTCGGGTAGTTGCAAGTCACGAAAATCAGCAATCGGGCAAACCGGATCGTCGGCGGCGGCCAGGATCACTCCGGGCACGGTCAGTGCGGCCAGCGTGTCGCCGGCGATCGAGTAGCCATTGAGATAGTTTTCGACGGTGCCGAAATCCGTGTGCCTCTCGACCAGCCCGCGCGTGACATCGCGCATCCGTCCACGGCGCGCCCAATCAAAATTGTAACGTTCGGGAAATGCCTGCTGCTTGAGCTGCAGCGAACGACGCCACTTGAGCATGAAATAGGCGTGATAAAACGCCGGTGCTGTCTCGATCGAGTTGAGCACATGGGGCGGATGAATCGCCGGGCAGACGGCGAAGACGTAATCGAGCGGAATGGCGTTTTCAACACAGCGCAGCGCAACCCGCAGCGCGAAGTTGCCGCCCAGTGAGTAACCACCGATATACAGAGGTCGGTGTTCAAAGCGCTGTGCGGCCATGGCGACCGCGGCGACAACTTCGTCGATGCGACAGGAATGGAAAATACCCTCGTTCAGATCGTGGGTATCGCCATGATCGCGGAAGTTCAGCCGGAACACCGCGTATCCGGCCAGCAACAGGCGCGCGCCCAGGCTTTGCAAATAGGTGCTCTGTACGCTGCCTTCCCAACCGTGCAGCAAGACCACCAGCCCGCGCGGCTCGCCATCGGGCAACGCATGAAACCCCTGCAGCCGCGTGTCCGGGCCGACATCAAACACGTGTGCGCGCGAGCGCTCAGTGATCAGTTGCACGCGTTGTTTCATCGCGATGCGGCGCAATCCGCTGGACGCCAACACCGACTGCACGTGCGGGTTTTTCAGCAAGCCGCGTGGGCGGAAGTCAGCGGCCTGCATCGGCTTCGGCGACAGGATCGAGGTCATCGCTGCTCAGGCCGTCACTATCGAGGTCACTGCTGCCGAGCTCGACGTTGCTGATGTCGGCAGTGCTCAGTGCGGTGACCGTGCCCGCGCAGGGCGCCAAACTCTGGCCGAAGTCGAGCGCAGCAATGATGCTGCGACGTGTCGCATCGGCCATACGCCGGCGACCCTCTGGATTGACCGCGATCGGCTCAAGAAAATGCACTTCGGCAGTCGCCCCCGGGTCGCCGAGCAGACGCAGAAAGTTGTGGAAGAATTTTTCCTCGCCACGGAACGCGACCGACAACGCCGGCTCGCTTCCGCGAACATAGCGCAAGGCTACCGGCTGCGCTGGCACTCCGGCGTCATAGCAGGCCTGGAAGATGCGCGCATGGAACGTGCGCACATGATCGACCGTACCGGCGGCGCCGCCCTCCGGGAATACGCCGACCGCATCGCCCTTGCGCAGATGCGCAACCATGGTTTGCGCGACTGCACTGAGCGACTCGTTGTTGCCGCGACGGTGATAAATAGTGCCGGCTCGGCTGGCAAGCCAGCCCACCAAGGGCCAGCGCGCAATCTCCGACTTGGCCACGAAACACAGCGCGCGTTGACTGTGCATCAGCGTGATGTCCAGCCAGGAACAGTGGTTGGCGACAAACAGAGTCGCCTGCGTCCGAGGCGTGCCGACGCGACGCAATTGAAAACCGAAGACGCGCATCAGACCGCCCTGCCACCAGCGAATGGCGCGATGGTCCAGGCGTTCGCCAGACGGCAGCCGGATCGCAGCGCCCAGCGGCGTGATCAATATCGTGACCAGCGGCAGATGGACGCCAATGTGCCAGAGCAGCAATGGTGCGCGCAGCGCATAACGCAGCGGCCGCAGCGCATCGCGCGCGGGCAGCGCCTTGGCTTTGATGGCAGAGGCATCGGCATTCATCGCAGTGGCTATTGTGCAGGCTGGCGCTGGGAAGCGCGAGCGTGGCGCATCACGCTAGGGTCTTTGCTCGGTGTCTGGGCGGGACGTCGCCGGGTGGCGCGGGTGTCCGCGACAGTGGCCGCTGCTTCCAGGCCCGGCCTACAAGTCTTCCAGCGCCTCGGCTATGTCCCGGCAATGCTGCTCCCACCAAGGGGCCAGTGCGACGTATGGGAAGGCTGCCGGAAACGCTGGATCGGCGAAGCGTTCTGCGATCCAGCCGGCGTAGTGGATCTGGCGCATGAGACGCAGCGGCGGGATCAGCTGCAGCTCGCCACGATCAAACGGCCGAAACTGCTCATAACCCTCCAGCAGCGCCTCACGCTGGGCATCGTCGCCGGTCATCAGCATCCACAGGTCCTGCACCGCCGGCCCACTGCGGCTGTCGTCCAGATCGACGAAATGGGGTCCGGCATCGGTCCAAAGTACATTGCCAGGATGGCAATCGCCATGCAGGCGCAACGTGCCGGGCGCAATGCGGGCGAATGCCGCATCGATGGCGTCGGCAGCGTCTTCGACCAGATGCTCGTAACGATCGCGAATGGCGCTGGGCATCAGCGGCGAGGCACTGGCGGCAAGATGCGGCGTCCACACCAGCGTGTCGGCATCGACCCGCTGGCGATGCAGAAACGGCTGCCGCTGCCCGATCAGATGCATGCGCGCCAGCAGACGCCCCAACCACGCGGACACCTCCAGCCCTTCAAGATCGGGCGCGCGACCGCCCTTGCGCGGAAACAGCGCGAAGCGGAATCCGGCATGCATGAACAATGTGTCGCCGTCGCGAGCCAACGGTGCGACCACAGGTAACTCGCCGTCGGCCAGCTCGTGACTGAACGCGTGCTCTTCCAGGATAGAAGCATCGCTCCAGCGGCCCGGCCGATAGAACTTGGCGATCAGAAAACCGGCGTCCTCCAGGCCGATCTGGTACACGCGATTCTCGAAACTGTTCAACGCCAGCAGGCGGCCATCAGGCGCATAGCCGACGCTTTCCACTGCATCCAGCAAAATATCCGGCGACAAGCCCGCATAGGGTTGTAAAACGCTCACCGCTTGCCGACCACCGCCAGAGTAAGCCGCGAAATACACACCAGTCGACCGCCTTCATCTTCTATGTGGATCTCCCAGACCTGAGTGCTATTGCCCAGGTGCAGCGCTCGTGCCGTACCGGTAACCGTGCCCTCGCGCATCGCCCTCAGATGATTGGCGTTGATCTCCAGGCCGACGACCAGCGAACCGTCATCGGGCCGGCACAGCCAGCCGGCAAGCGAGCCGAGTGTTTCTGCCAAAGACACCGAGGCGCCGCCATGCAGCAGGCCAAAAGGCTGCCGGGTGCGCCCATCAACGGGCAGCGTGCCGCGTAGGAAGTCGCTTCCGGCCTCGGTGATCCGGATGCCCAGCGACTCGCCCAGGGTGTTGGCGCTGCGGGCATTAAGTTCATTGAGGTCGAATTGTTTTTGGAAAATCGAGGTGGTGTTCATCTGCTGATGCTAACAAGCCTTGGACGCGCGCATTGGCATTCTTCACAATGTCGACCGGCCTGTGGGCAGATAGTGCGCGTATGGCAACAGCTCGATTGCTGGAAAACTTCAGGGAACCGCTCATTTGGCTTATCGTGTCCGTATACAGCCCAGCAACAAGTCATTCAATGTGGCAGAGGGTGAAACTGTGCTTGATGGCGCGCGTCGCGCCGGACTGGCGCTGCCCTACTCCTGTCTCGGTGGCGTCTGCGGCAGTTGCAAGGCGACCTTGATCAGCGGCCGCTGCGAATACCCGCTTCAGCCACCGCGGGCGCTCAGTGCCGATGAGCGCGCTCACGGCGATGTGCTGCTGTGTCAAGCGGTGCCGGCAACTGATCTTGAGATCAGCGCGCGTGAAGTGCCGAGCGTGGCTGAATTGCCGCGACGCGTATTGCCGGCCCGCGTCGTCGAGAAGCGGCTGCTTGCCGACGATGTCATGCTGCTCGTCCTGCAAACACCGAGTCGTCAGCCGTTGCGCTGGTTGGCCGGCCAATACATAGACGTGCGCTTGCCGGAAGGACGACGACGCGCTTTCTCGATCGCGAATGCACCGCATGAGGGCGCAAACGTCGAACTTCATGTCCGGCGTGTTCCCGGTGGCGGCTTTACGCACACGGTATTCGACGCCACGCCGGTCGGCAGCCTGTGGCATATCGAGGGCCCGCTCGGCACTTTCGTGCCACGCGAGGACTCGGAACGACCCATCATCTTCATGGCCGGTGGCACCGGGTTCGCGCCGATCAAGGCAATCATCGAACATTTCCTGCATCTGGGCAGCAGCCGGCCCATGCATCTGTACTGGGGCGCCCGCCACACGCGCGATCTTTACTTGCCCGAGCTTCCCAAGCGTTGGCAGGCGCAACACCCGGCGTTGCGCTTCTCGGCAGTGCTTTCCGAATTCAATGCCGACGACGTCGGCGAGTACCGCGGTGGCAATGTGCACGAGGCGGTGCTGGCCGACCACGCCGATCTCTCGCCATTTGATCTGTACATGAGCGGCCCGCCCCCGATGATCGAGGCCGCGCGCCATCGCTTCATCGATCAGGGTCTGGATCCCGAGCACCTGTATTTCGACAGCTTCGAATACGCTCCTGAGGTCATCGCCGCGATCCTTGCCGCACGGGCCGGCTTGCGGCTGGCGCCGCTTTAGCGCGGCTTGTGGCGCTGCTCGCTGTCTTGATATCGATCGAACAGGATCAAACGCATGTGCCATGCGCCGCGCATCTACAATGCCTTCAATTGTCACCACGGAGTTCGCCATGCCCTCGTTTGATATCGTTTCCAAAATCGACAAGCACGAACTGACCAATGCCGTGGATCAGGCCAACCGCGAGCTCGTCACCCGCTTCGATTTCAAGGGTACCGATGCCAGGTTCGAATTGGCCGATCCGGTGATTACCCAGTTCGCCCCCAGCGAGTTTCAACTCAAGCAGATGCTCGACATTCTGCGCGCGCGCCTGATAGCGCGCAGCATCGATGCCAAATGTCTGGATCTCGCTGATCCCGAGGTCAACCTGGCCGGCGCGCGCCAGAAGGTAACGGTCAAGCAGGGAATAGAACAGGTCTTGGCCAAGAAGATCGTCGCAACCATAAAGGAGGCAAAACTCAAGGCCGAAGCGCAGATCAATGGCGACAAACTGCGCGTCTCCAGCAAGAAGCGTGACGACCTGCAAACCGTTATGGCGCTGCTGCGTGCTGGCGAGTTTGAGCTGCCGCTGCAGTTTGAGAATTTTCGCGATTAAGGGGTCGCATGCCTGCGTCTAGCGCAAAGCCGGGTTGAGCGCAAAGCTTATCCGAATCACTTCATATATTCGGTATTGACGCCAAATCGCAGGCGGTCCGCCTCATGCTACGCCGAGGCAAGGCTGCGCCGATTGTGGTGGGCCCAACATTTGTGACACATGGGTTCCGCTCACGTTAAAAAAGTGTTCAAATCGCGGCGTAGTTCCCATCCCGTCGTCAGGAGTCCATCTCATGTCCGAGTCCGCCAAGTCCTTTGCCGCGCTCAAGCGCAGTGTTCTGAGCATCGCTGGCGCTTGTTCGTTAGCGTCCTGGGGTCTGCAAGCGCAGGGCACAGAGGATGGTGAAGGCACCGACACTTCGCAGTTGGAGACAATTACCGTAACCGCTCAGCGCAAGGAAGAAGATCTGCAGGAAGTGCCAATCTCGATCACCACGCTGGACACCGAGAAACTGGATGTGTTCGGGTCTGGCGGCGAAGACATCCGCTTCCTGTCGTCGCGCCTGCCCAGTCTGCAGATTGAATCATCGTTCGGCCGCGCATTTCCGCGCTTCTATATTCGTGGCCTGGGCAATACCGATTTCGACTTGAATGCGTCGCAGCCAGTGTCTTTGATCTATGACGGCATCGTGCAGGAAAACCCGATTCTCAAGGGCTTTCCGGTGTTTGATCTGGACCGTATCGAAATGCTGCGCGGCCCGCAGGGCACTTTGTTTGGACGCAACACGCCAGCCGGCGTGCTGAAGTTTGAATCGCGTCGCCCCGACCAGTCCACCGATGGTTACGGACAAGTGTCCTATGGCACCTACGGCACCATGAACCTGGAAGGCGCCGTCGGCGGCGCGCTGAGCGATGATTGGTCCGGGCGAATCTCGGCGTTGTACCAACGCCGTGACGACTGGGTCGACAACACCCGCAATGGCCCTGGCGATGATCTTGATGGCTACGATGAGTTCGCGGCCCGTGGCCAGCTGCTGTACGCGCCGAGTGAGAATTTCGAGGGCCTGTTCAATGTTCACGTACGTTCGCTTGATGGCACCGCGCGCCTGTTCCGGGCGAATCTCATCCAGCCCGGCACGCGCAACATCGTCGCCGGTTTTGATCCGGAAAAAATCAGCACTGATGGCGACAATTCCCAGGAGCTCGATGCCTGGGGTGCCAACGCGCAGTTGAGTTGGGTATTCGACGGACTGAGCCTGTTCTCCATTACCGGCTACGAAACCGTGGAGACGCTGTCTCGCGGCGATATCGATGGCGGCTTTGGCGCAGTATTCGCTCCGCCGTTTGGCCCTGGCTTCATTCCATTCACCGCTGAATCGGCCGATGGCCTGCCTGACCATGGCCAGTTCACCCAGGAATTCCGCCTCGAATCCACCACCGAGTCGGCACTGCAATGGCAGGCCGGTCTGTACTATTTCGATGAAGACATCACTATCGATAGTTTTAATTATGACTCGCTGACAGCTGGGCGTCCGGAAAATGGTTCTGCGCAGCAGACCCAGGAAAACACCGCCTATGCGCTGTTCGGCTCACTCGAGTACGCGGTCAATGATGACTTCACGCTGCGCGGTGGCCTGCGCTACACGCACGATGAAAAGGACTTCGTGGCCGAACGCTTCCAGTCCCCGCTGTCGTTCCTCGGCATCGGCCCAATCGGCCCGTTGTACGCCCATACCAGCGACTCCAATGTCAGCTGGGACCTCAGCGGCGTGTACCAGTTTACTGACGACTTCAACGCGTTCGCTCGCGTCGCCAAGGGTTTCCGTGCGCCGAGCATCCAGGGTCGCCTGTTGTTCGGCGACGTGGTTTCAGTGGCTGATACCGAGACAGTGCTGTCTTACGAGGCCGGCATCAAGAGCGATTTCTTTGATCGCCGTGCACGCCTGGGCCTGACGCTGTTCAGCTACAAGGTCAAAGATCAGCAACTCACCGCAGTCGGCGGTGGGGCTAATTTCAACACCTTGATCAATGCCGATCAGACCGCCGGTTCGGGTGTCGAAATCGATGCCGAGGCTTTTCTGAGCGACAATTTCCTGGTCACTGCCGGATTCAGCTACAACGACACCGAGATCCAGGACAACTTGCTCGCCGTGCAACCCTGCGGCGGCGGCTGCACCGTACTCGATCCGGCCGGGCCAATTGCAGGCACGGTGCTGTTGAACGGCAATCGTCTGCCACAGGCGCCGCTCAAAGTCGCCAATATCACCGCGCGTTACGGCATCCCGATGGGCGATGGCGAGCTGTTCTTCTACACCGACTGGGCGTACCGCGACGAGATCAGTTTCTTCCTGTACGACTCGGTCGAATTCAACGGCAAGGCATTGCTTGAGGGTGGTCTGCGCGTCGGTTACAACTGGAATGGTGGTCAGTACGAGGTTGCGTTGTTTGGTCGCAATATCACCGACGAGCGGCAATTGGTCGGCGGCATCGACTTCAACAACCTGACCGGATTTATTAACGAGCCGCGCATCTTTGGTGTGGAATTCAGCGCGAGGTTTTAAACGCACGCGGGCCGCAGAACGTCAGTGCGCAACATCTCGATGCCATAGCGGTGTTGAGATGTCGCGCTCTGGCAGCCGCTATGGCGCAATGGCTTCCAGCGCGCTGGCCGCTTCCAGCCAGGCTTCTTCAGCCTCGCCGAGCTCGCCTTTAAGCTTGGCCTGTTCCTGAGTGAGCATGGCCAGCTCGATGCGCTTACCGGCATCGAACATGGTAGGCGACTGCAACAGCGCGTCGATCTCGACCATTCGCGTCTGTGCCTTTTGCAACCGTGCCTCGGCATTCTTCAGCGATTGCCGCAGTGGCTTTTCGCGCGCTTTCTGATCGGCGCTTTGTTTCTTCTGTCCCTTCGCATCATTCGATGCGCCGTCGGCACCCGCATTGGTCGCGCTCCGCTTGCCGCCACCCTTCTCCAGATTCCGGTTGTACTCGCGCTCGCGCTGCGACAGCCAGCGCGCATAGTCGTCGAGATCGCCATCGAATTCGCCAACACTGCCGTCGCTCACCCGCCACAGCACATCGCAGACGCTGCCAACCAGATGGCGGTCATGCGAGACCAGCACCAACGCGCCTTCGAACTCCTGCAACGCCATCTCCAGCGCGGCACGCATGTCCAGATCCAGATGATTGGTTGGCTCATCGAGCAGTAGCAGATTGGGCTTCAGATGCACCACCATAGCCAGCGCCAGACGTGCTTTCTCGCCACCGGAAAATGGACCCACCGGCTCGAACACCTTGTCGCCAGTGAAATTGAAAGTGCCGAGAATCTTGCGCAGCTCCTGCTCGCCCTTGTTGGGTTCCAGCTTTCTGAAATGATCCATCGGCGTGCCATTCACGTCGAGCTGTTCGAGTTGATGCTGCGCGAAGTAACCCACCTTGAGATCGGGATGGCGTGTTGCCTCGCCATGCTGTGGCTGCAATTCACCAGACAGCAGTTTGACGAAGGTGGACTTGCCAGCGCCGTTGGGCCCGAGCAGCCCGATGCGATCACCAGGTTCGATGCTGGCCTTGATATTGGCAATGACTGTGCGCTCGCCGTAACCGACCGCGGTCTCGTAAAGGCGCAGCAATGGTGATGGCAGACGGTCGGGTTTGTGAAAGCTGAAGTTGAACTCGCTGTCTGCGGCAGCGACTGTAGTCAGCTGTATGCGCTCGATCATCTTGACGCGCGATTGCGCCATACGCGCCTTCGCGGCCGAAGCCTTGAAGCGGTCCACAAAGCTTTGCAGATGGGCAATCTGGCGTTGCTGTTGGTCGCGCTGCGCGCTCTGCTGCGCAGTACGCTCGGCGCGCAATCGCTCGAAAGCCGAGTAATTGCCGGTGTAAAAGGTACCGGTGCCTTGCGCCAGGTGCAGTGTGTGGGTGGTCACCGCGTCCAGAAACTCGCGATCGTGCGAGATCACCACCAGAGTGCCCTCGTAGGCGGTGAGCCATTCCTGCAGCCAAAATACCGCGTCCAAATCGAGATGGTTGGTCGGCTCATCGAGCAGCAACAACTGGCTGCGGCACATCAGCGCCTTGGCCAGGTTCAGACGCATACGCCAACCGCCGGAGAAGTTGGCCACCGACTGATTCTGTTCCTCGGACGAAAACGCCAGGCCGTGCAACAAGCGCCCTGCGCGCGAGCGCGCGGCGTAGCCGTCGATGGCATTGAGACGTTCGTGCAGATCGCTGATCGCGTGCGCATCGTGCGCATGCTCGGCGATCTCCAACTCGGCCTCGACCCGGCGCAGCTCGACGTCGCCATCCAGCACATAGTCCAGCGCTGATTGCGTGCTGACGCGGGCTTCCTGCGCCACTGTGGCGATCTGAATATTTCGCGGCAGCGAACATTCGCCTTTGTCCGGCGCAATTTCGCCAAGAATGAGCGCGAACAGGCTGGACTTGCCAGTGCCGTTGCGACCGACCAGACCGACGCGTTGGCCGGCAAAAATAGTGGCCGACAGATTTTCGACCAGCGCGCGTGGTCCACGGCGCAGGGTGAGGCTATTGAATGAGAGCATCCCCCATTGTAACGATTCATAGCGACTAGCACCCGCAACCCAGCAGTACCGGAACAAATCAAAGCGATGGATTCGCTTTCGTGGCCCGGCGTGGACCGCAGGCAAGGCAGGTGTACTTGGCAAGGTTCGCAATGACGCCCCGGAAGTGAAGACGCGCTTTCACGTTTTGGATACTTCTGGGCGCGGGTACTTGCTTGTGATTCTGGGCAAATCAGGTTGCAATGGGCGCAAGGTCGATCGCGGAGTGGTGCCCTGAACTTTGCTGCGCTGAATTTCGATATCCGAACCGCCATGCTGCTGGCGGTGGTTGGCATCGTATCGCTGGGCCTGTTGCTGCTTTGGTACGCACCGGGCAAGGATCCCCTTGGCCAGCGTTCGTACCGCATCTGGACCTGGGCCATCGCGCTGACGGCGGCATCAATCGTCTGCCTGGCGCTGCGTGTGGTACTGCCCGAGTGGATCTGCGTCTTGTTTGGGAATGCGCTCCTGATGATCGGCATCGCGCGTCTGCAGCGCGCGCTGGAAGTCCTGTCCGACCCGCCGCCGCCGGCCTGGCACCACCTCGTGGCCGCTGGCTGTGCCTGGATGACGATCGTTCCGTTCACACTGATCTGGCCGAGCATTCACGCGCGGGTGATCATTATTTCGCTGGGCTTGGCCGGCTCATTGATGTTTCTGGCGTGGCGCATTCGCCACATGCCCAAACTGTGGACACATCGCAGTGCCCGGGCCCTGCAAGTGGTGGCACTGGTTGGCGCGATGATCCTGGTGCTCCGCGCCCTATTGGAATCGGCCGGCGTTGAGCCGAAGCTCGACTACTACACCAACACCACGATTGATGTCGCCTCCTACAGCTATTTTGGCGTCGGACCGCTGCTGCTGACGCTCACGTTTCTCATGCTGTTGAACGATCGCGCCTTCGCCGAACTGGAACGTCAGGCAGGGCTTGACCCGCTGACCGGCATCTTCAATCGCGGCAACTTCGAGCGTCAGGCGCGTCGCTTGCTGGTCTCGGCAGCACAACAACAACAGAATCTGGCGCTGCTTCTCATCGATGCCGACGATTTCAAAAGCATCAATGATCGCTACGGACATCAAGTCGGCGACGAGGCACTGCGTACGATCGTTGCTGCGCTGAAGTCGCAACTGCGCGGCGACGATGTGCTGGCACGGCACGGGGGTGAAGAATTCATCGTGCTGCTCAAGACCCCGGATGCAGACAGTGCCTGCGCAGCTGCCGAAAGGCTGCGCAACGCCGTGGCCAACGCAGAGTTCAGCCACGCTGGAATCCGCATTCCGCTGCGGGTCAGCATCGGTATCGCGTTCACCCACAGCCTGTCGCAGCAGGTAACCAGCTCACTGCAGCATTTGATCCGCAGCGCCGATGCGGCGATGTACAGCGCCAAACGCGAAGGGCGTAACCGCTGCAAGCTTGCGGCCTGAAACGGGCACATTGGCTGCAGGCGGCTCAGGTCACTGATCGGAAAGCAGCTAGCCTTACGACAACTGCGCCTCGGGCTGCGCCGAGTATCCGACGCAAGCTACCAACGGCCAGGGCGGCGGCAGCGGCGTGTATCCGGGCAACTCCAACTGGAGCAACAGCAGCGTGTTCCAGGTCTGGAGCAAGCTCAAAGGCAATATCGCGCGTGCCATGTTCTATATGGATCTGCGCTACGAGGGCGTCATCCATGGCGGCAGTGGCGCCGCCGAATCCCCTTCGTCGACAATCCACAGTGGGCGGCATGCATCTATCAGTCGGTCTGTCCCTGATCACCTTGGCCCGGTCGTGGTGCACGATCGGGCCATAGGCAATCGCGGATTCCCGTTTTGGCGCTGGCTTCGGTCGGTGATTGAACCATCGCCAGCGCCGGGGTTCGCGAGCAGATACCACGCAGCTGACCGGTGCCATTGGTGTCCGTCTGGTACTGCAGGCTGGATGCCGTTGTACTGGCGTTGCCGGTGATCACGTTGTTGCTGACCCACAGCGGGGTCATCGCATAGAAATAGACGCCCGACGAACCGCCCTGAGTGCCATTGCCGGAATTTGAAGACACCGTGTTGTTATTGAAGTAAGCCAGCGCGCCGTTGAACGCGGAAAACAGTACGCCGGCCACGCCGCAGATCCCTTCGCTGGCGTTGCCGACAATCAGATTGCCGGTGACACGAAGCCGCCCGCGCCGCGCGACCGCGCGCAGTCCCGCGGTGGCGCCGTTGTCACTGAATGACTGGAGGATGCTGTTGCGCGCGAACCAGACCTTGGCAGTGGTCGCGGTATTTATTTCAACATCGACGCTGCCGGTGTTATTGACCAGCGCGGCGCCCCGATAAAAGCCGAGATTGTGGATCGAGATCGTCGCGCTGGAACCTTGTTGAACATAAACCTTGAGGATGCCAGTCTCGAATTCGCCGTCGAGCTGCGTTTTCCCAGCGCCCAGAGTCTGCGTCGTGCATGCGCTGCCCGCGCCGGTCCAACCGCCGGAGAGGCGGCACCGGAGTGCTGGCATCGGCCTCATGCACTGCCTGCAGCAATGCCTGACTGCGCGCGTTCGCCACGCGCATCATTCAAAAACGCCTCGCGAATCATGTCAGCGGTGCCGGGGTGATGCGCATGCAGGTCCGCCTCGACCAGTCCATAGCCTTCGTCGACCAGCAGTGGCTGCGTGCTGACCTGGCGCCGGATAACGCTGATCGTCGCAATCGCCGAAATGATCACCGCGATCACCCCCAACCACAGCCACGGCGGCGATCGTTTTGCCCATGCCGGCAGCACAGACGCCGCTGAAGGTGTCCCCGCTGCTGATGCCACATCCAGCGTTGTCGGGGCGTTGGCGATGGGTGCCGGCGGCGCTGTGTCACTGGCCCGACGTTGCGGCGTAGCGTCGGCGCCGAGCGCAGGCAATGATCGGCCCACAGTGATCGCCTCCAGCACGCGCACCTCGGTGTCGATGCGCAATCCAACTCCGCGCGCGGTCAACAGGTGAACGGCATAGCGGCCCAGCACAGCGCGTGCGCGAAAAATCACCTGCGTCAGCGCCTCTTCCACACCGGCAAAACCGAAGCGTCGGGTCTCCGTCTCGGTATTGTCAGCGCTCAGACCCATGTCCCGCCGGTTGGGTTTCTGCGTGTAGCTTGAGGCAGGAGCGCAGCATTCGTCAGCGTCGCGTGCGGCCGGATGTCAGTCCTCGACACGGGTCAGCTCAACGCCGTCGACCACCATCTTCCAACTACCATAGTCGCGATGCGGTGGTGTGGATACGTCAAAGCGCGTGCTCATCCAGCCGATGCCCACTTCGAAATCATAACCGTCGAACCCCCGCAGGGGCGCCGATATCGAAGTGGTGCCGCGCCCCTCGACGCGCTGGTATTCGACATGACCTTGCGCGGTGATCCACAGACTCATGTTCGCGTGCTTCCAGCGCCCGATGTAATCGGTCTTGTCGTGCGGCACCTCGATACCGCATGCCGCCAGCGCCAGTGCCGTCAACATGAGCAGACGCAACGAGCGCACGTTACCTTTCTCCTTACGAGGATGCGATCAAGCCAGCACAGTCTCGCTGCTGATAGCCTTGCGCGCAACTTCTCTCCGGTCGCCGCCGCACAATCACCATGAGCCAGATTCTGCCCATCATTCAAACCGAACGCCTGATCTTGCGCGCGACCACCATGGACGACTTCGAACGCTGGGCGGAGCTGATGGCCGACCCGGTCGCCACGCTGTACATCGGTGGCGTACAGACCCGATCGATGGCCTGGCGCAGTCTGATGGCGATGGCCGGTGCCTGGTCGTTGACCGGCGTTTCCATGTTTTCCCTGATCGATAAAACCAGCGGGCGCTGGGTCGGACGATCGGGACCGTGGCAGCCCGAAGGCTGGCCCGGTAGTGAAGTGGGATGGAGCCTGCATCCCGATGCCCATGGTCAGGGTTATGCCACCGAAGCCGCCCGCGCCGCAATTGGCTATGCCTTCGATGTATTGGGCTGGACCGATGTCATCCACTGCATCGATCCAAAGAATGTGGCGTCGCAAAAAGTTGCGCAGCGTCTGGGTTCAACCAATCGTGGTCCGGGCAAAATGCCGCCGCCGCATGAAAACGCGCCCTGTGACCTCTGGGGTCAGACGCGCGCGCAGTGGCATCAACGCAAAATGTAGAAAGCACGATGCCTTGCAGTTGCGGGGCGTGCTCCGCACGCAGTCTGGCAACAACATCCGACATCGAGATCGTGCGGAGCAAGCGCCGCGCCTACAACAGCCGCAATAACAATTGCGCCAGCGTCACCACATCCTGATCGTTGTGTGCCAACACGCGCCGCAGATTGCGCGCATCACCGCGGGTCAGATAGTCGCGCCAGGCGCGCGGCGCTTCAGAACCGGGCAAATCGTCTTCGCGCAGCACGCCAAGTAACTGGCGCTCGATAGTGGCGAGGCGGCAATTTTCCCAAACGCCGCGGTAGCGGCGGCGCACAGGAAACAACAGATCCAGATGACGCAATCCTTGTAATGGATTGGGCAGGCGTGCCAATCGATAGCGCGTCGCCAGCAGCGGCGCGTCGTAGCAGCGGCCGTTGTAGCTGACCAAAACCTGCCCGGGATCAAGCCACTGCGCGAACGTGCGCAGCATCGCGGGTTCTGCTGCCAGCGTCGCGATATACAGCTGGCGCACGCGCAGACGCTGATCCGGCCAGTCCGCCACGCCGATCATGAAAGCGCGCGTACCGGTGCCCCCCGAAAGGCCGGTGGTCTCGGTATCAAAGTGCAGCAGTTGCGCGCGCGGGATGTTTTCAAAACCAGAAAATTCGGTTGCGACGATTTCCGGCGCCTGCGGTTGCGCCAGATAACGTTCAACGTAGCGCAGGCCGGGCGCGATCTCGTTCCCGGGCAGGGTTCCATCAACGGTACACAGCGGTGTCGCCGCGCGCATGCGCAAACCCAGCAAGCGCCGCAGCACATCAAGCTCACTCGCCGCGTTCGACGCAGCTGCTGAGTCACACGCTGATGGCGGCCGCTGTTCCGAATCCAAACAGGAATGGCCAACGGCTTTTGCCGGCAAGAATCGAACACCTTGACCACCCGCTTGGCGGCGCATGGTGGCGATTTTTTCCGCCAGGCCGCTCATCGTGCCGCCAACAGTTGCAGTACCTTCAGTCCCAGCGATCGCGGTGATTGCCCTGCGGTTTCATCGGCGGCCAATACCGGGCCCACGCAGGCCGGACACCCGGCGCGACAGTCGCAGGCCGCAACCAGTTCGTGTGCGCGCTGCACCAGTTCGGACTGGCGCCGCCAAAGTGGATCGCTCAGTCCGACACCGCCGGGAAAGTTGTCGTACAGGTACACCGTGGGTACGAAACGCTCCGCTTTGGTGGCATCGGCCAGGCTGCCATCGGCGCTGCGAATCTGCCCGCGACCACGACCATCGGCGGCAATGAACCAGGCGCCATCGCCGCTGCCAACTGCTTTCTGCAGATCGCGCGCTTCAGCCATCACCGCCACTGTGGCGACCACATGCAATGCATACGCGGCGCCGAGGAACCCATCGAGTGCATCCTGCCGGCGATCAAATTCCGCCTCCAATAGCTGCTGCGGCAACTGCCACCACATCGCCGTCGTATGCAATTCCTGGTCTGGTAAATTGACCGGGCCATAGCCTATATTTTCGTGGCTGTAGTAGCGGATCTTCTTGTAGCCCGATACGCGTCGCAGCACATGCACCTCACCATGGTGCGCACTGCCTGCACCGGCGATCACCCCATCGAATCGTTCCAACACCTTGAGCCGGGTGTAGTCGATGGCGTCGGTGTAGTAGTCGACGCGGGTGCGCGTCACGTAGGCCTTGCGTCCATCCCAGTCGAGTCGCTCGACTTGGAAGGGCATCGCCTGGATCATGTGGATCGCTCCTTCATACAGGGTCAGTGCCGCTGCCGAAAAATCGACTTCGGCAATGATGGTCTGGCGGCCATCGGTGCGGTCGACCACGACGAAATTGCCATCGGCCACCGAACGCAGCGACACGACGTTGGCGGGGTAACCATCGCCAATCCATTCCCAGCGCTGACCCTCGCAATGCAGCACACCGCTTTCGCCGAGCACCTCCAGATACGGATCAGCTGATATCGAGCCAAAGCATTCGCCGCGCTGGAAGGGCAGTTCGAATGCGGCGCAACGAATATGGTCGAGCAGAATCAGCGGCTGATCGGCATGGATGCGCGCGTGCTCCGGCGGCGCATCGGCGAAATATTCGGGATGGCGGATCAGGTATTGATCGAGCGGATCGCTGCTCGCCACCAGCACGCCCAGAGCCGCCTGCTGCCTTCGACCGGCGCGGCCAAAACGTTGCCAGGTGGCCGCGATCGAGCCGGGATAGCCGTTCAGTACGACCACATCGAGTGAGCCGATGTCCACGCCAAGTTCCAACGCCGAAGTGCTGACGATGCCGTCGACGCGCCCCTCGCGCATCGCCTTCTCGGTATCGCGACGTTCCGTAGGCAGGTAACCACCACGGTAGGCGCGAATGCGCGCCGGCTTGCGCGGGTCATGATCGAAAACATCCTTCAGGTACTTGGTCAGCACCTCGACCATTGATCGCGATTGCGCAAATACCAGTGTCTTCAAACCTGCCTTGATTGCCAGTCGCGCGATGCGCGTCGACTGCGATCGCGCCGACGCGCGCAAGCCCAGATCGACATTGATCACTGGCGGATTCCACAGCAGAACACGCTTGTCGCCAGTCGGCGCGCCACTCTCGGTAATAGCGGTCACATCGCGTCCGATCAGCGCCTCAGCATGCGCCTTGGGATTTCCGATCGTTGCCGAGCACAGAATGAACTGCGGGGTGCTGCCATAGAATGCGCATACCCTTAGCAAACGGCGCAACACATTGGCCACATGCGATCCGAAAACGCCGCGGTAGCTGTGGATTTCGTCGATCACGATGAACTTCAGATTTTCGAAAAACTGCGCCCACTTGGTGTGGTGCGGCAGGATCGCCTGGTGCAGCATGTCCGGGTTGCTCACCACTACTGCGCCGTGTAAACGGATCGCCTGACGCGCATCGCCGGGCGTGTCGCCGTCAAAGGTGAAGGCGCGTAGGCCCAAATCTCCTGCACGGTTGAGTTCGAGCAGCTCGCTGACCTGGTCCTGCGCCAACGCCTTGGTCGGAAATAAATACAGTGCCTTGGCTCCGCTGGTCATCGCCGCCGCGACCACGGGCAATGTGTAGCACAGGCTTTTGCCCGAGGCTGTGGGCGTTGCCACGACCACGTCTGCACCGTGTTGCACGGCCGACCAAGCCGCGGCCTGATGGCTGTAAAGCTGGCTGACGCCGCGTGCCAGCAACGCACGCTTGAGTGCCTGCGGAAGCTCTTCCGGCAACGGCACGTATTGCCCCATACGTCCGGGCACCAACGTATGCCCGGTGATACGGCCGGCGTATTTCTGCCGCAGACGCTCGGTCAAAAGTACGGTATCGACGGCAACGCCCGCCAGCGCAGGTGCGGCAGGAACCAGCGGGATTTCGGATTGCAGTGCAGACATGGACATCGCTCGCGGCAGTGAAGGCTGGCGATGCATGGCGGATTGGCGTCTCAAAAACTGCGACGGCCCCTGCGACGACGTCTTTGTACTGCCGCCACGGCCGTGGTTGCAGCATTTGCGCGAAGTCCGAAAGCGATTGTTGCCGGGCAATAGCGCGTGTCCACAACACAGGCACAACCCTGTGCTTGCCCTGCACGCCACACGCGACGCATCCCCGGCGGTGAAGCCGGGGACGCGCATTTGTGCTTAGGCAATCAGAACTGCATGGACCACTGGTCGAGCGTGCCGGTATCCACCGTGGCCTGATCGGCCACGCGCAGTTTCCAAATACCGTTCGCCACTTCGCTCGAAGCATTCACCGTAAACGTCTGAATGATGTTATCGGCGCTGCCGCCGGTGCCATTGTGCAGGTTGTACAACGTGCCGTCCGGCGCCACCAGGTCAACCCTCAGGTCACCCTTGTAGGTATGCAGTATGCGCACCGCGACCTGCAGATTCGACGGCGCATTGCCGGCCACGCCGGTAACAGTGACGGGGCTTTCGATTGTGCTGTTGTCGTTGATGGCAAAGTCGGTGGTGTTCTGGAAGAACGCGCCGCCGCTGCTGACAGTTACCGATTTTGTCGTGCTGCTGCTGGCACCACCGTTGTCGGTAGCGGTGAGCGTGACGCTGTAGGTGCCCGCCGCCGCGTAGGTTTTGCTCGGGTTGGTTGCGGTCGACGTTGTGCTGTCACCGAAGTTCCAGCTGCGTGCGGCAATGGTGCCGTCGCTGTCGCTGGACGTATCGGTGAAGTTGACCGTCAGACCGCTCGCGACCGAGGTGAAATTCGCTGTCGGCGGAATGTTGCCGCCGCTGGTGGCGAACCCTACGCTGTAAACGTCCTTGGACTGTGCGCTACCACCGGACTCGTCACGGTTGTCGGTGTAGATCGCCATGATATCCACGCCAGCCACGTCCAGACCGTTGTAATCACCCCACTCGAAACTGTCCGACAGGTTGGACGAGGTCACCGAGGTACGGCGCGTCGGCGCACCCCAGGTCACGCCACCGTCGGCAGACACCGCATGATAGATATCAGTGCCGCTGCGGCCAACGCTGTTGCGCGTGTCGTAATAGATCACGTGCACGCGGCCAGAGGGATCGACCGACAGCCACGGATTGAAACGGTCAACACTGCCGATATCCGCGGTCGAATGCGGGGTGCTGATCGCCCAGGTGGCACCGCCATCGCGCGAGCGCGCCACTTTGATGCGTGCATGGTTGTTGGCAGCCGTGGCACTGGTGGCGTTGTTGTTGTCGGTCCAGGTGGAATAGATCGAATTGTTGAAGGCACCGCCAGAGCGATCAGCGTCGGCGCTGACGATGATCGGCACCTTGCGCGTTTCAAAAGCGGGGATGGCGAAGTTGAAACTTCCGTTGTTGTTTGCGACGGCCAACCCTGCAGCAAAACTGACACCGCCATTGGTCGACTTCACTACGCGGACCTGTTTGGCGAAGGTACTGGTGTCAAACGTTGCATAGAAGAAATAGACGTTGCCGCTGGTATCGGTGGTGATGTCGCTGCCAATGCCCCGGTTGGAGCTGTCGAGCGTGATCTTGGTCGAGAACGTCAGGCCGTTGTTGGTCGAACGCGAAAACTTCTGCACGTTGGCTTCGTGCCAGGACTCGTAGACGTTGCCCAGGAAGGGTGACGCGGCGTGGACATCGACATGGATGAACTCTTTGTCCGCACCGCTGGTGGTCGACAGGTTCGCGGTCTTGGTCCAGGTTGCTCCGTTGTCGGTGGATCGATAGAAACGAATCGATCCTGCCGCATTGCTGAATGAAAGCGTGGAGACGTAGCCGATGGTGCCATCGGGAGACCAGGCTACGGTCGGATCGCAACACACATCGGGCAGCGCGCCTGCGCTGATCCAAGTGGTGCCGCTATCGCTGGATCGCCACATTTTCTGTCCGCCACCCGGACCGTTGGTACTGGCAATGAGCAGGCTGTGGTTGACTGGATTGATGGCCACCGCAGACTCTGCGCCACCGATGGGCGAGCTTACGCGACGCTCGCCGCTGGCGAACCGCGCATCGAAATCCGCACCACGGGCTTCCTTGCGCTCGTCATAGATGCGATAGCTGTTGTTGCCTACGCGCTCGATCGCCTGGTAGCGCACGCCATCAATTTCGTACCCACCATGCATCTGCAGGAAGCCGGGGACGGCGCTCATTGGATAGTGCGGGAAATCCACGCCGATGCTTTTGCGCAGTTGAACACGGAAGAACGCCGGAATCGGCACGTCCAGTTCGGCTTCGTTTTTTGCCAGCCAGGTCAGGTCGCGTGCGGTTAGTTTGTAATTGCGGTCATCCCATGGACCGTATTGAGTGAGCTTGGGGTAATCCACGGTGGCATCAACGCCACGTGCCTGGTTGATTTGCGGCGTCACGACCTCGGAGTTCTGCGCCAAAGCGGCCATGCTCAGGGTCGCGCTCAAAGCGAACGCGAGCACACGTCCGTTGAAACGGGTTTTTGCCTTCATGAGTTGTTGCCTCGTCTATATTGAATACAGATATGCCGGCGCACTGCGCGACGGCACCGAGGCAGGACGATTCGGAAGCGGGAATATTTTGCGTTTTCTATCCCGCACCACAAATCACCAACGAGGAGAGCGTCGTTCCCTCGACGCGACCTGGCTCTACGTCCTACCAGCGTAGGGCGTACACGGGCACGGCCGACAGCATCGACCCTGCTTCACGCACGCACACAATCGATCGGACTGCTCCCCAACGTTGCCACGCAAGCCCCTCTCCTTCTCGCGTACACCGCCCCAACGCGCAGTCCATTCCGGTGGATCGATTGCAGCCCCCGATGCTTTCACGTCAGCCTGCGCCTGCGCGCCGACCGTCCCCTCGATTCAGCATCGTGCATCGGAACAAGCCGCGGAGCATAGTCAAGTTTGCGAAGCGAACAAGCTGCACAGCAACATAATGTGGGGAATTTGCGCAAAGGAATGGCAAAATCATCCGCAGAAACCTGCCGCTCCGGTCGGCAATGGCGTTGCCAGTATTTTCGTTGAGGTTTGCCGGCGCTCGGCGGAATCGCCGACCAGTATTCGTTTCTCAGTACCCGCGTTCGGGGGACCTCTGAACCAGTCCGGAGCCACGATAGCCCCCTGAGTCAGGGGGCGAAGAACCGCAGGTTTTCGCCCGTTTGGCAAGCAATAAGCAGTGTGGCGAAGACGAAGTGGTGAGTTATTCAGACCTTCCCTGGTTGATTACCCCCGAGGCGCCATGCGCAGACAACCACTGAAACTGCTGACCAACCTGGCCTATGCCAAGGGTGCCTATACCGTCGCGATCGAATTTGGCAGCGCCGGTCGCAGTGCACAGCTGCTGCTGGATACCGGCAGCAGTGCGCTGGCGGTTTTGACGCACGCCTACGACGGCGCCGCAGATACCTATTTGCAAGGCACTACGCTGGCACAGCGCGTCGAGTACGGACAGGGCGCGTGGGCCGGTCCGGTTCTGCGATCGGCGGTGGCTTTTGGTACCGGGGAGCACGCGCGCCGCATCGACGATGGCATGTTCGCGTTGATCGAAACAGCGGCGTCAAATTTTCGCGACGCGGATGGCATTCTCGGACTGGCGTTTGGCGGCCTTGATCATGCCCGTGACCTAGTCAGCTATCTGGCCGAACAGGGTCGCTCGCCACAACTGACCTGGCCATGGCCGTTTGATCTGACCTCAGATGCAGGCCGTGCCGAATTTGACGCATTGCTGCACCAGCAACCACGAGCATCCGTGCAACCCCTATTCACCGCACTGGAAGTAGAGGGCGTAGTAGCGGACAAGTTTTCGCTGTTGATTCGGCGCGCGCTGGTGCACGTACTGGACGATTCCGCGAGCGACGCTGCGCTGGCTGCCGATCCGCTCAATCGCGGCCTGTTGATACTCGGCGGCGGCGAGGAATGCGCGCAGCTGTACTCGGGGAAGTTGCAGGACATCCGCGTTCTGCACGAGCTCTACTACAACGTTCAACTCATCGCCGTGCAGGTCGCAGACCGACCACGCATTCCGGCGCCCGCGTTGCAGCAGCAGTATCGGGCGCACTATGCGAGCAACGCGATCATCGACAGCGGTTGCAGTTTTCTGGTTCTGGAGAAATCAATCTACGACGCGGTGCTGGTCGATCTTGCGCAGCATGATGAGGGGCTTGTGCCGCTCATCGAACGTTTCCAGCAGACCATGACGCAACAGCAGGGCATTCCGAACCAGGCCATTGACCCGCGTGACTGGCCGGATTTACGCTTTTATCTTGAATCACCCAATGGTGAGGAAACAATGCTGGTGTGTCGGCCTGCACACTACTGGCAGCGCAACGCACTGCGTGCCGGGCAGAGCTGGTTCCTGTTGATGAGTCAGCTGCCCGACTGGCCACAGCAATCCATACTGGGACTGCCGCTGATGAGTGGCCACTATTGCATTTTCGACCGCCGTGCCGACGCCAACGGCATCGTGCGCATGGCGACCGCGCGCGAAGTCGACATTTGAACCTACAGTTGCAACATCGTGCCCCGACAGCGTTCGCTGCCGCAACGGCATGCCCAGGCCTGCAGCGTGTGCGTATCGCGATCACCCGAGATCTCGATGGCGTAGTCGAAGGTCAGCTCTTCACCGGCTTGAATCGGGCGCAAAGTCTGGATGAATACGCGATCGCGTTCCTCGATGCCATTGATGTTGACGTACACCATCGCTTCGCAGTTGGGAACACAGCTGTGATTGATCCACCGCGCCAGATTGCCGCCATCGGCGCCATTGATGAAAAAGTGCGCGTTCAGCGCAAACAGGAAGGTGTGGCCGCTGGCTGCGGTATCGCCAAAGCGCTGCATCACCAGCGCCGAAGCTACGCGGCGACCGCGATACTCGAGCAACTGGACGCCTGCCGCCAGATCGCGCAAGGCGAATACACCGCAGCCGTGAATGGGTGAATCACGTTTGGCGAAGCGACGCAGCATGGGCAAGTCCGAGCAGGTTTGCATAGCTTAGCGAAACCGATCCAGCGCTCAGCTGGCGCCACAGCCAGATCGCCCGGCGACAGGCAAAACCCGTGTCATCGCCGACCTTGAGCTACGCCCCAATTGCAGTGCTCAGCTGCTGGCGTAGTTGCACATCCAGTTGCATCTGGTTCCAGATCCGGTGGCTATTTGCCTTGGATATCGGGTGCCGTTTGACGCACAGCCGCGGCGCTTTCGTCGGGCGAATGGGCGCGCTATCCTTTCGGCGCACTCCCGTGCATCGATTCTCTCCCCCAGGAAACTTCTGATTGAGCGCGTCAGCCAAAACCGAACCGCACTTGCGCGATGCCGTGGCGCCGGCTGATACGAGTCGTTCGATCGTGCTGATCGTGGATGATGACGAACGCATGCGCACGGCGTTGCGGCGATTGTTTTTTACCGAGGGGTTGCAGGTAGAGCTATTCGAATCAGGCGCCGAGTTGCTTGAAAAGGCGCGCTTTGACCGTGCCGGCTGCTTGATTCTCGACGTAAAGATGCCGGGTATGAATGGCCTCGAAGTGCAGGCCACACTCAATCAGCGGGGCGTGAATATGCCAGCAATCTTTCTGACCGGTGCCTCCGATGTTCCGATCGCGGTGGCGGCCATGCGTGCCGGTGCCGCGGACTTCATCGAGAAACCCTTCGAAAACGCACAGCTGGTGGCTCGCGTGCGCCAAGCGATTGCGCGTCATCAGCAACACCGGCTCAATCTCGAAGAGCTGCGCGAAGTCGCCGCGCGTTTCACCTCGCTCACACCGCGTGAGAACGAAGTATTGGATCTGGTGGTGGACGGCCAGACCAGCAAGGAGATCGCGCGCACACTCGGCGCCAGTCACCGCACGATCGAGATCCATCGCAATCATTTGATGGAAAAAACCGGCGCCGACTCGCTGGCCGATCTGATCCGCCTGCGCCTGCTTGCGCGCCCTGCCTGACCTGGTCGCAGATCGCGTCGCCGATCTCGCCGTCTGTGTTGATCGAGTTCGCTGATCTGGGCGCGCGCTGCTGCGCCGGATGCTGCGACTTTGCCCAGCATCCGCGCATGCACGAGTCAGTACCTCTGCCAATACGCAGTTACGCGTAGCCGGCCCGAATCGCACAGCGATTGATCAATCCCGCATCAGGTCGCGCTCGCAACATGAGTATGCGCATGGCCACCAACCCGGCGTAGGTATTGGCACGTATGGGAGTGGGTGGGTCAAGTTCTTATTCTGCGACTCAAGGTGATGCGCCGCGTTCGCCAGGCGAATGCAAGCAGCCACCGGAATACAACCCGCAGATCTGGAGCCGACCATGAACACCAAAACATTCTCACCGCTGGTCACACTCGAGCAGCAGCGCGCCGAGCTCCCTCTGTTGCTTTGCCGCAAAGGCATGCCCGCCACTCCATTGCCGTCCCGCCCGATGACGTATGGATTGATCGCAGCGCCCGAAGCGCAGCCGGAATCGGCAACGGCAATGAGCCCGACGCGCCGGGATTCCGCAGCGCCAGTGTTTCTGCGCGGTGTCTCCATCGACGGTGAGTACCAGTGCAATGCGCCGCGTGGGCCGCATGATGCAGCTGGCTCAGCGACGACCGGTCAGGGCAAGAAAGTCTCTCCAGTCAGTGGAATCCTGCGAATGCTGTCACTGATGAGCTTGTTCGTGCTCGGTGGATGCGCGGGATTCACCCAGCCCATGACCGACATGGAATTGCGCGCTGAAGCTGATGGCTGCGCGAAATCGTCACTGTGTCGCGTGTTGATCGAAGATCGCCCAACGGTACTGACGCTGGCAGCGAATGATTCGCGGCTTTGCGAAACCAATGCCCGTATCGCTGAGGCCGTACTGAAACGCGAAGGCGTGGAGACGCGTCGCTTTGTAGTACGTCTGAAAGCGCCACGTCGCAACGATTTCAAAACAGAAGCCGCACAGACCCAATTGCTGCACACCTTTGTTGCCGCCAACGTGAACAAGCGCTGGTATGCCGTGGACAACGGTTCCTTGCCCTTCTGCGATCGCATCTGCAAGCTGTCCGAAGCCCTGCATGGAGTCGAAGTGATCAGCGGTGACATCAAGCCGCGGGTTTCCGTCGGCGCGGCAGTGATCGCGGCTCGATAGACCGGTAATCCTACGCGCTGGCCCCGTCTGGGACCCGCGCTCCTCTCCTGGCAGCGCCAACCGCCACTCGGCAGCGAGCAACCACTATGGAAGGTCTGAGTAAGTCACCACTTCGTCTTCGCCGCACTGCTGATTGCTTGCCAAACCCCCGCTCTCAACAGCGGAGCTGGTCGTTCTCAACAGCGGAGCTGGTCG
>JAWXCG010000009.1:0-14573 GCA_034440555.1 Pseudomonadota bacterium
CAGGCGCGTTGAAGCTGAGTGCTTGCGTGTAGCAAATTGTGATCGCGCAGTGTTTGGGGCGGTTTGCGTGTATTTGAATCAGGTGCGGGCCTCAGCTTGTGGGCGCTGCTGCCGTGGTGCTGACCGACGCTGTTGACGTAGCGCGTTTGTGCGACGCGCGGGTGATCGCAGTGATCGGTATAGGGGCTGGCATTGCGGTCGTGCTGGGTGTTGTCAGCCAAGATCGATCTGCGATTGCACGATGTTCATCGGCGCACCACAGCAGGCGCACAGCAGGGCCGTCGGGTACCGCTGCGCGAGACCCGACCTACGCTGCTGACCAACACGGCGCCGGGATCGAACTTCAAAAGCAGATGCAGCAAGGCGATCATGCGCTTGAGGTTGGGGTGCAGAAAGCCGAAGATGCGCGCGCGTCGGAATCCTTTTGGCAGCACATGCCGCAGCACCAGAAGTAGGTCGGGTAAAAATTCCTTGTGCGAACAGGTCACAGTGGCCTTGTCGAGGCTGCGCATATCAGCCCCTCGCCGGCTCTGCGACAATGCCCCGATGAGCCAGACCTCCGCACTCGAACATACCCCGCTGATGAAGCAATACTTCCGCGCCAAGGCGGACTATCCGGACACGCTGGTGTTTTTCCGGATGGGTGATTTCTATGAATTGTTCTATGACGATGCCCGCAAAGCGGCACGTCTGCTGGATGTCACACTGACACAGCGCGGGCAGTCGGCGGGCCAGCCGATTCCAATGGCGGGGGTGCCCTACCACGCAGTGGAAGGGTATCTGGCGAAGCTGTTGCGGCTTGGCGAATCCGCGGCGATTTGCGAACAGATCGGCGACCCGGCATTGGCCAAGGGTCTGGTCGAACGCAAAGTAGTACGCGTGATCACGCCCGGCACATTGACCGACGAGGCCCTGCTTGAGGATCGACGCGACAATCTGTTGCTGGCCTTGTCGGTAGGTGTAGATCGCTACGGTATTGCATATGCCGATGTCGCGGCCGGACGCTTCGTGCTGCTGGAGTGTCACAGTCAGAACGCGCTGGCAGCGGAGCTTGCACGCCTGGCGCCGGCCGAAACCCTGATTGACGAATCGCAGGCGCTGCCGCGTTGCGCACACTCGTTGAATGGGCAGCGACGCAGACCACCGTGGCATTTCGACGCCGATACTGCGCGCCGCGAGCTGGCCGCGTTTTTCGGCACGCGCGATCTTAAGGGATTTGGTTGTGAAGACAAGGCGCTGGCACTTGGCGCGGCTGGCGCACTACTCGCCTACCTGAAAGATACTCAGAAAAGTGCGCTGCCACATCTGAATCGATTGAGCGTGGAGGAAGCCGACGAGACGGTTGCGATGGACGCGGCGACACGACGCAACCTGGAATTGGACACGCACGCCAGCGGCCGTGTCGAACACACCCTGTTCGGGGTGGTCGATGCCTGCGTCAGTCCGATGGGCTCGCGTCAGCTGCGACGCTGGCTGCATCGACCATTGCGCGATCAGACGCAGTTGCGGCTGCGTCACCATGCAATCGCCAGCCTGATCGATTTGGCTGCACATCTGCCGCTGCGTGATGTGTTGCGCGGTGTCGGTGACTGCGAACGAATCAATGCACGCATCGCGCTGCGTTCGGCTCGGCCGCGCGATCTTTCGACGATTCGCGATGCCCTGCATCTGCTGCCGCAATTGCGTGCAACTTTGACCGCGGTGGACAGCCCCCGCGTCGGCGCTCTGCTGACCGAACTGGGCGAACACGATTCACTGACCGCACTGCTGGCAAGCAGTCTGGTTGACGCGCCGCCCGCATTGGCTCGCGATGGCGGCTGCATCCGCGCGGGCTTCGACGCCGAGCTCGACCAGCTGAGACTGCTGTCGACCAACGCCGATCAGTATCTGATCGATCTGGAGATACGCGAACGCGAGAGCAGCGGCATCGCCACGCTCAAGGTCGGTTACAACCGTGTGCACGGCTATTACATTGAAATCAGCCACGCGCAATCATCCAAAGCGCCAACGCATTACACGCGGCGGCAGACTATCAAAGGTGCCGAGCGCTACATCACCGAAGAGCTGAAACACTTCGAGGACAAGGTGCTGTCGGCGCGCGAGCGTTCGCTGATGCGCGAGAAGGCACTTTACGAATCCCTGCTCGACGCGCTGCTGATCGAACTTGACGCGCTTAAATCAGTGGCATCGGCACTGGCCGAACTTGATGTGCTGGCGGCACTCGCGGATCGCGCGCAATCATTGAACTGGGCGCAGCCGGTACTCGACCAGCAGCCCGGCATCGAAATCCATCGCGGTCGCCATCCGGTGGTGGAAGCAGTGCGCAAGGATCCGTTCGAACCCAACGATACGCGACTTGACCCGGAGCGGCGCATGCTGATCATTACCGGGCCCAATATGGGCGGCAAGTCGACCTACATGCGACAGACCGCGCTGATCGTTTTGCTCGCACATGTCGGCAGCTTCGTTCCTGCTGATGCAGCGCGCATCGGCCCGATTGACCGCATCTTCACCCTCATCGGTTCCGGCGACGACCTCGCTGCTGGCCAATCGACTTTCATGGTCGAGATGAGCGAGACGGCCAATATCCTGCACGACGCGACATCGCAAAGCCTGGTTTTGATGGACGAAATCGGACGCGGCACGTCAACCTATGACGGCCTCGCGTTGGCGCAGGCTAGCGCGATACAGCTGGCGCGGGTCAATCGCGCGTACACCTTGTTTGCCACCCATTACTTCGAGCTGACCGCACTCGCCGGTTCGATCGAGGGCATCCACAATGTGCATCTGGATGCGGTCGAACATGGCGAGGATCTGGTATTTCTGCATGCAGTGAAGGAAGGCCCAGCCGATCGCAGCTTCGGGCTGCAAGTGGCTGCGATCGCCGGCGTGCCAAAACCTGTAATCGCCGCCGCGCGCAAGCACTTGGCCGCGCTGGAGTCAGGCCGCGAAGCCAGACACAACGGCGATGCATACAGCACGAGCTCGGACACGAGTGCGACGCCACCGCAGCAGTCCGGATTGTTTGACGCAACGCCAGCAGCGATCTCTTCGCTGCGCGACATCGACCCCGATGCACTGACTCCACGCGAGGCACTTGAAGCGCTGTATCGCCTCAAGGCGCTTTTGTAGGCACGCCCCGAGGTTGGGCGCTCAGTCCGACCTGACCCATCCAGCCTTGCCTTACCGCTTCACCAACGGCCGTAAATATCCACGCGTGCCTGGTCAAGGGAAAGCTCGGTGTCACCGATCACGCCAACTGCAACCACACAGCGTTTGCCGCCGCGAAGATCGATCCAGCGCGTTTCACCGCCCTTGGCGATGTGGTCGCGCACTGGCAAGCGATCGGTTTCGCCGTTGCGATAACGAACCCACAACGTCTCGACCTCGACGCGACCGTGCTTGGCACCCAGCTTGATCGCGTTGATGCGTGGCTTGCACGAAGTGCTGACAACATCAACGTCATTTTCGTGATGCGACAACCGTGTACTTCCCAGCAACCGGGACTCCGCAGCAGCCCCGCCCGCACCTATCAGCAAGGCCATCGACATGGCCAACTTGGTGTTGATTGATTTCACGCTTTGTTCCTCCGGTTTGACGCTGACGGGCGCCGTGACTGTATCAACGCCTCAGGTGCACAGGCGTTGACGCCGATGGTATAGCTCAGTTTGATCGGATGCAGGTGCTGTAATGCGGCTCGGGACCATCCCGTGCTGCATTGCGAACGCACAACCTTGGCAAACGCTACGCAGCGTCGCCGCAACGCTCCAATGCGCAACCCGCTATGAAGCAGTCGGCGGCAGCGGACTCTCGAACCCGTTTTCCATAATCAGAATCGGAGGCAGCGCCGGGCACAGCAAACTCCAACTGCGCGCGAACTGCAACGTGCCGTTTCGCGTTTCGGTGCACGCCAGCTGCGCCGTGGTGTCGGTCAGTTGTTGGGTGCAGCTCATACCGAGCAATCCGGAGCCAGTGAGATTGCTGACGAAAGCCAGCGGTTGGGGTGCACTCAGCACCGGGCCGAAACTCGCCCCGACCTGAGCCGCGAGTTGGCAGTCGTGTAGTTCGATGGCGGCACCGAATCCGCCGGCGACGAATTCGGCACTGATTTCGCCAACACCTTGGGCAAGAACAATGGTGCTATTGGCGGCAGGCTGATAGTTGAACTGCGCCTGCGGCGAGTTCGGTCCGACGCGGATCACGCCCACGCCAGTCGGTGCAGTGCAGCTGGGGGAAGGGCCGACCAAACCCGAACATTCGATCGCGCTGTTGTCGAGTGCAAAATCGTGGCTGCCACCCGGAGTCGCAGGCGCAATCGTAAAACCGATCTCGCAATAGCGAACCAGAGTGCTGGTCAACGGCGAGCCGCTGCCCGGAGAAATGATCCGAACGCGCCCTGCAGCTGGCAGGAGGCACAGCGCACCATTGCGCGCTGTCAGTTGCGCGGTGAAGCGCGTGGCGTTGTAGGTAAACTCGACCTGGGTATCAGTAGTCTCGCCATCACCGCGAAAACCAACGAATAACAGCGGAGCGGTCTGGCCGCCGGGCGATCCCGCCACCGCGGGCGAAGCGAACTCGTACTGCCCCGCTACGCTGGCACCAGAACCATAGCCCAGAATTACCATCAGCAGTGCGCGCGCATTCATCAGCTCGAGTTTCCGTCGCTATGATCGCAGGTTACTCCTGCCTGCAATTGTGATGTGAGACGCTACTGTCAGTTTTGCAAACTCACCATCTGCGCTGGCGAAAAGCGCATCGTTACTCATCGCTCGGCGTTTACCTGTATATGAAAGTTTATAATCCGCTTCCTGGGTTGAGACTGGCGAGAGGCTGTGCAACGAATGGCATCTCAATGAAAACTGGTATCGAAGGTCGGCGCGACTGGTTCCTCTATGTGCTCGAATGCACTGGAGGCACCCTATACACCGGTATAAGTACGGACGTGGCACGTCGCTTCGAGCAGCATCGAATCGGCAAGGGTGCGCGCTACACGCGCGCACGACCACCGTTGCGTCTGCTTGCGAGTTTTCAATTCGATTCGCAATCACAGGCGCTCATAGCTGAGGTTGCCTTCAAGAAATTGCGCGCGGCGGCCAAACGCAAGTGCTGCGGGGATGCATCAATAGCAATGGCCGAGGCACACGACTAGCGACGAAAACTTCAGCGACGCAGCGTGACTGTGATCGAGCAAAGCGCTCATCGTGTGCTGGGAAAACGTTCAAATTTCCCCCAGTCCGACAAGACCAGACGGCGCACCAAGGAACCTCTGAATAGGTCACCAGATCGACTTCGACGTACCGCTTGGTGCTTGCCACGCCCTGGAAAAACCTGCGGTTTTTTCGCCCCTGCCTCAGGGGGCTATCGCAGCTCCGAACTTGTTCAGAAGATTCCTAAGCTGCGAGTAGATCGTCCACTTCGGCGAGCAAAGTGCTCAAAGGTTCGAAAACACGTTCGCGATGGCAGGCGGCAACGCGCTCGGCTTGCCGAGTGAAGCTCGGTTCCGTCAACAACCTGCGCATGGGCGTCAGAAAATCCGCAGAGGTAAGCGGAGGCATGACCACAAGGCTGGTGCCAAGACGTTCGCCCATTCGAGAGGTCAGAAAATGCTCGGTGTGCAATGGCATCAACAGCGTCGGCTTGCCAAATTGCGTAGCCAATCCATGCAAACCGCCGCCATGGCAGATCACCAGATTGGCGTGCACAAGTGCTTGGTTCAAATCGATCGGCTGGGGGCAGTAGCGGATATGCGCCGCCTGCGGCAGCTTGGCGGAATCCGAGAGGCCCACAAAGCAAAGGATGGATAGCGCCTGCTGCCGCGCGAGCGCTCCGAGCAGTCGTTCGGCATGCGCGTATTCCGGGCGCAGGTAAACAAAGGCACGTTTGGCATCGACAACTCCTGGCCAGTCGGGCTTGTCGCCACCGACCGCCTGATGTCCGATGTAACGCACTGCCGTGCGCGGGCCGAACGGATCAAGCTCAGGCAGACAGCGCAAAAGCTGTCTGCTGGCTGCGAACGCCTCTGGCAGGTCGGCTGCCAGCGCCAGGCCGCATCTGCTGCGAGCCAGATTGACGTGATCGAGAAGGCGCACCGCGCGCTCGGACGTCGCACCAGCATCGGCGCGCTCCCAATCGCGAAACATCGACCACGCACACGCATCAGTGGCATGAAAGTAACCGTCGTAATTGAGTCGCGGTGCCAGTCCCTGAGTCGCCGCCAGGGTCATCGGCGCTGCATCGGTCACAATGAGATCCGGGCGGACTAGCTTAAGCAGCCCACGCCACGCGCGAAACTGCGCTTGCACGGTCTCGGCCGAGTGGCCGCCCGATTCGAACCACAGCACGTCCGAGAGCGCATTCATCTGGCGTGGCTGCTGTAGCAGGCCGGGGAAAAATGGTGTCGAGACCAGCGTGTGTGCGCTGCCGTCAAAGGCGCGTTGCAGCCTGAGCAAATCGCGCGCGGCCACGACCACCTCGTGTCCACGCTGCTGCAGTCGATCGGCCAGCGCGCGCAGGGGCAGCGCGTGCCCGAGTCCACCGCCCAACTCCCATACGATCAGGATTCTGGCCATGCCAAGCCTGCATTTCCACGAATGACTGATCCCGCTGGATCGGGGGAGAACCGCGTTGGCGCAGCCCAAAACAAAACGGGGTGCAGAGCACCCCGATTGATTCTAGTGTGGTGTTGCGCCCTATGCGGCGCAAATAAAATGGATGGGCTTGGCCCCGTGGCGAGGCGCGAATTGCCGCCAAGGCTGGCGGCCTTGGCAAGATTGGCAACGACGCCACGGGGTCGAGGACGCGATTTTATGTGTCGCATAGGGTGCAACACCACACTAACAACCGTCGCAATTGACGGTGGCGTTACGACATCAGTGACGACGCGCGAACACTATGCCGGCGCCGCCAAGACCCGCCAGCATCAGCAGCAGACCAAGGTTGCCCAGCACTGGAATGGATAACGTACCCACACCGGTGCCGGTTACCGGGACCAGGGTTACGCCCTGAAGCCCACTAGTGCTAGCGGTGATCGACGTGTCTCCCGCCTGAACTCCAGGCGCACTCGGTGCGAACACGACACCGATGGTGCACGGGCTCGGCGCTGCGCCGCCGATGGGACAGGTACCGCCGCTGCGCGAATAGCCAGCCGGGAATGCCAGTGCATCGACCGAGAACGTAGTGCCTTTGGGCTGCACACCCGACATCACTTTTCCGCCGTAGGCGATGCTGACGGTCAGGGTTTGCACCGCACTGGTGGTGCCGGTCGGGACCGAACCGAAATTCAGATTGGGCGGGCTGACTACTGGACCGGCGTAACCGCCGTTGACCGCTGCCTGACTGGCCATCGCGGCGCCGCTGGCAATCACTGCCACGCACATTGCAGCCTTCCAACGGCTCAGGCGGGTGCTTTTATTCTTCATGACGAAACTCTCCGAATTTTTGGTAGGAACCGCGGGGCAGAAACGCTCGAGAGTGTACCAGAACGTGATGCAGGTCACGGATACTGGTAAGCGACAGCAATGAGCAGCACACTGACAAGATGAAGAACATCATGATGGCTTGGGAGCTGGGCGGCGGTCTCGGTCATGTCGCCAACCGCTTCGCCGTTCGCGACACACTGCGCCAGCGTGGACATCAGGTAGCCCTGGCGCTTCGTGACCTGGGCACGCTTTACCGTCTCCGGCCCGAGGTCGCCGAACCAGTATTCGCCGCGCCCAATCCGCCTGGAATGAGCATTGCCGCCGTGCGTCCCTTGCTCAGTTTTGCCGATGTCCTTTGGCACGACGCAGGTCTGCACGATCCAGCAATATGCGCGGGCGTGATCAGTGCCTGGCGCAGTCTGTTGGCGCATACCCAATGCGACCTGCTGCTGGCAGATGCCGCACCGATGGCGACCGTGGCGGCAAAAAGTCTGGGCATCCCGGTCCTGCGCTACGGCATCAGTTTCCTGAACCCGCCTACCGCCGCGCCATTTCCTGTTTTTCGTGACTGGGAGCAGCACGATGCAGGCTATTTGCCGCAGTTGGAAGCGCGCTCGGTGGAGCACATCAACAGTGCACTGGGACGACTGGGTGGGCCGCTGGTCGAATCACTCGCGCAGGCCTGTGCCGATGCGCCGCTGCTGCTGGAATCGCTGCCCGAAATGGATCTTTACGGTCCACGCAACACTGTTGCAAATATGCCCAGCGTCAGCACCGGCGTCGGCCAGATACCGATTTGGCCAGCGGGCGATGAGCCGCGCGTCTTCTGCTATCTCAAGCATGACTATCCCTGGCTGGAACGACTACTCGGAGCACTGGCTCGCGCTCCGGCACGCAGTTCGGTATTCATCGATGGGGCGATGCCCGGCCTTCCAGCGGGAGCCCCCATCCATCTGCATGCAACGCCAGTCGATGCGGCCAGCGCGATCGCACAGAGCGATGTGGTGATCTGTTCTGCCGGCAGCGGCATGATCAATCAGGCACTGCTTGCCGGAAAACCGCTGCTGCTTTTGCCGATGCAGGCAGAGCAATATCTCAATGCGCGACGCGTCGTGCAATTCGGCGCCGGCCTCTCAGTGACGCCGCCGATCGACAAACCCGAGTTTCTTGCGCCGCTGCGGCGACTGCTCAGCGAGCCGGGGCTGACTGCGTCAGCACAGGCAATCGCTGCGCGACATGTTGCGATGGCTGGGCAGGACAGCAGCCAGAAAATTGCAGACATCATTGAGTCGCACGCGTAGCGGCGAGCCATGTTGAACGCGGTCGCGGAGAAAGCTGCGGTTCGCTACGTCGCCCAGGGCCTGTTATTCGTCCACCAACTCCAGAATGAAACGCGCCATTTCGTTGTCGCCGCGCGCGATGAATTCTTCCGGGTCGATGCTGAAGCCGGAGCGCACCATCGCCTCACCGACGCACCATTCACGTTGCGCTTCGGTGAAGCGGCGCTTGCTGGCCGCAATCGAAGTAAGCACTTCCGCGCTAGGGACATGTTGGTCAGC
This sequence comes from Pseudomonadota bacterium, assembly GCA_034440555.1. Taxonomy (GTDB): domain Bacteria; phylum Pseudomonadota; class Gammaproteobacteria; order Xanthomonadales; family Ahniellaceae; genus 0-14-3-00-62-12. The sequence continues at coordinate 8,978 of JAWXCG010000009.1, forward strand.
TTCAGACACGATCGCCGCGGTTTGGGCAGTTGTCGCACCCACCGCTGCCATTGCCGTGTCACCCGCATGGCGCACATCCTGGACTGCCGAAATCTCTGCATCGATCGGCGCGGGCGGCGCCTCGGGCGGCAATGCAGCCAGACGCAGCGCGACCTTTTTGGCCAGCAAATCGTAAAACGCAGGGGCAGTCAGCTTGATGTCTTCGGCTGCCGCTTGCCAGGCATGGGCGACGCGATCGGCGCCTTCGACGCTGACAGTCGGGCCGTTTGCAGACGCGACTGGACCGTGCAGCATCGCATCACGGGCATCGTCAATGCGCTTGCACAGATCGGTCTTGTGAAACTCACGCACGTGTTGACGCATTTCGATGCGACAGTCCATCAGCAGATCGCGAACGTGTTTCATGGGCATATTCTAACCGCTGCCAGCAGCCTGCAACCGGATCACCAGCAATCAAGCAAGCAAGCTCCGTGCCCGATCGCGGCTCCGGACTTGTCCAGCGGTTCCCTACCTGAGCAACACTGGCTGAAACCGCAACAGTCCGTTACATCGTGTGCGTCATGCGGTCCGCAGACAGAGATCCGGCGAGGATGGCCTCGATCTTGGATTTGGCCGCTTCGCCATCGGCAGATTCGTTGAACTGGACGCCGATACCTGCAGTGCGATTGCCTTGGGCACCCGGCGGCGTGATCCAGACAACTTTTCCCGCGACCGGCAGGCGGTCCTTGTCGTCCATCAGCGACAGCAGGATGAACACTTCATCGCCGAGGTTGTAACGCTTGGTGGTGGGCACAAACAGGCCACCACCCTTCACGAAACTCATGTACGCGTTGTAAAGCGCGCCCTTGTCCTTGATCGCCAGCGACAGAATGCCCTGTCTGGGTACGCCACTCATCGGACCTGCGGCCATCGTGCTATCTCCCTGCTGGATGCTTTAATGCCAGCGCCGCAGCGGCGGCCGCCTGGTGCCAGTATGCGGGTTGGGGATGCACGCATGCAAGGCGCGGGCCACCCAGGAGCGGCTACAGCCCCAATTCATCAGGCCCCCACGGCGACTCAAGGTGCGACCCGCAGCGCCCGCGTGTTTAGCGCAGTGCTTCGCGCAAATCGACCAAGGTGTCGATAATCAGCAAGTCACTGCGCAGCGGTGAACTCAGCTGCCCGCGCGACCAGTTGAGCTTGTCCCAACAACGACTGAGCTTGCGAAAGTCGGCGTGAACGATGATGGCGGCCATTCGCTGCAGCTCCGGACTGGACGATGCAGACTCCTCCGATCGCATCGCGGCCGTGATCAGCCTGGCCAGTGTACGCAGGCGCAGGTCGGCGCCTTCATCGGACCAGCGCGCTGCAATGGGCGCGAGTTCCTTGCCCTCGGCCAGTCCGGCAATATCTGCAATCAGCGCCGACACCATGCGCCGTGCTTCGGGCGCAAGCATAAGCAGCGCTTCGCCAGGGTTGCCATCGGCCAGATCGAGTGCCGAAGCGGCGTCGTCAGCTGCCGCACCCTGCGTCAGCAACCACGCCACCCCCTCCGCACGATTTGGACCAGCAATATCGATGCGCTGACAACGACTGCGGATGGTCGCAGGCAGCCGCGCCATGTCGTCCGCAACCAGAATCATCAGCACGCCTGTCTCCGGCTCTTCCAGTGTCTTGAGCAGCGCATTGGCGGCATTGTGATTGAGCGCATCAGCCGGATCGATGATCGCCACGCGCCAGCCCCCGCGCGCACTGGTCTGGGCGAAGCGTTCGCATAAAGCACGGATCTGATCGACGACAATCTCGGTGCGCACCTTGCCATCGTCGCGTAAACCAAAAGTCAGATTGATCGCATCGGCGTGGCTTCCGGCCGCCAGGAACTGACAGGCGCGGCAATGACCGCAGGCAAACCCCTGTGCATCGGGCGATGAACACAGCAGGCTCGCCTGCAACGCCTTAGCTAGACTTCGCTTTCCCAATCCTGCGGGCGTGGCGAGCAACAGCGCATGCGGCAAACGATCGGCGCTGCGGCGCGCCTGCAACTGGCGCCACGGCTCGAGCAGCCAAGGTGCCAGCTTCATGAGGACACTGTCGTCAGCAGCCAGGCATCGAATTCGCTCAGCACGGCGCTGGCGACTTCGGCCTGCGAACGACTGGCATCAATAACCCGGAAGCGTTGCGGAAACTGAGCAGCACGCACCAGATAAGACTGACGCACACGTTCGAAAAACGCTTCTTGTTCCAGCTCAATGCGATCGCGCTCTCCGCGCGCCTGCACACGCGCCAGCCCAGTTGCCACCGGCACATCCAGCAGGAAGGTCAAGTCCGGCTGCAAACCGCACGCCGCCCATTGCTCGAGCGCCTGAATGCGCTCCAGCGGCTGGCCGCGGCCACCGCCCTGATAGGCGAAGCTGGCGTCGGTAAAACGGTCCGCCACCACCCAAGTACCTGATTGCAACAGCGGCAATACGCGTTCGCGAACGTGCTGCGCGCGCGCCGCAAACACCAGCAACAGCTCGGTCTCGGCGCACATCTGTCCCTGCCACTCTGCGCTCAGCGCAAGCGCTCGGATCGCCTCAGCCAGCGGGGTACCGCCGGGTTCACGCGTTGATTCAAAGTGAATGCCGCGGGCACTGAGGCGTTCGCGCACAGCATGGATCACAGTGCTTTTACCGGCGCCCTCGCCGCCTTCAAAGCTGACGAAACGGCCACGCGCAGCCTTCACCCGCCACCCCGCAGCTGATGCTTCACTACCGCCGTGTTGTGTTCCTGCAACGTCGCCGAAAACTGCGTCGTGCCATCACCGCGCGCGACAAAATACAGCGTGTCCCCAGCTGCGGGACGCGCCACTGCTATCAGCGACGCAGCACCGGGCAGCGCGATCGGTGTCGGCGGCAAACCGTAGCGCGTGTAGGTGTTGTAGGGCGTGTCGGTTTCCAGGTGACGGCGCGTGATGTTGCCGTTGTACGACGCGCCGATGCCGTAAATCACTGTGGGGTCGGTCTGCAGCTTCATGCCGATCTTCAGTCGGCGTAAAAACACACCGGCGATGTCTGGACGATCGCTGGCCTGACCGGTTTCCTTTTCGACAATCGACGCCAGGATCAGCATTTCATCAGCAGATTTCAGCGGCGAATCCGGGCTGCGTTCTGCCCATGATTTATCCAGCGCACGCTGCATCGCGCCAAACGCACGCTTGAGTACGTCGATATCTTTCTGCCCGCGCACGAAGGAATAGGTTTCCGGCAGAAAACGCCCCTCAGCGGGCAGATCCACGCGCCCAATCCGCGTCATGATCTCCGCTTCACTGAGCCCGTTCATGGTCTGCTCCAACAGCGGCTCCTTGGTCAACGCCAGTCGCAGATCCGAGAAGCGCCAGCCCTCAATGATGGTGAACTGGTGGTGGATCACGCGGCCCTTGGCCATGCGATCCAGCAGTTTGCGCGGGGTCATGCCGGGGGCAATCGCATACTCACCGGCGCGCAGGCCATCCAGCACCTTCATTTCATGCGCCAGTGCGCGCCAGTAAATACGCGGCGCAGGCGACACGTTTTCCTTGGACAGCTTGCGTACGATCTGATTGAACGAAGTGCCGAGCTTTACATCCAGCACCAATTCGTGACCAGAAAACTCCATGGGTCCATCGCTGAACTTGCGATAGTCCTGCCACAGAACAAAGCCGCCGACGCCGCCGACGATCAGCACGAACACCAGCAGTTTGCGCAGAAAAACGGCCATAAGTGTCCTAGGGAACCTCAAGAAACCCCCTGCGCGGTTCGAGTGCAAGGCGCACGGAGCGCAGGAACCGCAGTGTACATGCGGGTACATGAGGATTCCGAGCACCGCGCAACGCAGCAATCGGATCGCGCAGGGGGTTACTAGAGGTTCCCCTATTCTGGAGTCGGCAAACCCAATGCCGGATGCATTGCCTGCATCAGCAAGCGTGCCGCCCGGTGGGAGTCGTAGCAATGATTGCCAAGCGCACGCACCGGCACAATGCCACGCACGGCGTTGCTCAGAAACAGTTCATCGGCTGCAAAAAATTGGGCGCGCGGCATATCCGCCACCGTAACCGAAAAGCCCGCCGGCGGCGACTGCAAAACGCGCTGCCGGCAAACACCTGCGACACCGGCGCGATCCAGTGCGGGCGTGCGCAGCTCAGTCCCGAAACGTGCGAACACATTCGCCGCGGTCGCCGAAATCACGCGGCCGGCGGCGTCGCAAAGCAGCGCCTCAGCAATCGAGGAGTCATTCCACTCCGCTCGCGCCATCACCTGCTCGAGTCGATTGGCATGCTTGAGCCCGGCCAGCAGGGGTTGCTCAGAAAGCACCAGGTCGGCGAAGCGAATCTGTACACCATTGACGTACGTATCGGTTTCAACAACGGACGCGGCATAGCTCATTACCAGTCGCCGCCCACTCGCTCCGTGTGGTGCATAGCCGCGCGTGCCATCGCCGCGGCTGAGCAGCACTTTGACGATCGCGGCACGTTCGCAGGCCGCTGCGCGTTCTATTTCGGCGCGAAGCAGCGCCCAGTCTGGCTGCGGCACTCGCAATCCGCTGCAGGCAAGAAGCAGACGATGCAGATGGTCTTCGATCCAGCACGGCTGTTGTGCATGCACGCGGATGGTAGTGAATACAGCGTCGCCGTAGTGCAGGGCGCGATCGCCAACGGGAACCACCTCGCTCGCAATGCCATCGACCCAGGCCGCCAGCAACCCACAGGGATCTGCAAGTGTGGCGAGCGGCACGAGTGCATGGTTGGACGAAGCCAGGGGCTGCTCCAGCGCTTCCGGCATTTGCACATCCATTTGCTTCGCCACGCCGGAGCCGTTGCCGAGGATGCCGGGAGCGGCCATCAGACATGCTCCGGATCGAGTGCACGCAGCAGGCCACGTGCCTTGGCGCGCGTCTCTTCCAGTTCGCGCTCAGCAATCGAGTCGGCCACGATGCCGGCACCAGCACGGAACTGCAGAGATTCTCCCGCGATGGTAATGCTGCGAATCAGGATGTTCAGATCCATGTCGCCGTCGACCCCGAGATACCCAAGCGCACCGGTATAAAAGCCTCTGCCCTCGCCTTCCAGCTCGGCGATGATCTCCATGCAACGCACCTTTGGGCAGCCGGTGATGGTGCCGCCAGGAAACACGGCGCGAATGACCTCAATCGGCGTCACGCCCTCGCGCAGCGTACCGCTGACGTTCGACACGATATGGTGCACATGCGCGAAACTTTCGACGCTCATCAGCTCATCGACATGCACGCTGCCCGGCACACATATGCGACCCAGATCGTTGCGCTCCAGGTCGATCAGCATGATGTGTTCGGCGCGCTCTTTGGGGTGACCGATCAGCTCACGCACGCGCTCGGCATCGTCGTCACCGGCGAACCGCGGGCGCGTACCGGCAATCGGCCGCGTCTCTACTTTTGTGCCATGCACTTTCACCAGCCGCTCCGGCGAACTGCTGGCCAGCGCCACATCGCGCCATTGCAATAGCCCGGCGAATGGCGCTGGATTGGAATGGCGCAGCGCCGAATACAGCACCGCGGGCGACAGCGAACGATCCCACCGCGCATCCCACGCGCGCGAAAGATTGACCTGGAACACATCGCCCGC
>JAWXCG010000010.1:0-8073 GCA_034440555.1 Pseudomonadota bacterium
CAAGTCCGGAGCCGCGATAGCCCCCTGAGTCAGGGGGCGAAAAACCGCAGGTTTTGACCAGCTCCGCTGTTGAGAGCGGGGGTTTGGCAAGCGATAAGCAGTGTGGCGAAGACGACGTCGTGACTGATTCAGACCTTCCCTAGAACGGTACGCCGCGCAGAATCGATGATTCCGCGCAGTGCTTCATTCCGCGTCGTCCAGCACAGCGCCATTGCTGGCGATGATGCGTGAATACAGGCGCATGCTGTCTTTGGGTGTGCGTTGCTGGGTTTCGAAGTTGACGTGCACCAAACCAAAACGTTTGGAGAATCCCAGCGACCATTCGAGGTTGTCGAGCATCGACCAGCCGAAATAGCCACGGATGTCCACCCCCTGGGCCATCGCCGCGCGAATCGCATTCAAATGTTTGCGCAAATAACTTACCCGTAGTGGATCTGCGACGCGACCGTTCTCGGCCATGGGTGGGTCGTAGAACGCAGCACCATTCTCGGTGATGTACAGCGGAGTATCACCGTAGTTCTTTTTCACCCACAGCAGCACATCGGTGAGTCCTTGCGGAAACACTTCCCATCCGGTTTCGGTGTAGGTCGATTGCGTCTGCCTGACCGCCGAAGCCTTCAATGGCCAACTGTGCTCGTCGTGTTTGGTCACATTGCGCGTGTAGTAATTCACGCCGATGAAATCCAGCGGCTGCTTGATCAGCGCGAAATCCTCCGCCGGCCATTGCGGCCATGCGTCGCCAAAAATTTCCTTCAGCTCTTCGGGATAGCGGCCGTGGATGGCGGGATCAAGATATTGCCGGTTCATGTAGGCATCCGCGCGTGCCGTGGCGGCCAGGTCATCGGCGGAGTTCGAGGCCGGATACTTCGGCTCAAGATTCACCACCAGACCAATCTGGTGCTTGCCAATCGCGCGGTAGGCCTGCACCGCCTTGCCATGCGAGCGCATCAGCTGATGCGAGGCGATCGGTGCCTCAAAGCGATTGCGATGCCCAGGCGCGAGTGCGCCATGAAGGTAACCGCCGTCGGTCACCACCCAAGGTTCATTCAGCGTTGCCCAGAGCTTGACGCGGTCGTCGAGCTGCCGAAACATCTCGCTGGCGTAATCGGCAAACCAGTCGGCGATGTCCGGATTCAGCCAGCCGCCCCGATCATCCAGCGCGGCCGGCAAATCCCAGTGGAAAAGCGTCGCCATCGGTTCAATGCCCTGGTTGAGCAGTTCGTCGACCAAACGCGAGTAAAAATCCACGCCGCCCGGATTGACTCGACCTTTACCCTCGGGAAAGATGCGGCTCCAGGAGATGCTGAAACGATAGGCATTCATGCCCAGCTCGCGCATCAGGGCAACGTCTTCCTTGTAGCGACAGTAGTGGTCACAGGCGACATCCCCGGTATCGGCGTTGTGCATCATGCGCGGGGTGTGCGCAAAGCGTTGCCAGATGCTGGGACCCGCGCCATCGGCCAACGGCGAACCTTCGATCTGATAGGCGGAAGTGGCGGTTCCCCAGAGGAAACCCTGCGGAAAAACGGAAAGAGAGGTCATGGGTGGTCTGTCTCTGGGTAAAAAATGGGCACTTCTTGGAAACGTTTACATGACAGAATACCCAAGCTGAGCACGCTTTGCAGCAGGCATCGATATTGCCGGGTGCAACACGCGTGATGATGACAGGATAATGGGGCGCCACCTCCGCGGCGCGATGTGCCAAGCGTCCCATCCAGTGACCGAGTGTTCGGGAATAGACATGGCCAGTGTGTCGCTAGAGCAGGTGCAAAAAAGCTACGAGAATGGGCATGTTGCGGTGCATGGAGCCAGCTTCGACGTAGCCGATGGCGAACTGTTGGTGCTGGTCGGTCCCTCGGGCTGCGGCAAGTCGACTTTGTTGCGGATGATCGCGGGGCTCGAGTCGATCAGCGCAGGAACGCTGCGCATTGACGGAGCGGTAGTAAACGAGCTGGAACCCAAGGCACGCGATATCGCCATGGTGTTCCAGAACTATGCCCTGTATCCGCATATGACGGTGGCCGAGAACCTGGCGTTTGGCTTGAAGCTGCGCGGCCTGCCCAAGATCGAAGTCGCGAAGCGTATCCAGGACGCGGCACAAATTCTGGAATTGGAATCAGTGTTGCAACGCTTGCCCAGGCAGCTGTCCGGCGGCCAGCGCCAACGTGTGGCGTTGGGTCGCGCCCTGGTTCGACATCCGAAAGTTTTTCTGCTGGATGAGCCGCTGTCAAACCTCGACGCCAAGCTGCGGCTGTCAATGCGCACGGAAATCGCGCGCCTGCACCGAAAACTGGGCGCGACGATGATCTACGTGACCCACGATCAGATCGAAGCCATGACGCTCGGGCAACGGATTGTGGTGCTCAAGGATGGCGTGATCCAGCAGATTGACACGCCCATGGCGCTCTATGCGCGCCCGGCGAACGTGTTCGTGGCCGGTTTTCTAGGCAGTCCGGCGATGAATCTTCTGCGCGGAAACCTGGTTGTATCGGAGCAGGCTTCGTTTGTGGTCGATGGGCAAGTCATTGCGCTCGGCCCCAGTGACGCATTATCCGTCGTGGTGCGTCAGTCGGCCGCTACGGCGCTGGTACTCGGGTTGCGCCCGGAACATATGCAGTTGCGGGATGTGACTGCAGCGCAGGGCCACTTTGCAGCGCTGCTCGACACGGTCGAGCCACTGGGCAACGAAATGTTCGTGAACCTTCGTCTCGGCGACGAACTGCTGATCGCGCGCGTGCCTCCGCAGTCATTGCCGCAACCCGGCGAGCGATTGCAGATTGGTTTCGATCCAGCGCAGCTGCATTGGTTTGACGCAGCGAACGAACTCAGGATTGACTGAGCGCACCGGGCGCTGATCGAAGCGAGACCCAGCTGCGCGGCGACCCATTCGCCGCACGATTGGGTGCACGCAATGACAGCTCACATGACTGCTGAAACTCAATCCGGTGACTTCGATTCTATGCAACACAACAGCGTCGCTCAGACCTTCGGCGCGTGCCAGTCAAGCTTGTATCCAACACCATAGATCGAACACAGGGGATCCTGTCCCGGAGCGGCGTCAGAAAGCTTTCGACGCAGATTCTTGACATGGCTGTCGACGGTGCGGTCGCTGACCACGCGGTGGTCGAGATAGAGGGCATTCATCAGTTGATTGCGCGAGAGCACGTGTCCCGGCCGCGCCGAGAGCGCGCGCAACAATCGGTACTCTACCGGCGTGAGGGAAAGCAATTGCCCGTGAAAGCGCGCTTCGAAGCGTTCGTCATCAAGCGCTAGCGGCGCCGGTGTCGCATCGACTGCGCCGCGCACCCGTCGCAGCAACGCCTTGACCCTGGCTACTACCTCGCGCGGGCTGAAGGGTTTGCAGACGTAGTCATCCGCACCAAGTTCCAACCCGAGCAACCGGTCGATCTCATCCACACGTGCAGTCACCATGATGATCGGCACATCGCTGAAGGCACGCAGTTCGCGGCACACGGTGAGCCCGTCTTTCCCTGGCAGCAGCACATCGAGCAGCACAACATCCGGCGCATGCTGACGTACCCAGTCGGCAACAGCATTGCCATCATGCAACATGGTCGCGGCGTACCCGGATGCCTGGAGATAATCGCGCAACAGCGTGGCCAACTTGGGCTCGTCTTCGACGACCAACACGTGTCCAGTGCTGTTCATGCGTTGCGTTCGGCGGCGATTGGCAATTCGATGAGAATGCGCAACCCGCCCAGTGGCGAAGGCATCGCAGCAATGCTGCCGCCATGGGCGTCGACTATGTTGCGCGCAATGGCCAGTCCGAGGCCAGCACCACCACTGGCGCGATTGCGCGAGCCATCGGCGCGGTAGAGCCGTTCGAACAGATGCCGCAGCGCCGCTTTGGGCACGCCTGGGGGCGAATCGTCGAGGTAAATCAGCCAGTGTCCAACATTGCGCTGCACTGACACTTGTACCTGACCGGGACTGTCGGTGTAACGGCGTGAATTGGCGATCAGATTGCCGAACAATTGCTGCAGACGGCGTGCATCACCGCGCATCGGCAACTGCTCAGCCGGCAGCTTGGCCAGACTGAGCTCCAATCCGGCGTCCTGCATTGTGGCCTGATGCAAACGCACAGTGTCTTGCAATAATTCACCCAGATCGATATCGATGCTGCGGTACTCCAACGCACCGGCATCTGAAAGCGCCAGTTGATAAAGGTCCTCGACCAAGCTGGTCAAACGCGTGGTTTCCGCCTGCAGCGAGGCCAGGGTGTCGTGACCGAAGCTGCGCACTCCGTCCTGCAGCGCCTGAATCTCGCCGTGCAGGATTGCCAGCGGAGTGCGCAGTTCATGGGCGATGTCCGCGCCCCACTGGCGCCGCGCCGCGCGGTTGCTTTCCAGCGCCGCGGCGAGGCGATTGAAGTCCGTGGCAAGCTCACCCAATTCATCGCCCGAGCCAATATTGACGCGCATCGAATAGTCACCGGCGGCGAGCGCCTGCGCCCCGCTCGCCAACGCACGTATCGGGCGTTGCAGCCAGCGTGAGAGCAGCCATGCGAGCAGGAGTGAGCACGCCAGAATCACGGCCCCTCCCAAGAGCGCGCGACGCCACTGCGAGCGCGCGAATGCCTCGTCGAGTTTTCCGCGCCAGTGCGGCAGTGGTGCCAGACGCAGGCGCCCAATCAACTGCCCGCGATCGCGTACTTCAATCTCGCGTGCAGTGTCCGGCACATTTGGATTGCCGGCTACCGCTACGCCCTGCGCATCAAGCAATACCAGCCTGCCGCCGATATCCAGCGGATCCTGAGCACGACTTTCCGGTGGCGGGCGTTCTGCCCGAAACGGCGGAAATGGTGGGCGCGATAAGCGCCCCTGTGCATTCAATGCACGTGGCGGCCGAGCGCCGCCATCCGGACCGGGCGGTGGCGGCCAATCGCCCGGCGCCGGTCTCGGCCGTAACGGGCGCGCCTCCGTAGACCCAGCGCCAATGCCAGCACGTGCCGGCGCATCGGAATTGATACCCAACGTGTCCATCAGCAGCCGCGGCCGACCGCGCACGAAATCCCAATTGCCCTCTTTGGCATAGCGTGCCGAAAGTCGCGCACTGCCCTCGCTGACCAGTTCGACACTGAGCCCATCGAGGTAGTCGAGGAACCCGCGCCGGAATCCATCCTGTTGCAGCAATGCAAACGCCACCAGCGCCGCCACACTGAGTGCGGCGAACGCAAAAAACAAACGGTGGATCAGGCGCAGTCGCATGCGGTGCTTCGATCGATGACTGGGTCACACATTAGCCGGGACGCGTTGCGCGGGGAATCCGTCACGTTGCAATTGCGAAATTTCTCCACGATGTGTGCGCGTTGTCTGCGCATTGGGCGTTCAGACTGACTTCCGATCGAAACCCGATCCTACCTCTGGAGGCTGTCATGACCCGTATTTTGTTCGCTCTGCTGCTGTTGCTCCCAGTCCTGACGCTGCGCGCCGACCCTGCGCACCGACCGCCGCGGGGTCCACGGTTCACAGAACTGGCACAGGCGCTGCAGTTGAGCGATACGCAGCGCGCGTCAGTCAAGGCAATCATTGATGAGCAGCACCAGCAAATGCGCGCGCTGAATCGGGCCACGCGTGAGCAACGCGCTGCGATTCGCGCGGCCGCGCATGCCAAGCTGGCCACCGTGTTGAGCGCCGAGCAAATGCAACGGCTGCGTGAATTCGACGCGGCGCATCGCCCGCCGCAGCCTGGCGAAGATGATCGCGCCGCTCCATCGCCGTCAGTGCGCGATGCGGCAGAGACAAATCGCTGAGCGCCTCAGCGAATGCGACGTCGTTCGATCAGCACGTCGCGTCCGTCGGCATCTATCGCAACGATCTCTAGAAAGCGCCCGTCGGCCAGCGCAGCTGCATCCACCGCTCCGCTGAATCCAGCGTTGACGGAGTGAGCGAGATACGGAAATACCCGATCCAGACGTGGATGCTCACCACGCTGCAGTTGCACCAGAACGCGGCCATCGACGCGCGCCTGTACGCGCTGGATCGGGCGCACGTCGAGCGCCCATCCGCGGAGTGGGATTGCGCCGGTCCGCGGCAGCTCAGCGGCCGGCGTTCCGAGCACGCCAAAGGCCAAGGGCAGTTTTGCCAGCGTCAGCGCGCTGAGTCCGAGCCAGCCGATCATGATCAGCGCCGGAGCAATGGCATGGCGACTGACTTCGGCGCGACCGAATGCAACGCGCAGATGCCCGACGAAAAGTCGACGACCCAACCAGCACGGCAGCGCGCAGATCGCCACAATCAACGCGTTCAGTGCCAGATGCAGATGCCGGGCGACCTCGCTGTAGCCGTCACCGAACACGCTGCTCAGCGCGGTCAGTGCGAACAGGTGCGCGCAAATGACAATGAGCATGCTATCGGTCTGTATTGCGGACGTTGCCACTGCGCTTGTCGTCGCGCCCGGGCGCCACGCCAACGCAATCCAGAACATCGGGATAGCACCGAGCAGGGCTGCGGCCAAGCCCAGAAAAACAATCGTGGGCACTGCATTGACCGGATGCGCGATACTGAACCATAGCGGTGAGTCGGAGCTGTCGATAACGACGTACTCTGCGTCCGCCCGTTCGCCCAGATAGCCGAGCCGCAGGTTCTGCGACATCAGGACACCACGCAGCATCATGCGAGCAAACACCGAGGGCTCGCGCAGCGAAGTCCACAGCAAGCGCAGCCGCGAGACCTTGGCCAGCTGCGGGCATTCGACGAAAACATCAACCCCGTGCTGGCGGTACCAGGTTGAGTACGCCAGATCGGCACAATGTGCCGGCAGTCCCAGCCCATGCGTCACATGCGCCGGATTTCCTGCGGGCATTGCCGCACCGAGCACGGTGTCGGCGATATTGGCGCGACCGATGACTTCGAACTTTCCTTGCTGGACGGTTTGCAATGCTGCGACCGCGCCACAGCAAATCGCCAGCAACAGCGCGGGCCGCCAAAGCGGTTCGCGCCAGCGCGACAATGCCATCAGCGCGAACAGGGCGAGCAGGAAAGGCAGGGCCAGATGTTGCACGCGCGACATGCCGAGCAGCAGCAGACACAGCGCCAATCCGATCAGCCGGGCGCGCGGCGCAACAGCACTTGCCCACAGCGACAGCACAATCACCGTGCCGAAGTACGCAGCCAACAGCGCCGGGAATTCGGTGTACAGCGTATTGAGATACAGCGTATTGAACGGGTCGGCGATCAGCAACGCAGAGGCCAGCCCATGGCCGAGCAAAAATCCGGGGCGCGCCCACAGCATCCACGCCAACAATGCCGCACCGAACGCCCAAAACATCACCCCGGTGACGCCAATGGCGCGCAGCGCGACGCGTTGCGCATCAACGCCGCGAGCACGGCCAATGATCCGGTCAGCATGGAGCGCTATCCAGGCGACAGCGACCTGGGTACTCGGGTAACACTCCGATGCTCTGGGTGCCTGCAATCGATAAATCGCGCGCGGCGCATTGGGGGTTGCCTGCCCGATGTCGACGCCATCCGGCCACAGCCCGATGCAGGCCGAGCTGCGATGCATATCGTATTGATTGGCAAATCCGACAACGGGTTGGGCCGCCACGATGCTGAACATGCGCGCGAAAGCGAACAACAGCAGCGCGACTGCAATGGCCCGCGTCCAATCCGGTCGCTGCATTGTCAGCTTGCCCACAACATTACGAGCAGCATCAGTCCAGCACACAACCAGCTCACCGCGTCTTTGATCGCGAACAAAACCGGATCGCCCGGCAATTGCTGGCGTCGCGTGCGCAACCAAACGCGCAACAGCCAGTACAGCATGATCGGACACAGCAGGAACACCAGATCGGGCTCAGCGTAGAGACGACGCACATCGTCACTCTGCGTGTACAAGGCAAGTACCAACACGGAGCACAGCGCCGAACCGATGCCCGCCATCTCCAGCGTCGGCAGGTCATCGCGAAGGTACGGACGCGAATCTGCGGCGGCATCACCACGCTGCTGATACTCGACCACACGCTTGACCATCGCCAGGCTCAGAAACACAAAGCCGGCGAACGCGAGCAGCCAGGGACTGATCGGCACATCAATCGCGCCGGCGCCGGCG
>JAWXCG010000011.1:0-24855 GCA_034440555.1 Pseudomonadota bacterium
AACGACAAGTGTTTGTATGAGTCCATGCTGCAATCCTCGACGATTCGTCAAGGTGTTGCACTTCAAATCTGCGGCCGCCGTACGCCCGCAGCGGTGACCGCAAGTTCTGATCGTTGGAACCTTCCGCGCTACATGTTCAATCACGATTGGAAAAGTGTCGAAGAGTTGCTCGCGATTCTTCACTCCTGACTAGTCTTGATTACGACGTCATTTGTAGCGGCGACATGCCTGACGCTGACTTGTAGCCGGTCGCCAACCTGATTCCAGAAATGCTCCTTCTCAGTTAAAACGGACCGATAGCCTCTGCTTTGGCGATGAGCGCACGCTGCATTACGGGTAGCTGGGTCTTGTGGAAGTTGACGAGCAGATGCGGATGCTGGGTCTTACAGAATCCCGCTTGCAGGTTAACCACTTCGGCGCGCGCGTCCCCGCAATAGCCAAAAAAGGCTTCACACTGATCCGAGAAATGCTCGAAGCCATAGGTCAGGATATTAAAGTAGATTCCACCCGCCGCGGTCACCAGATCGCGTTGCTCAGGGCTCATCCGCGCGAAAACTGCACCGTCCGTGCAAACGCCGCCGACCAGGATGATGTCGCCGAACGGAAGAAAGTGGACGTAGCTCAGAACATACAATTCCGACGGTGCGCGTTCGTAGAGCGCGACAAGATGATGTCCAGAATTGGGCGGCTCGCCGCCAAATTTCCGCCGGAACAAATCCGACATGATCCGGCTGTGCGTATCTATCTCGGTAATGCAAATGAAGTCGTTCAATGGCATTGGCATTTCGTATCTTCCGAAGCGTGCTCTGCATGAGATCGCGCATGCAGTCAGCCCGAATCATACCCGTTGCGACATCCCGGCCCCAGGGCGCTTTGAGTGTCGCATTATGGGCCGGAGCGCGCCCCGCCCCCCACGTCCACTGTTCGACGTGGCGCAATTGATCGGCCCGAAGTAGCGTAGTTGAGGGGCAGCAACTCCGGATTAGGGCGGGGTCGCTTCGCCGCTATCGTACTGCCACAGTTAGTTGCAGACCGACATGCGAAGACCTACTCGTGTTGGTGCGAAGGTATACGATGCAGTTGGCAGATGAATACGTATGCATGGCCATCGGTGCCCAGGCCCTTACGGCGCTAAGCTTTCAGCCTTGCTGGCAGCGCATGTTGGTGGCTGCGGGGCACAGTTCAGGGAAGCGCAATGAGCAAGCCGACTTGGTGGCGTGGCGCCATCATCTATCAGATCTATCCGCGCAGTTTTCTCGATACCAATGGCGATGGTGTTGGCGATCTGCCGGGCATCACGCAGCGTTTGGACTATGTGGCGGGTCTGGGCGTGGACGCGATCTGGGTGTCGCCTTTTTTTACTTCGCCCATGGCGGATTTTGGCTATGACATTGCCGATTACCGCGATGTTGATCCACTGTTCGGGACACTGGCGGATTTCGATCGGCTGATCGGGAAGGCGCATGCGCTCGGTTTGAAAGTGATGATTGATCAGGTGCTCAGTCACACTTCGATTGAGCACGCTTGGTTCAAGGAAAGTCGCGAGAGCCGCGACAATGCAAAATCCGATTGGTATGTCTGGGCTGATGCCAAGCCCGATGGCTCGCCGCCGAACAACTGGTTGTCGATCTTCGGCGGTGTGGCCTGGCAATGGGAGCCGCGTCGCCGGCAGTATTTTCTGCACAATTTCCTGGCCTCGCAGCCGGACCTCAATTTCCACAATGCAGAGGTGCGCGCCGCGACGCTCGGTAATGTGAAGTTCTGGCTTGACCGTGGCGTCGATGGCCTGCGTTTGGATGCAATCAATTTCTGTTTCCACGATCGCTTGCTGCGCGACAATCCGGCCAAGCCCGAAGCGCTTCGTGTCGGCCGTGGCTTCAGTCCGGACAATCCCTATGCGTTTCAGTATCACCTGTACAACAACACGCAACCAGAAAACCTCGCGTTTCTGGCTGAACTGCGGACCTTGATGAATGCTTATCCCGACGTAGCAGCGCTTGGCGAAATTTCTTCTGAGGATTCGCTGGCGACGATGGCCGAGTACACCGGGCCACAGCGGCTGCACATGGGTTACAGCTTTGAGTTGCTGACCCCGGACATATCGGTACAGCATGTGCGCGAAACAGTGCGCAGCCTGGAAGCGCGCATGACCGAGGGCTGGCCGTGCTGGTCTATTTCCAACCACGATGTGCAGCGCGTGGTAAGTCGCTGGGGCGGCGTATCGCCTCCGGATCACATCGCCAGTCAGCTGACTGCGTTGGTGTGCGCGCTGCGCGGGTCGGTGTGTATTTATCAGGGCGAAGAACTTGGCCTCACCGAGGCCGAGCTGCCGTTCGAGATGCTGCAGGACCCCTATGGCATCGCATTCTGGCCCACCTTCAAGGGCCGCGATGGGTGTCGAACGCCGATGCCTTGGGACGCCTCGCCCAACGCAGGGTTCAGCACCGGTACGCCGTGGTTGCCGATTCCCGCCGCGCACAGTGGCCTGAGCGTCGCAGAGCAAAGTGGGCAATCCCAATCGCCATTATCGCGATTGCGCGCATTTCTGAACTGGCGCAAGCAACACCCGGCGTTGATGTGGGGCGATGTGACTGTGCATGAGAGCGATGAGCCGGTATTACTGTTGACGCGTCGACTGGGGGAATCATCGTTGCTGGCCGCGTTCAACTTGTCCGCGATCGAGCAGTGCGTGCCGGTGCCGGGCAAGACAGCAATGCACGTTGTGAATGGTCACGGCCTGGTTTCGGGTGTCATCGAGGCGCAATCGCTGCGCCTGCCGCCGCATGGTGTCTTGTTTGCCAGTAACTGATCGCGCTGAGAGAGCTGCCGCATACTGCTCCCTCAGACCATTTCCTAAGCAGCCTTCAGCTTGCTCAGGTGTGGGGCGATGGTTTTGCGCAGGTCGTCGCCCAGATGCATATTGCCAGCAACAATTTGTCCATTGTCCAGAAACCCGTTGCCGCCCTTGAAATCCGTGCACTGACCGCCCGCTTCACGAACCAGCAGCACACCGGCGGCGATGTCCCAGGGTTTGACGCCGGCCTCAAAATAGCCATCGAAGCGGCCACATGCGACATAGGCGAGATCCAACGCCGCCGAGCCGGTGCGCCGAATGTCTTCGGCCTTGCTGAGCAGATCGCGGGTCATCGCCAGATGGGTTTCGATATTGTGGCGTTCGCGCGGAGCAAAACCGGTGACCAGCAAAGCGCCGTCCAGGTCTTTGCGTTGCCCAACACGCAATCGGCGGTCGTTGAGCAGGGCGCCACGTCCTTTCTCGGCCGAAAATATCTCGTCGCGCAGCGGATCGAAGACCACGCCAAGCAGCGGTTCGCCGCGTTCAAGCAACGCGACCGACACCGAGAAATGTGGAAATCCATGGATGAAGTTGCTGGTGCCGTCGAGTGGATCGACTACCCAGACGAAGCGCGAGTCACCGGTTTTTCCGCTTTCCTCGCCGAGAAAGGCATGGTCGGGAAAGGCGCGCTTGAGGTCGCGCTGGATTTCCTGCTCGACGACGCGGTCGACTTCGGTAGCAAAATCATGCTTGGCCTTCTCCATCACCGGAATCGAGTCCCGGCGCGGCAGCTGGCGCATTATCAGTTGGCCGGCGTTGCGCGCAGCCTTGATGGCGATGTTGATGGCGCCGTTGCGCATGATTGCTCCGATGTTTGAAAGAAGTCGACTTCCGTTGCCGGAATTGCAGTCGCCGGGGTTTACAGTCGCCGGAGGATGCAATCACCCCAGACGCGGTCACCGGGGATGCAATGGTTGCGAACCCGGATCCGCCCTTTCGGCGGCGCGGGCAGGGTAGCGCAAGCGCGGCGGACACTCCACCCAACATTGCACTCAACATTGTGCGGTGCAACGGTTGCGCCCACTCCCGCCGAGCGATGCCGATCGATAAATAGTTGGCGAGGGCCCGGCCTGCGCACTGCCCCGATACAATCCGGCCATGACTTCAAACCCGTTGGAAAGACTGGACCGCGTTTACGTGGCCCTGGTCGAGACTCAGATGCCCGAGAACATCGGTTCGGCAGCACGCGCAATGAAGGCCATGGGCCTGAGCCGGTTGGTCCTGGTGGCGCCGCAGGCGTTTCCGCATGACCGTGCCAACGCTCTGGCTGCGGGGGCCGATGATGTGCTTGCCGCGGCAAAGGTGTGCGCCAGCGTCACCGAAGGCCTGGGGGAGTGTGGGTTCGTGCTGGGATGTACCGCGCGCAGCCGTTCAGTGAGTATGCCAATGCTGACGCCCCGTGAATCGGCACAGCGGCTGATCGAAGCCGCCGAGCGCGGTCCCGTGGCGATCATGTTCGGCTCTGAACGCGTGGGGCTGAGCAATGCCGACCTCAGCCGCTGCGATGCCGCGGTGCATATCCCCACGGACGCTGCATTCTCGTCATTGAACGTGGCCCAGGCGGTGCAGGTCCTGGCCTACGAGCTGCGACTCGCTGCGTTGGCTTGCACCCACTTGGAATCCAAGGGTTCCGTTCTGGCCCAGTTGCCGCAAACGGGATCGTCGCAAACGGGATCGCCGCAAACTGAAACCAGTCAATCCCAGGACATGGATACCGCAGCGACGTTGGCCGAAATGGAGGGTTATTTTGCGCATCTTGAACAAACGCTTGCAGATATCGACTTCCTGAAAGGGCGCTCGGCACGCATCATCATGCAGCGCCTGCGTCGCCTGTACCTGCGCGCCGTGCCAAGTCAGCGCGAAGTGCAAATCCTGCGCGGCATTCTCAGTGACGCCCAGCGTCAGGCCACGCTGGCGCGGCACAGTCGTTAAATCAATGTAGGCACCGCCAGGCCGCGATTCTGTAGGCAAACATTGTTGAACCTGGCGACCCTTTCGATAGCCGGGGTCGCAAGTGTGGGTGGGCGTGCTAACTTCTACCGTGATGTTCCGGCAGGGGCCGGAATCCCTTTCAAACGGTCCATGCGCCCTAGCCCGAACTCAAGCTCAGTTTCACTGTTGTGCCTAGGCAAACGATTGCTCTCGGCACTGTTGCTGTGCGTTGCAGCAAGCGCACAGGCGAGCAGCGAGCGCGCGTCCACATTGGTGATCGGGCGGATCAGCGACAACCCGCGGGCCGATGTGCAGCGCCTGCGTCCGCTGTTGGAGTACGTCGTGCCTAAACTGCGCCACGTCGGTATCGAACGCGGCGAGATCCTGTTGGCGCGCGATCCGCTGCAACTGCGAAGTTATTTGCGGCGCGGTCGCGTCGACTGGGTTACCGAAACCGCAGCGATGGCGGCAATGCTCGGTGCGGACGCAGGCGCCACGCCGGTATTGCGCGGGATGCGAGAAAACGAAGGCGCTTACCGCAGCGTGATTTTCGTTCGTCGCGACAGTGGCATCGAAACGCTCGATCAGTTGCTCGGCAAGCGCATCGCACTGCAGATGCGTTCTTCCACCAGTTCCTTCTACCTGCCGCTGTTGATGCTGCGCGATGCCGGTTTGCCGATTGTCGAACTGGCTTCGCCGGAAGACAAGCCCAATGATGCCGAGGTCGGGTTTCTGCTGGCGCGATCAGAATTCAATATCGCTACCTGGGTAGAAAAGGGCCTGACTGATGCCGGTGCCTTCAGCAATCGAGACTGGGGCAATCCGACGCATATGCCGGAATCGTTTCGTAATCACATGCGCCTGATCGCGCAAAGCCAGGACGTGCCACGTGCGGTCGAACTGATGCGGGCCGATGTTGATCCAGTGATCCGTGCTGCGCTGATTACGGTGTTGATTGGCGCCAGCGAAGATGCTGCAGCCAACGAAGCACTGCAGGAGTATTTTGGAACGACCCGATTCGTGTCGATTGAGCCGGCGTCTGCCGCAGTTCTGGAAAAACTCGGTGATCAGGTGTTGGCGTTGAGGCGGGAAGTGGAATGACATCCGATCCCTTAAGAGCACGCTATTGGACGCTGGCCATCGCGTTGATCACGAGTATCGCATCGGTCCTGTGGCTGTCGTTGTGGCTCGAACGCGGCAGTGCCGTTGCCGAAGCAGAGGCACGGACGTTTGCGATCGAGGCGCAAACACGACAAGCCGTCGAGCGGCGACTGCAGGCCAGTGCCGGGATGCTGGCCGATGCACTGATCAACCCGGTCTATTTTTATGATTTGCAGGTGATCGGACAGTTGCTCTCCGGCGTCCGCAACCAGCCGGACATCGGTTACGCCGTGGTGTTGGATCGGCATGGCCAGGTGCTGCATGACGGCACGGCCGATATCGCGAGATTTTCCGAGCGCCCTGGTGATGATTTTGCTGCGCCCGCCTTTGCGACGCGGGTTCCGATCTTGCAGCATTCGGTGCGCTGGATGGAAGTGAGTTATCCGCTGATGCTGGGCGAGGATCGCCTTGGCGTATTACGACTGGGGTTGGACCTCGATCTGGTTCAGAACGAGGTCGCGGTCGAGCCGTTGCCCGGTCGATCGGATACGCGTTGGCTGCTTCCGCTGGGGTTGCTGGTCATATCCCTGGGCTTTTTGGCGCGCTGGTTTAGTCGGCACTTTGTTGTGCCGGCTGCTAAGTGGCTGAGCGACTCTCCGCGTCGGGCCGCCACGCAGGGCGAGAGCGGAGGCGGTCCGCGCTGGACCTCGTTGAGTATTGCGCTGGAGCATGCCGATGCCGATATCGCGACGGTTGAAGCAGAGCTGCAGAGACAGATCAGTCGTGATGGGTTGACCCGGCTGCCCAATCGTCTCGCCCTGCGTCAGCAGTTGAGCGAGCGCCTGCAACTGTGTCGCGATCGTGGCCTCGAGTTCGCATTGATGTTCATCGATCTGGACGAGTTCAAACGCATCAACGACACGCTGGGACACGACGTCGGGGACGACATATTGGCTGAAACCGGAAAGCGATTTTCCGATGTGCTCAACCGCGATGCCAATGCTGACAACAACTTCATCGCACGTTTCGGCGGTGACGAGTTTGTTGTTCTTGTCGCCTGCGCAGATGCGCGCAGACGCGCGGGGATGGTCGCTGAGCATCTGCTTGCGTCGCTGCAGGCGCCGTTTCGGATGGTCGACCAGACCTTGCATCTCAGTGCCAGTATCGGCATCACTTCGTTCCCGGAAGATGCACAGGACGCGCAGCAACTGCTGAAGAATGGAGACATCGCCATGTACCTCGCCAAGGTGCATGGACGCAACTGTTACCGCTATTTCACCAACTACCTGACCAAGCTCGCAGACGATCGATTGGCGTTGGAGCAGGACTTGCGGGAGGCCATCGACAATGGCGAACTGCAAGTGTATTTCCAACCCATCGTCAAGCTGGACACCGAAAAAATACACGGCGCCGAAGCATTATTGCGCTGGGACCATCGCACACGCGGCATGGTGCCAACCAGCCTGTTTATCGGTATTGCCGAGGACGTTGGCTTGATCGATGCGCTGGGCGATTTCGTCTTGCTTGAATCTGCGCGTGAGGCAGTGGGTTGGCTCACGGCGGATGGACGCGCTCCATTTGTCGCGGTCAACGTTTCGGTAAAACAGTTCCGCGATGCCCGCTTTCCGGCCAAGGTGGCCGCAGCGCTTCGCGAAAGTGGTCTGCCCGCAAGCCGGCTGCATATGGAAATGACCGAGAGCGCATTGCTCGACAACGAGCCGCTTGCGTTCCCCGGGCTTGAAGAGCTCGACCGCCAGGGAATCCATGTCTGGCTCGATGATTTTGGTACCGGGTTCTCAGGGCTCAGTCATCTGCGCCGCGTGCCAGCGTCGGGCGTCAAGATCGATCGCAGCTTCACCGCCGACCTGCTCTCTGACCGGCACGATCTGGCGCTGACCAGCGCCATCATCGCGATGGCAAGATCATTGGAGATTACCGTCGTTGCCGAGGGTGTGGAAAAGGCGTCGCAGGTCGAAATCCTGCGTTCCTTGCATTGTGAGTACGCGCAGGGATACTGGTTCGGACATCCTATGCCGGCCAAGGAGTTTCGCGCGCTCCTGAGGCGTGAATCTGACGGTCAGGCGTTGGCTACGGGCACAGGCACAGGCACCGCCTGACGCGCGGCCCTTTAGGTCATCGGTGTCAACGATTTCGATTGGTCGTTGGACCTGGCAAGCGTCCACGTCGGCACCAAGTACCGCGCCCACTCAAAGCCGGCTCACCTCACGCGAAAAATGCGCGCAGTTGCGACACGGCCTGCTCGCCGAGAAGGCCAAATGACGCACAGATGGCGAGGGTGGCGACCCCCATTGCGACCAGCAGCCGTCCGTCGCGTTCCATCAACGCAACGCCGTAACCGATCATCACAAGCGCGATCGGAATATTGGTCAGGGGGACCGGAAGCGACAACGCGATGCCGGTGAGCAGCAAAAACCCGCCGACGACGCGTTGCCCGTCCTTTGTGAGCGCCCATGGCCAGGTGGGATGACACAGCCGTTCCAGACGGTGCAGCCATGGGTCGATTCGGCGCACAAATTTTTCGGCGGTCTCGCGCGTCATGCTTACCCGGCGCATCCATCCGGGCAGCCAGGGATGCTCGAAGCCCAGGATCATCTGCGCCGCCATCAAGCACAACATTGCGCCAAACAAAGGGCCGGTGAATCCGATCGGAAGCGGTATCAGGCAAGGCAGACTGATCAATATGAGGAGTGCGCCGAAGCCGCGCCCCTGAGTGGAGTCAACCAGCGCTCCGAAACTGATGCGTTCTTCCGGCCATGACTTCAGCGTTTCAGAAAGTAGTTCAGAGACGCGCGGCGGCTTGGGTAAATTCCGCAACTTGATCAACTTGCGCAGCTTTGAAAACCGGTGCTCGCCCACGCTAACTCGCTTGCTCTGGCCGCAGCGGACTGACCAGTACTTTGTCGATGCGTGCGCCATCGAGATCCATGATCTCGAAACTGTAGCCGCCGAAGTTAAATGACTCACCGACACCGGGTATGCGGGCAAAATGTGCCATGAGCATGCCGGCCAGCGTGCGATATTCCTGTTCCTGTTCCTGCGGCAGGCCCGACAGGCCGAGGAGCTCGCGGACATCATCGACGCCCAGGCTGCCATCAATCAGCCAGCTGCCATCCTTGCGTTGGACAACTTTCGGGTCGCCGGCCTCCAGCGACTTGGCCAATGGGCCGAATACCGCGGCCATCAGGTTGTTGAGCGTAACCATGCCCTGGATGTCGCCGTACTCGTCGACGACAAAGGCGAACTCTGCCTCGGCATCGCGAAATTCATCGAGCAATTGCATCGCTTTGGACGACTCGGGGATATACAGCGGGGCGATGATGCGCTTGAACAGCTCTGGCTTGTCGCCATCGAGCAGGGCCGATAACAGTGATTTGGTCTGCACCACACCCAATACTTCGTGATCGTTGCCCCGATAAACCGGATAGCGCGAGAACGGATTCTCGCGCAGCACATTGAGGTTCTGCTCGACGCTGGCTTCAGTATCCAGCCAGACCATTCGTGGCCGCGGTGTCATCAGGCTGTCGACCGTGCGATCACCCAGATTGAGCACGCGATTGACCATATTGCGTTCATCCAGGTCGATGACGCCTTGCTCGTGGCTCTCGGCAACCAGCATCTTGATCTCTTCTTCAGTGACGTCGCTCTCTTCGCCATGCTTGATCGGGAACAGTTTGAACAAGACCTCGGTGCACGAGGCCAGCATCACCACAATGGGCTTGGCGAGCGTGGCCAGAAAGCGCATCGGTATCGCAACTGCAGTTGCGACCAGCTCGGGACGAACGATGGCGAGGCGCTTGGGCACGAGCTCGCCGAGCACCACCGAGATGAAAAGAATCGAACCGACGCTTACGGCCACACTGATTGGCCCGGCATACTCTGCGAGCAGGTCGATACGGTGTACCTGCTGCGCCAACGCATCGGCAATAGCAGCACCGCCAAAATAGCCGGTGAGAATTCCGATCAGGGTGATCCAGACCTGCACCGAAGACAGAAATCGATCGGGCGCTTCGGCGAGGTCGAGGGCCACTTTGGCGCGACGACTGGTAAGCGCATGTTGGCGCAGTCGCGACTTGCGCGAGGTCATCACGGCCATTTCCGACAGCGCGAAGAATCCGTTGAGCAGGATCAGTGCGAAAACTATGGCGATCTCGATCGGCATACGCAGGGCTCAGACAGGCCGATGCCGGGACGGCGTCGATGCAAGGGATTGGGACGTTTCGACAGCTATTCGAATCGGATGCGTCCGCCGCAGCCGTGCTGTCGTGCAGCCCCCGACCAGCGCGGACCCAGGGTGTCGCGGAAAGCCCATCGGTAGCGAACTTCTACAGTCAGATTCCATAGCGTCCCAAAAACTTCCTGTTCCCAGCCCGTAGGGCCGGCCCTCACCGTCGATGTGCAGACTAACACAGGCAATATACCGGACCATGACCGGACGCCGCCACGCCACCAAGAGAAATCAATGGCTTGCACAGCCGCTGTGGGCTTTTAATTGACTTTTCCGCGCGCTCACCAGTTCGTGCCACGCGTCGCATGCAGTCGCAGCGCGCGGCCGATCGTGTATAGATTGTCACCAATCTGTCGTATTGTGCGCGCGTTGTTCTCCCTGACTTGGAGCGGCTCAAAATGTTCTCCCTGCAAACCATCTTCGGCAAAGGTGACAAGTTCTACGGGCTGCTGGAGCAAAGCGCCGAGGCCGCATACAGTGCCTGCAAGGCGTTGTCATCACTGCTCGGGTTGCGCGGCAAAAGCGCTTCACTGGATGATTTCAAGCTCGCGCGGCAGCAGGAAAAGGCACTGGCGGCGCGCATCAGCGAAGAACTGGTCAACACCTTCGTCACTGTGCTCGAGCGTGAAGACATTGAGGCCCTGAGCGGGGCGTTGTACAAGATTCCCAAGACCGTCGAAAAGTTTGCCGAGCGCTACACCATTACGGCCGCACGCCTTGGGGACATCGATTTTGGATCGCGCGCTGCGATGCTGGAGAAGGCCTGCGAAGTGATCGTCACCATGACGCGGCAACTGCGCAAGGGCGTGCAGCTGGACGAAATGAAGCAGCTCAATGACAAGCTGCAGTCGATCGAGAACGAGGCGGATCGCCTGATCCTGGATCTGTACCGCGATCTGTTCAACAACGAAAAAGATCCAATCGTGTTGATTCTGCGCAAGGACCTGTTCGAGATATTGGAGAAGGCCATCGATCGGTGCCGGGATGCAGGCAACGTGATCTATCACATCGTACTCAAGAATTCCTGAGTACGCCGGCATGACCCTGTCGGTAGTACTTCTGCTGCTCTTGGTTGCCTTGGTTTTTGAATACATCAACGGCTTCCACGACACCGCCAATTCAATTGCCACCGTGGTGGCCACCAAAGTGTTGACGCCGACCCAGGCAGTGATGCTGGCCGCGTCGGCCAATCTTGTCGGTGCCATGCTTGGTGACGAGGTGGCCAAGACCATTTCTTCAGGTCTGATCAATGCCGATGTCGCGGTGATCAGTTCGGAAATCCTGATCTGTGCTTTGCTCGGCGGCATCGTCTGGAATTTGCTGACCTGGTGGCTGGGATTGCCATCGAGCTCCAGTCACGCATTGGTCGGGGGCATGTGCGGTGCGGCCGTCGCTACCGTCAATCGCTGGGATGCCATCCTCTGGTCAATTCCGGCTGATCCCTGGTACACCGGCAAAGGCCTGCTGTGGAAAGTCGTGGTGCCGATGTTCACTTCGCCACTGGGTGGATTTCTGCTCGGCTTGATACTGATGGGGCTGTTGTTTTTCCTGATCTCGGCAATGAACAACGCCGACGGCTTTCTGGCGCGCATCTCCAAGCCGCGCTGGGTGAATGCCTTTTTCGGCAAGGCACAGATTCTGTCTGCCACCGGCATGGGGCTGATGCATGGTCTGAATGACGCGCAGAAAACCATGGGCATCATCACCCTTGCACTGGTCACAGCGACCAGCGCCGGCACGCTCGATTCGGCACCGTCATGGCTGGGATTTCTGCGTACCGAAGAGGGCGGCATCCCGCTCTGGATCAAGATCGTTTGCGCGATCGTCATGGCCGCCGGCACCGCGGCCGGCGGCTGGCGCATCATCAAAACACTGGGACACAAGTTGGTGAAGCTGCACCCGATTCACGGTTTTGCCGCTGAAACCGCGTCGGCAACCATGATCGGCATTGCTTCGAGCCTCGGCATTCCGGTCTCCACTACACACAATATTTCCGCTGCGATCATCGGTGTGGGTTGCGCCAAGCGTTGGAACGCAATCAAATGGACGGTTGTCGAGCGCATGATCTGGGCGTGGATACTGACCATACCGGCTACCGGTGGCATCGCCTATGCGTTGGTGCGCGTCGGCATGAATCTGGGCTGGATCGCTGCCCGTTGATTGAAGCAGCGGCTGCAAGAGCGCGTCAGCGCAGATCCTGGCCGTTGCTGATCAACTGCTCGAGGCGATCGCAGAGCACAAACCACTCGCGAATGACGGCGTCCACTTCCTTGCCGCTGAGAGCGCCGTAGGGACGGGTCTCGCACAGGTGCAAATAGGGCTCGCCATCCAGATCGTTGAGGGCAAAAACGCAGGCTGCCAAGGGGCGTCAGAGCAGATCCTGGCCGTTGCTGATCAATTGCTCGAGGCGATCAGAGAGCAAACCAATTTCGCGAATGACGGCGTCCACTTCCTTGCCGCTGAGAGAGCCGTAGGGACGGTTCTCGCACAGGTGCAGATAGGGCTCGCCATCCAGATCGTTGAGTGCAAAGTAGCCAACACGTTGCGCCCAATTGAATCGCAAGGCGCGCTCGGCATTGGATTTCGACAACGGCGCGATTGGCGAGGAAATGCGCAGATAGCGGCCACCGCTTTCGGCCTCCAGTTCGGCCAGATAAATGCCTTGGCGGCGACCATCTGAAAGTTTCAACTCCAGCGTGATCAAATAGGGATCGTCGTTTTTCAATTCCCGCGCGGCCCGCACATGGGCACGTACTTCTTCGAAATTATTCATCGCGTTCTCCATGATCCAATCCTCATCATCCAATGAGCAGTATGCTAGCCGGCGATGCCTGAAATGTCTGCCGCAGATGTAAATCGTTCGAGCCGCGATGCGGTGTTAAGCATCCTTGCCGTCGTACGCTCCATTCCGTATGGCCGCGTCGCCAACTATGGACAAGTAGCAGCGCGCGCTGGGTTAAGAGGGCGTGCGCGCTTGGTCGCCTGGGCATTGAAACAGGTCACGCAGGAAGACCCAGTGCCGTGGCACCGCGTGCTGCGTTCGGATGGGCGGATCGCCTTCCCTGCGGGCTCATCGTCGCATGCTGAGCAGTTGCACCGGTTGCAACGCGAGCAGGTAAAGCTGATGAATGGCCGCGTTCAGAAGGCTCAGTTTGCCTGGCGTGAAGCAGATCTCGATGCGCAGCTGTGGCGCCAGGATGCCTGAGTCAGGCATGCGCGTGGGATCACGCAGCAAACATCTGCGCGACGCCTCAGCCTATCGGTTGCCCAGGGAACCTCTGAACAAGTCCGCAGCCGCGATAGCCCTCTGAGTCAGGGGGCGAAAAACCGAAGGTTTTTTTGGGGGGCTGACAAGCAATAGGCAGTGTGTCGAAGACGACGTGCTGACTTATTCAGACCTTCCCCAGATTAAGAAAATCCGGGCTGACAATCAGCCGCGCTGCCTCAAGCCGAATCCGTGAAGCGGGCAGCAACTCGCGCAACTGTGCCTGCTCATCACGGGCTGCGGAAACTTCCTCTTCACGCACCGCTGGATTCACCCGCGCCAGAGCTTCGAGTCGCGCGATTTCCTGATCGAGCTGAGTGTCGGCATGACCCGCCGCGGCCTCGATTTCACGTCGCGCACGGCGCTCGCCCTCGGCGCTCGCCGTTTTCAGCATGGCCGGCACAAGCTGCGCCAGAACCTTGCGAAACTTGTCGAGATCGACCTGCAGCTCACTGGCCTTGCGCATGGCCTCGTCGGAACGTCGAAAGTTCGCGCGCTCGGATAATCGGCTGTCGATGACCACGCGAATCGGCATCGGCGGCAGAAAACGATCGACATGCAGACGTGTTGGCGCAATACATTCGAGAACAAACACGGCCTCGAGCAGGGCGCTGCGCACGGGCAGTTCCGGATCGACCAGAAATGCGGAATTTCCGGTTTCCGACGAGAGCAGCAGATCGAGCGCGCCCTGGATCATTGGGTGATCCATGCGCAAGAACAACAGGTCTTCGCGCGCCAGCGCACGGGCACGCTCAAACGTGGCCTGGCGCGGGCCGTTTTCAAAACCTGGAAACGCTTCGGTACTCAGGTATTCGGGATCGAGCAACCAGTCGTCGTCATTGAGCTCTTCAGCGTTGATCCCGAATTGCTCGAACAGGCGAATGGCAAACGCGTCATTGCCGGGACTGTTGTCGTCTTTGGCGAGCGCATGCATCAGGCGTGCATCGCCGGCGGCGCGCTGTGTTGCCAATTCCAGCAGACGATCGCGACCGTTCTGAATCGCCGCGGCCAACTGCGCATGGGTGTCGCGCGTTTCGCCAATCAAAGACTCCAGCGTCTCTTCTGCTGTCGAGTGGTGCAATGCGAAAGCGCGCGCTGCTTCGATCAACCCGTTACCGAAGCGGCGCAACAGTTCGCGGCCATCCTGTGGCGATGAGCGAAACGCATCCAGGCCCTCGTCGTACCATCGCTTCAGCGCGTGCTGGGCAGTATCTTCAAAACAGGCAAAGTGAATGTTTACGTCACCTTTTTGGCCGATACGGTCAAGGCGCCCAATGCGCTGTTCCAGCTGATCCGGATCGCGGGGCAGGTCCCACAGCACCAGGTGATGCGCGAATTGGAAGTTGCGGCCTTCCGATCCGATTTCGGCGCAGAGCAGCAGACGGGCGCCATCCGGCTGCGCAAAAAACGCGGCGTTGCGATCGCGCTGCACGATGCTCATGCCTTCATGGAAGCGTGCAATGCCCACACCAGTGCGCAGGCGCAGCGCTTCTTCCAACGCCAAAACTTTGGCCTGGGTGCGGCAGATCAGCAAGAGTTTTTCGCCGGGGAGACGTTCGAGCAGAGCGACCAGCCAGTCCAATCGCGGATCCTTGGCGAAGTTGAGCGGCAGCGCATGCGGTTCCACGTCGACGTCACTCTGGAACTCGGCCAGCAGGTGACCGTGCAGTTCTTCGTCCTCGCTAGCCAGTGGCAGCAGTTCGAAATGCGGTATGCGCTTCGGGAAGCCACCGACCACGGCACGCCGATTGCGGAACATCACCCGGCCGGTGCCATGGCGGTCGATCAGGGCATCGAGCAGTTCGGCGTGGGCGTCGCGGTCGAGCAGGTCGCCAGCATCATCGCCCAGCCATTCGCGCAGTTCTGCAGTTTGATCTTCATCCAGCGGTTGTCCATCGACGATTCTGCACGCGATGGCCGACAATTGCGCGAAGCGTGCGCTCTCACGCTGAAACGTTTCGAGATCATGATAGCGCGCAGGATCGAGCAGACGTAGACGCGCGAAATGGCCACTGCGGCCAAGCTGCTCCGGGGTGGCAGTAAGTAACACTACACCGGGCGTGCGCTTGGCGAGCGCTTCGACCAACACATACTCGGGGCTTTCGAGTTCCGGCGTCCAGGCGAGGTGATGTGCCTCATCAACCACCAGCATGTCCCAGCCTGCCTTGACCAATAGACGTGCGCGCTCTGGGTCGTGCACCAGGAAAGCGCTGTCGGTGATCACCAGCTGCTCGTCCTGAAACGGGTTGCGGCCGTCTTCGGCCTGAGCGATCGCGTCGCAACGCTCGGCATCGAAGATTGCGAATCCCAAATTGAATCGGCGCAGCAGCTCAACAAACCATTGGTACACCAAGGGCTCGGGTACCAGTACCAGGATGCGGCTAGCGCGACCGGTTGCGATCTGCCGCGCGATGATCATGCCCGCTTCGATGGTCTTGCCCATACCGACTTCATCGGCCAGCAGGATGCGCGGTGGGCGGCGTTCGGCAGCGACCTGGGCTACGCGCAACTGATGTGCGATCAGATCGATGCGGGCACTCATCAGACCGAATGCAGCACTGCGCCGGGCATCGGCTCGGCGCTGCAGTGCTTCCTGGCGAAATTCGAATTGGTCGTTGCGATCGACCCGGCCCTGCACCAAACGATCTTCCGCCTTGGAGATGCTTTGCAGATCGTCCAGTTCGGATTCACTGAGCGTGCCGGCATCGTGGCGGTAATAGATCAAGCCATCGCGGTTTTCGGCCTCGATGATCAGCACCTGCCGGCCATGTGCAGCCAGACTATCGCCAGCGCGAAACTGGGCTCGCGTCAGCGGCGCGGACTGCTGCGCGTACTGTCGCAAGGTACCGCTGCGGGCGAACAAAACCTGCAACATACGGCCTTCAACGCGCAGCACTGTGCCCAACCCGAGCTCGGGCTCGGCATTGGAAATCCAGCGCTGGCCGGGGGAAAACTCAGACATGTGGGCATCGGCAGTCCAGGGCCACCGATTATGACGACTTGCGCCCAGCAGAGATAGGACAGCGACTGACTACAGCGGTCCGTCAGGAGTCGCGTCCCGCTGCGAACAGATTTAGGACTTATCCGTAAACACGTCGCGGATGGACCCCCAAAAACACGGGCGGGCCCGAACCAGCCCGACTGTTTTCTACATTACGCGCCGAGGAACCCGAGATGGTGCTGGTTGACCGCACCGAAGCGCGAGACGTTCGGGAACACCGTGTCGCGGTCACCGGCTTGCAGGCCGTACCAACGCGCCAGCGTCCAGGCATACTGGTCGACCGAGGTTGTGGGAATCATCTGCCCCCAGCCGGCATCATCAGGATTATTGTTGGCAAGCAGGCTTGGGAAGTTGCCATAGTAGCGACGGCCTTGCACCGCGCCGCCGACGACGATCTGGTGTCCACCCCAGCCATGATCGGTGCCAACGCCGGCATTGCCCGACAGCGTGCGGCCGAATTCCGAGGCGGTAAATGCGGTGACGCTGTCCTGCAAGCCCATGTCCACGGTTGCCTGATAGAACGCGCTCAGACCGCGTGACACCGATCGCATCAGGTTGGCATGGTCGGTCAGTTGCGTTTGATGTGTGTCGAATCCGCCAATGCCAACGAAAAAAATCTGCCTGACCATACCCAGCGACGCGCGCTGATTCATCAGTCTTGCCACCATACGCAACTGTCCGCCCAGCGAGTCGATAATGTCGCCTCCGGCGTTGATTGCATAGTTGAAGCGCGCTTCCATCGGCGCGTTGAGCGGCAGCCCGAGCGCAGTGCTGAACTGACCGTAGGAGTTGATGGTGCGTTTCATCTGCGCGGCGTAGGCGCGTTCCAGCGGATTGACGAGGTTGGCATTGAGCAATGCGTTGAACACGGTTCGCCGTGCCTGCTGTCCGGGTGGCCAGGTGTCGGCGCTGTCCATCTGAATGCCTTCTACGCCATAGGGGCTGATGAAGTAGGGCACTACATTCTGGCCGGCTTCAAATACGTTCTCTCCGTCCAGCGAAACGTTCATTGAAAGGGTTGGATTTTGACCGGCGACCGTGGTCAGGTCGGCCAGTCGTCCACCCCAGCCCTGTCGGCCGATCGCGTCGGAGCTTGGCGTCTGCCAGAACACGGTTTGGTCTGAGTGCGAAAACAGTTGCGGCGGAACCGGAACGCTTTCATTCTGATACTGCGTTTTGGTAATCGGGTAAAGCAGCGGACCGGCATTGGCGATCAAGGCCACCGGGCTGTCGGCCTGATTGAACAACGCTCTCAATTCAGGCATCGATGGATGCATGCCATACAGCGCACCATCCGAAGCTGCAACGTCTGGACTGAGCGAGAGCAGTTGCGCCTGCGGGATGGCGAGCGCGCCGCGCGTGGCGTTATAGGTTGCCCAGTGCGACGCATCGCGCGGCACCAGCATATTGAAGCAGTCGTTGCCACCGTACATATAGAGGCAGACCAGGGCACGATAGTCGCCGCCGCCCAGAATCAATTGGGGAGTGGCGGCATGTGCAAGGCTCATCTTGGTAGCCAGGGAAGTGAATGCCGCGCTGGAGACGGCGGCACACAGGGACTTCTGGACAAAATCGCGACGTTTCATGGCTGGCTCACTTCTCGATCACGTATTCGGGGGATGTCACAATCAGGCTGATCGCATCGGTAGTGCGCCGATAGCCGTTGTAATCGGTGACCGGAATAGAGTTGAGGTACGTGGTTAACGCATTGCGCATGGAAGTGCTCATGGTGCCACCCATCAACAGTACGTTCAGATGGGTGAGCAGCTGATCGACGTTGCCAGCGAGCGCGACTTCCCGACCATAGTTGACCCGGGGTCCGGTGTAGTCGGACTGCACGCTGCCCGCATGCATGTCGGTAGCAAGCCACTCGACCAGATTATTGAAACGGGTAACGAAGGTGTCGGTCTCGATCTGAAACTCGGGCGAGAGCAGCCCGGCCTGAGCAACATCCGGTCCCGGCGCGGCGTAATTTGGCAGATAGAAATTGAACACCGTCGGAGACGCCATCACCGTGACCGGCGAGAAGTACGGATAGTGGATGTACCACTCTTGATAGCGACCGCGAGGGTTGGTAACGCCAAAGGCGCGCCAAAGCTGTGTCCAACGCAAGGGTTGCTCACGCAGCTTGCCGCGGGTGCTACCAGGCAATGGCTGCGCGCGCGCTTCTGTGTCCATCACGATGGCGCGGATTACGGCGCGAAGATCACCGCGCACGTTCGAGCCATTGTTGTTGAACACGGTAGCGACGCGCTGCACGTAAGCGGGGCTCGGATTGCTGGACACCAGTCGCTGGATCAGCAGCTTGCTGAGGAACGGCCCGACGTTGGGGTGATTGAAGATGTTGTTGAGCGCAGTGTCCATGTTGTCGCGGACGGTTTGCACCGTAGCGGTCGGCCGATTGCCTGCAGGCATGACGCCTCCGGGCAGCGCCACACCGCTGTAATTGAGCAGCTGCTTGGTGCCCTCGACCGCATGGAATTCGACGTTCGGCGCCATCGGTTGCAGCCAGCCTGCGTTGGTCGAGCCGGGGCCACACCATTGCCAGTTATCGGCCGGGCAGTCGAACCATTTCCAGCCAGTGAACACATGTGCAAAGCCCTGAATTGTTTCCTGGGTGTAGGTGGGCACCGGCAAGCCGCCGACCAACACCGGGGTTCCGTTGCTCGCCAGTTGTACCAATCCGACCGAGAACAGCTGCATGATTTCACGCGCATAATTCTCATCCGGGCGCAGGTTGATCGACGGGTCCGGTTTGCGGTTTCCGAACATCGACAAGTAATGCCCCATGATCGGGTGCAGGGTGACGTCCTTCAGCAGTGTGCGGTAGTTGCCAAAGGCGCCGGTGCCAAGCAGGTCGTAGTAATGCGTCAATGCGATCGGCTGGCCTTCGGTTGCGCCGGAATTTTCCGACGTAACCAGAATTTCGCTGAGCGCAAACGCCACGCGCTGGCGCAACTGATCCGGTGCCGTCATCGCGCGCTGCATCCAGGCTTCGCGGCGGATGTTGTGATAGATATCCACTGGTGGCGATTGATTAGCGAGCGTGTCCAGGTACGGCTTGTGCTGGCTCATCGGCATCGCGAACTGCTCTTCCAGCCAGGTGTTGTACCCAATCTGGCGTAGACGCTGGATTTCCGCGATGGTCGGGCCGAACGTCGTTTGCGTCAGGAACCGAGCTGCTTCCTGGTCAGTAGCGGGTCCCTCGGGGGTCTCATCGAAGCCGCTCTTGAAAATAACCTGCGCCTGGCTGTAGCTCGCTGCTGAAAGTGTGATCAGCAAAGCCAACGCTACGCCGACACGGCGCTTGAAATTCCTGTGATTCATACGACCACCCCTTTGAACGTCGCGCGCATGGTGCCATGGCAGGCGTTGGAAAAACCTGAAGTGCGGCACGGAATGAATAAACCGATAGCGCCGCAAGCAAACCGACGGTCTTGCGTCTAGCGTTTGCATCGACGATTCGTCGATCAGGCGGAACGGCGTCTCAACATGCTTCGAGATGAAGGCGGCGACCGTCACCCTGGTGTGTGCGCCGCCTCTTATCGCGGTCACTTGTTGGCCCGCCAAGAGATGTTATAGTATTGCATTGGTGTCGGGTCAATCCTGATGGTTGGCCAGCATTCCTATTTTCATACCCTTCGCAGGCTTCCCCCTCGTACGTCTCATTTTTGGATTGAATCATGCCCCCTCAGTCCTGCCGCCATCACTCGCACCCGCATGCGCACGCTCGCTGGTTGCCAAAGCTTGATGCCTTTGGATCGGCTGCGGCCATTGTCTGCGCGGTGCACTGCGCATTTTTGCCCATCGCTGCGGTGGCGTTGCCGCTGGTCGCGGTCGAGGTATTGGGCAATCATGCGTATGAGCGCTGGTTCGTCACCTTTGCGCTGATCTTTGGCGCCGCCGTGCTCAGCAGTGGTGTGTCGCGAAGCGGCCGCTATCCAGTATTCAGCCTGTTTTTGGCTGCGTTCGTGCTGCTGATTGTCGGCGTCGCCCTACACGATCGGCCGCTTGCCCACGCTGTGGTAATGGCTGCAGGCGGGCTCTGCCTCGGTGGCGCGCACGCCCTCAATCGCCATTTGGTGCGCACTTACGCTGATGCACAGGCGATTTGGAAGCTCTGGCAGGGCAATGGCGTGGTCGATTCCGCCCGTCCGGCCATTGATTGATGCACGTTTGCTGCTAGCCTTCGCAACCCAAGAATCTCCGGAGTAGTAACAAGATGGGCAAGGGTGACCGCAAGACCCGAAAGGGCAAGATTTCGATTCGTAGTTATGGCAACTCGCGACCGCATTCGGAAAAGAAAGAAGCCGTAGTGAAGCCTGCAGCGGCGACCAAGACGGTTGCCAAGCCAGCAGCTGCCAAAAAAGCGCCGGCGAAAAAGAAAGTCTGAACGCGCATCGCGCGTAAACGGTACCTGCCTTGATGGCAGCGCGGGGCCCTTCGGGGCCTCGTTGCGTTCTACGTGGTGCAAATCCCGCGCAATTCTTTTCCCATTGCCCAAACGCGGCTGGGACCGCCAGCGCCGATCCAGTAGCTCAGCTCCGCTGGACTACTGATTCGCCAAACGGCCAGATCTGCGTCATAGCCCGCTGCCAGGCGACCCTTGCGATGCGACATGCCGAGCGCGCGTGCTGCATGCAATGTCGTCCCGGCGAAAGCTTCCGCGGGCGTCAGGCGAAACAGTGTGCAGGCCTGATTCATTGCCAGGCGCAGTGAGCACACAGGCGAAGTACCTGGATTGAGATCGGTCGAAACCGCCATGGGCACAGCGTGCGCGCGCAACGCCGCGATCGGCGGCAATTGCGTTTCCCTGAGGCAGTAGAACGAGCCCGGCAGCAACACGGCGACAGTGCCACGAGCTGCCATCGCTGCTACCGCGGCTGACGTGGTGTACTCGATGTGGTCGGCCGACCAACCGCCAAATTCCGCGCTCAAGGCTGCGCCGCCAAGGTCCGACAATTGGTCCGCATGCAACTTCACTGGCAGTTCCAGTAATTTTGCTTTCTCAAACAGCCGTCGCGTTTCCGTCGGCGTGAAGCCGATGCCTTCGCAAAAGGCGTCCACCGCGTCGATCAGACCTTCTGCGTGCAGAGCGGGCAACCATTCATCGATCACCTGCGTGACATACGCGTCGCGCTGATCACGAAATTCTGGCGGAACTGCGTGCAATCCAAGAAATGTGCTGCTGACGGTGATGCCAAGCTCGGTGCCAATGCGACGAGCCACTTGCAACATGCGCCGCTCACTTTCCAGTTCCAGACCGTAACCCGACTTGATTTCGATACAGGTGACGCCATCGCGCACCAAGTCGCGCGCACGCGGCAGCGATTGCGCAAACAGTTCGCCAAACGACGCCGCGCGTGTGGCCCGCACGCTGGCAATGATGCCGCCGCCGGCGCGAGCGATTTCCTGATAGTTCGCGCCCTGCAGCCGCTGTTCAAATTCATCAGCGCGGTTGCCGGCGAACACCAGATGCGTATGACAGTCGATAAGCCCCGGTATGACCAACGCGCCGTCCAAATCCAACAAAGTTTCTGCAGCATCGACCGCCGCCACCGGCAACGCGTCCGGCGTTCCGACGAAAACGATCTGGTGACCAGCGATGCCGATCGCGCACGAATCAATCGTCGCGTAGCCGCTGCCATCGGTGAGCGCGTTGACAACGCGACAGTTCAGCAGCAATTGATCCCAACGCACGCGTCCGGTCTTCATGGTTGTATTCCCTAATTGGCCAGATTCTATCGAGGGCGCTGATGCGATGCAGGCTCAGGCTTGATGGGCGGTGAAGGATAAATTGCGACAAATCCAGGACAGCCGCGATTCCGAAAATCCTGGGCCACGTCGCGGCCTGATCTGACTGCAATCGCCGGTGCGCGGTGGCAATCTGTGCGGCATGACCTATCTGCGTTGCACACTCGTTCCCATTGCGCCGAGCGGCGTCGGAGTCCGGAATGACGAAACAAAGACTAAGTCTTGCAATCCAACGGCGTTGTATCTACGCTGCCTTGCTCACGCCGGCCTCCTCGGTTACTCACTACGGCCTGTTACGCGTGCGCCAACCTTGTGAGATTTCGCGGCGCCGCCCCGGTCTCCAAATTCGAGAGGAAATATCGATGTCCCGTGCCGGTTTATGGCTTTGCTTTGGGCTTTTGGTGGCGCCGATGGCGTTTGCGCAAGTCCCCCTTCCGAACGAGTTGCCGATGAGCGAAGCGGCGCTGAATGCTTTGCTCGAAGAGGACAGCGGCGCGACCTACGACCAGAACCATGCCAAGCTGATCCAGTCGGCTGAGGCGGTGGGTGCGTTGGGGGATGACCTGTTCGGCGAGCAGGTGAATTTCTATACCGGTGCCACTAGCTTCGAGCACACCGATCTGACCGTGCCTGGCAATGGCTCCATGGGCATTGCGGTGTCGCGTACGCTGGATGTGGCGACCGACAAGTTCGCGCCATTCAGTCATTCGATGGGTGACTGGGCACTGGACCTGCCCTATATCGGTGGCACCTTTGTTGCCGCTTTGGGATGGGTGGTGAAGGACGGCACGGTAGCGGGCAGCCGGCAACGTTGCAGCTTGCCCACTTCCGTGGCGACGGCTCAGCCCCCGGACTATGTGGGCGATTACTCGGCGGGCTTTGTGTCCTGGCAATACTGGAGCGGTTATGGCATGCATTTGCCGGGCGGCGGCGATCAGCCGGTGCTGTTCCGTGGCGATGCGCCGACTGCCGTCCCGACGACCGCACAGTCCTACAAGTGGGTGACCAAAAATTTCTGGCACCTGCGCTGCATCAACTTGCCGAATGCACTGGATGGCGAGGGCTTCGTGGCGCTGGCGCCCGATGGCACCGAATACACATTCAGCAAGATGGTGACTACGCCGAGCAGGCCCACTGGCAAGCGTTCGGAGATCACGACGCCAGAAGGCATTGTTCCCTTCGTCAAGATCAATCGGGTGGAAGTTCGCCTGTATGCGACCAAGATCAAGGATCGCTTCGGCAACGAGATCAACTACAGCTGGAACGGCGATCGGTTGGCGACTATAACCTCGTCCAGCTTGGGCTCAGCCGATACACCTTCTGTGTCGTTTGGCTACGACGCACAGACCGGGCGCGTCACGTCGGCCACTCAGGTCGGCACGACACTGCAGGTGAACTACACCTATACCGCTGGCGGCAGCCTGGACAAGGTGGTCTACGCCGATGGCAAGCAATGGGACTTCAATCTGGAGTTCATCTATCCGCGTCACTATTATGACTGCGGCGCAAACCCCCCAGGGCCGCGTCCGGAGCCGGTGGCGCCTCCGGGTGACAACAGCGCGTATCTCAACTGGCTTTTCCGATGCTGGGACCAGAACTCGCCCGAATATGGCTACAAGCGCAAGCTGTCGGGT
The DNA here is from genome assembly GCA_034440555.1 of Pseudomonadota bacterium. Classification (GTDB taxonomy): domain Bacteria; phylum Pseudomonadota; class Gammaproteobacteria; order Xanthomonadales; family Ahniellaceae; genus 0-14-3-00-62-12. The sequence goes on from JAWXCG010000011.1 coordinate 23,788, forward strand.
GAATCGGCGAGCGGCACGTTGACCCATCCTTCGGGCGCGGTCGGCACGTTCACCTTCCAGGTCAAGCGCCATGTGCGTGCCAGCGTCCCGCTCGACCGGACCAATTGTCTGACCTACAACCACCCGGGTATCCCCGGCATGCCTGACTTGACGCCGTATGGCGAAGGCGAGCCCTGGGACTTTTTCTGCTGGACCCCGCTCAACTTCGATGTGCAGGCGCTGAAACAAAAGCAGATCGCGGGTACCGGCATCGCCAGCACCAGCCAATGGGTGTATGACTACGATCAATACATCGCCGCTGCGACTCATCCGCCCGGCGACTACGCACCCCACACCCGCAAGGTCGTCGTCAAGGAACCGGGCGGCGTGCGCCGCGAGTTCACCTTCGGCAACCGCTACAACATCAACGAAGGCCAGCTGCTGCAGGTGGAAACCTACAACGGGCATGAAGGCCAGAACCGGGTGCTGCGCACCATCAACACCTATGTGCTGAAGGAAGACCTGGGCCAGCCGGCATACCCGTTCCCCGACCGCGTGGGCACCAATCCGCTGAGGACCACCGACAACATATGGGGCGAGTGGATGCTGCCGATGATCGCGGAGAGCAGCCTGCAGGAGGGCGATACCTACCAGCGCCAGACGCAAGGCTTCGACATCTACGCCAACCCATTGCAGGTGAAGCGCACCGGCCCGCTCGGCATTTTCCGCACCGACATCACGACCTACGAGAACAACCCATCAAAGTGGGTGATCGGCCTGCCGCTGACCGTGGTCAATGCCGATACCAACAAGCAGGTGTCGCGAACGACCTATGACCCGGTCAAGGCACTGCCGACAGCACAGTTCAGTTTCAACCGGCTGTTCAACACGTTCGACTATCACCCCGACGGTAGTCTGTGGAAGGCGGTCGATGGCCGCGGCCTGACCACCCAGTTGACCGGCTATGTGCGCGGTATTCCGGAGCGCATCGAATTCTCCGACACCACCGCCATCACCGCGAAGGTAAATCCGCTTGGCCGCCTTGAGTGGACGCAGAATGCGTTGTCGGCGCAGACCCGCTATGGCTAT
>JAWXCG010000012.1:0-16019 GCA_034440555.1 Pseudomonadota bacterium
CACTGCTCCCACATCACTGGACTGCGCCCATCAACCCCTAAGCCACTTCAACAGACCAGGAAGCTATCCGGTAGATGCGCTGTGGCGGACGCTTACGGCTCTACCATTCACCCCGCCCGTCTCAGATCACGCGATCTTCGGCTGAGGTTCGACGCTAATCAGGTGACCTATTCGAGCATCACCATTGTTCAAGTCATCCCGTGTCACTACGTCGCCGGCACCGGCCCAATCGACGAAGTCGATCTGGAGCCGATGTCGCCCGAGCGTATCTACGGCGCGTTGCATGGCGAGCAGGCACTGCGCGACCAGTACAATGTAGAAGCCTACGAACGCGATCTGCAGGCGCTGTGGCAGATCCAGGAAGACGGCAGCCACTGACCGCGAAGGAGTCTCGCCGGCAGCTGCGGTTGCCGGCGAGACAGCACAGGATGCGGTGCGCAGGACGAACCGCATCCTGCACACAGCTTTCAACAACGACTGCTCAATGCGCAGCCGCGGTGCAATCCGGCGTCCACTCAAATTTGAGTACTTCACCACCGGCGCCGTCGTCAACGGTCGCGCGCAGCGTGCGGTCGAACCGTTGGTAGCGCAGACGCCGTGGGTAGTCGTGCTCAGGATTGGTAAAAACCGCGTAGGCGGCCCCGGCTTCGACCAACTGGAACGGAACCGGCGGTCGGCCGCCAGGCTGGGCCTGGTAGACCGCAACCCCGTCGCCGATCTCGATGCGCAAAAACTCGAAGCCGCTCAGCAATCCCGCTCCGTCAAGATCACGATGCAGACCGAGCAGCAGTCCGCCACGCGCCTGGGTCCACCACTCCTCGGAACGCTGCGACGACGACTGGCTGCACCAACTACCGGCCAGCCAATCGAGATTCACGCGCCCATCCAGACTGCCCAGATAGTGGGCCAAGGCGTTGATCTCCGCAGCGTTGAGCCCCTTCATCGACAGCGCAGCCGCGGGCAGCGACAGTTCGCGATGACCGCTATCAAAGGCACGCAACTGGCGCGCGAGGTATTCCGGATTCTGCCCGGCTAAACGCGGCACCAGCGTGGCGCCACGAAAGGTCGGGCCATGGCAACTGCTGCAGGCCAACGCTGCGGCGAGCGGGCTGCCGGCAGTTGCTGCGGCTGAATCGATCCGTTGCGGTTTGGGATCCCACGGACGGGCAGCAAGCTCGGCCGCCAATGCCTGTATCTGATCGCGAGTCAGCGCCGATGCCACGATCTGCATCGGCAAGTTCTTGCGATGCGTGTCGCGGAAGCGCCCGATCTCGCGCGCCAGATACGCGGCGTGCTGGCCCTCGATGCGCGGCAACTGCGCGTCCAAATTGCCGCGTGTGCGATGACAGTCGATGCAGTCCGCGGCTTGATCCTGGGCCGTGGCGGCCAATGTTTCAAATCCGGTGCCGAGTCCAGCTCCGGCAAGCACAATCCACAGCAGCGTCATTCGCAGCATGTCGAGCTCCCATTGAAGTAACGCTACCGATACAGTGCCACGCACCACGCGTCCGGCTTGCAGCTCATGGTGCGCAGGGTGGATTCAGGTGAAAGCATAGCCGTTAGGGCGGCCCAACGCTGCGCTCGGCGAGATCAGCCGAACGCGCGACGCACCAGGCACTTGGGAATAAGACCGTAGTTGTACACAATCGCTGCGTGCGTGTTCTTACTTTACTAGAATCCCTCCATGTCCACTTTCCCCTCCGCAGCCGATGCAACGATCAACGCCACGACAGTTGATGTCGACACTATTGTGATCGGTGCCGGTGTGGTCGGGCTGGCGGTGGCGCGCTCATTGGCGCAGGCCGGGCATGAGGTATTTGTGTTGGAGTCGGAAGCGCGCGCTGGCGAAGGCGTCTCCAGTCGTAACTCGGGTGTGATCCATGCCGGTCTGTACTATCCCGAAGGATCCCTGAAGGCGAAGCTGTGCGTGCGCGGTCGCGCGTTGTTGTACGCGTTCTGCGCGCATCGTGGGGTCAGCCATCGGCGTACCGGGAAACTGGTGGTCGCAACCGGCGAATCGGAACGCTCGGCGCTTGCCGCACTAATGCCGCGCGCTGCAGCCAATGGTGTCAGCGGGCTGCGCTGGCTCGAGGCCGATGCCGCGCGGCAACTGGAACCGGCTTTGCAATGCATCGCGGCAATCGAGTCAGCCGAAACTGGAATCGTCGACGTGCCCGAGCTGGTGATGGCGTTGATCGGCGAGCTCGAACAGGCCGGTGGCCGACTCGCTTGTCAGACTGCCGTCGCTGCCGTCGCCTGCGAGGACCAACAGTTCGTGGTCACGACCGCTGCCGGCGACCAGGTGCGCTGTCGACGCCTGGTCAATGCGGCAGGTCTGCAGGCAACCCAGGTCGCGCGCACGATCAGCGGCCTTGATCCGTGCCATGTGCCACTCCAGCATTACGCCTCTGGCCATTACTACCGATTGCGCGGACGTGCCCCGTTCACGCGACTGATCTATCCGCTGCCACAGGCCGCGGGGCTTGGCGTGCACCTGGGTTTCGACAGCGCCGGACACTGCCATTTTGGGCCTGACGTGCGCTGGATCGAGGCGCCCGACTACCGCTTCGACGACAGCCAGCAGGCGCAATTCGCTGCATCAATTCGGCGTTGGTGGCCCGCATTGCGCGACGATGATCTGATGCCCGATTTTGTCGGCGTGCGCCCCAAACTGGTCGGACCGGGCGCACCCAGCGGCGACTTTGTTGTTCAAGGCGCCGACGTGCATGGCGTTCCGCGGCTGGTCAACCTGTTCGGTATCGAATCGCCCGGACTGACTTCGTGCCTGGCGATCGGCGAAGCAGTGCGGCAACTTCTGGACTGAGACTGCCGCAACGGGTTCGCGAAAAACTCAATGCGTCCGCTGCTGAGTGCGGCGCCGAATGAGCGTGTCGAGGGCCGTGGCCAGCGCAGCTTTGGCCAGTGCCTCCGGCGAGCTTTCGAATGCATCACTAAACAATGGATCGTGGCATCCGCCGCCTTCGGGGCCCCACCACGGCGAATTTCCCGTTGCATAATTCCATCCAGCATCGTGGACACTGGGGCTGATGTCCAAGCTGTTCGGGCAGAGTCGCGCACCGGTTTGTACCAGGCTGGGTGGAGCAGCAGGGACTGCTCCGCCCATTTTATTGTCGTGGACGAAAAACAACGAAATTTGTTGCAGATCGCCAAGGTCTGGGATCGCTCCGGTCAATTGGTTGGAATTGGCATACAAGCCCACCAGTGTGGTTAGGCCGGCCAAGCTGGGTAACGCACCCGTCAGGCGATTATCGCTGCAGCTGAACGCCCACAGATCGGTGAGGCCTGCGAGGCTGGGAATCACTCCGGTCAATTGATTGGAGTAGATCGAGAAATAGTAAAGTTCAGGCAACCCGGATAATGCGGGAATCGATCCGCTCAGCTGATTGTGGTCCGCCGCGAACACGAGCAACGACGGGAGTTCACCAAAGGCTGGGACCGAACCAGTCAACGCATTGTTATCGGCCACGAAGGTGTCGAGCTGCAGCAGACCACTCAGATCAGGAAGCGGCCCGCTCAGCCGGTTGTTGCTCGCTGCGAAAAATTCCAATTGCGGAGATCCGGTCAGTACCGGAAGAAAACCGGTGAGTTGATTGTTGTGCACGATGAAGCTGCGCAACTCGGTCAGCCCGGCGAGGCTGGAGATCTTTCCGCTCAGCAAATTGTTGTGGACCCAGAAATTGCGCAGGGCGATCAATCCAACCACCGACGGAATGTCTCCGCTCATCTGGTTGCCGTCGACCAAAAAATCTTCCAGTGCAACCAGTCCGGTCAGCGCTGGAATCGCTCCGGTCAGGTAATTGCCGCTAACGGAAAAATGCTGCAGTAACGTCAGTCCGGTCAATGGCGGGATTGATCCAGTCAATTGATTGTAGTGAAACTGCGCGCGCGTCAATTGCGTCGAGCCATTGAAGTTGGGAATCGGTCCGGTCAGCTGGTTACTCGCCAAATACAGGTGCTTCAGCGCGCCCAGATCGGTCAGGTCCGGAATCACCCCGGTCAGCTGGTTTCGATCGGCTGCGAAATATTCCAGCTGAGTCAGTCCAGTCAGGGCGGGCAACGCACCGGTCAATTGATTGCCACTCAGGGACGCGCCATGGAGTGCGGTTAGATTGGCCAGAGGCGGCAAGCTACCGGCCAGATTGACCTCATAGAAGAACAATTTGTTGACGTGCGTTTCGCTGGCATTGCATTCGATGCCAATCCACGTACATTCGGTACCCGCAACGTTGAAGGTCAGTGCGCCGGTCGCCGGACATGGGCCCTGACACCAATTCGCATTGCTCGTCCAGTTTTCGCCGTGGGTGTTGACGTACAGCGCAATCAACACGTTGCGCTCGGCTGCCGGAATGGCCGCCTGCACCGGGTGGATCCAGCCGAAACATACAACCAACAATGACACCAGCACCTTCATTGCACACCTCAAGTATTGCGATCCATAGCATCGATGCAAAGACCCCGCGCCTTGACTGCGGAGTCGATTTTGGATCTTAGACACTTAGGCGAGTTTTGGCCGCGATTTAGGACAGAGTTGTATCGGGGGCCACAAAGGAACCTCTGAACAAGTCCGGAGCCGCGATAACCCCCTGACTCAGGGGGCTATCGCGGCTCCGGACTTGTTCAGAGGTTCACTAATGCTGGGGCCTGGCATGGAGCGCTCACGAGCGTGCTGCGGTGGCGGCGAAACGCTGGCGATAGGCGGTCGGATGAGTGCCAAACTTGCGGCGGAAATGGTGGCGCAACGTGGTCGCAGTTCCCAGACCCGCCTGCTCCGCAATCGAATCGATCGAGTCAGACGAGCGCTCGAGCAGTTCGCGAGCCCGATCCAGTCGGATCGTCGTTAGCCATTGCGCCGGCGTCGTGCCGGTGGCCGCTTTGAAACGACGCATCAACGTGCGTTCGCTGATCGCGGCCATACCGGCAAGTTCGGCGATCGGCAGCGCCTGATGCATGCGTCGACGCATCGCATCCATCAATGGCGACAGCGCGTCGCGCTCACGTCTGGGCAACGGTTGCTCGACGAACTGCGCCTGGCCGCCATCGCGCTGCGGCGGTATCACCAAACGCCGCGCAACCTGATTGGCGATCGCGGCTCCGTGGTCGCGACGAACCAGATGCAGGCACAGATCCAGACCAGCGGCGCTGCCGGCCGAGGTGAGCAGCTGGCCCTCGTCGACATAGAGCACATCGGCATCGACGCGGATCGCAGGGTACTGCTGCTGCAGGGCCTCGGCGTAACGCCAATGTGTGGTGGCGCGCCTGCCATCCAGCAGGGAAGTGGCAGCGAGGACAAACGCGCCGGAGCAGATCGACAGCAGTCGAGCACCACGCGAATGTGCATCGCGCAGCGCAGTGATGATCCGCGCCGGGACCGGTGCGTCGATGCCGGTCCAGCCCGGGATGATCACGGTGCCGGCGGCGGACAGCCGCTCCAAACCTTGGTCGGCAGTGATGCGCATTCCGTATTGCCCTTGCACGGCGCGCCGTTGCAATGAACACGTCTCGAAACGGTACCAGTGGGCGCCGAGCTCCGGTCGCGGTAGACCAAAAACTTCAGCTGCGCAGCCGAACTCGAACGCGCACAAACCGTCGTACACGAGGGCCACGACCAGCGGATTGTGCTTGACTCGGGCGCCACGGCGTTTTGGCATTATTTGATCGAACACTGGCAATTCTGCCAATTGTCCAGCGACGCAGGTGAGGAAACAATAGTCGTGCTTCCTCACTTGGAGATCCGCTCATGTCAAATGCAGTCACACAAGTTCCTGCGGCGCACTCAGCGCTGGCCGTGCAGCACTTTGAATCCGGGTTTACCTTCGAAACGGATTGTTGGGATACCCACGAGGCACTCGCCAGCAGCAATCCAGACTTCGTACTGATCGATGCACGCGGCCCGGAAATTTTTGCGCGCGGTCATGTGCCAGGCGCGATCAATATTCCGCATGGCAAGATCATCGGGTCGCGGATCAGCGTCTACGCCCCGACCACGCTGTTCGTCACCTACTGCGCCGGACCGCATTGCAATGGTGCTGCCCGAGCCGCGCTGAGGCTGGCGCGGCTTGGCTATCCGGTCAAGCTCATGGCCGGCGGAATTACCGGCTGGCTGGATGAGGGCTTCACTCTCGAATCTGGACAGGTGTCGGAATGACCGATCCGGATGCAGCGGAGTGGCAGACGATGACCAGTCGTTCGATGCACTCGGTTTCCTGTCTGGCGCGACCTGTAGCCCGTAGTGAGATTGCCGAACTGGTGATCATGTGCGCAGAACACGCGCGCTACGAGCGCTCGGAATACGAAGCCTGTGGCATTTCCGAAAAGTTGCAGCGCTCGATATTCGATAATTCTGCCAGATTGAAGGCATGGGTGGCACAGTCGCAGGGGCAGTTGATTGGATACGCCACCGCGACCGGCGAGTATTCGACGTGGTCGGCGCGGGAGTTTCTGCACATGGATTGCCTGTTCGTGCGCGAGGCATTTCGCGGCGGCGGCGTTGGTTCCGCCCTGTTGGCGCAGGTTCTGCGCTACGCGGGTGAGCAAGGGTTTGCCCAGGTCCAATGGCAGACGCCCATGTGGAACGAGGATGCGCAGCGCTTCTATTGTCGCGAAGGCGCTAGCGCATTGCCAAAGGTGAGGTTTGTTCTGGCAATCGCCAAGTAGGAACCCGCACCCGGATTACGAACCAAAGAAGAATTGGCGAGTGTGGCGGTCGGAGTACAATTTCCGAACTAAGGGTTTGAACAGATCAATCTGATTTCTCTCCGGCAGGGCGCCCATGACCACGCCAGTCCTCCTCGCCATCGACGCCGGCACCACCAGTGTGCGCGCGATTATTTTCGATGCGCGCGGTCAAGTACTCGCCGACGCGCAGCAGGAGATTACGCAGTACTACCCGCAGCCGGGTTGGGTCGAGCAGGACGCTGACGAGATCTGGATGGCGGTGTTGGCAACGTGTCGGGCGGCGCTGCTGCAGTCAGGCTTGCCAGCAACGCAGGTCGCAGCGATCGGGATTGCGAATCAGCGTGAGACGGCGGTGATCTGGGAACGAGTTTCGGGACGCGCGATGCATCGCGCCATCGGTTGGCAGGATCGGCGCACCGCACAAGTTTGCCAGCGGCTGCGCGATGCCGGGCATGAGCCGATGGTGAGCGCCAAAACCGGGTTGCTGCTCGATCCGTATTTCTCGGCGACGAAAATTGCGTGGATGCTTGAGGCGATCCCGGCTGCGCGTGCCGGCGCAGTTGCAGGGGAGCTGTGCTTTGGCACGATCGACAGTTGGTTGCTGTGGAAGTTAACCGGCGGTCGCACGCATGCGACCGATGCGACCAATGCATCGCGCACGCTGCTGTTTGACATCGTGGCCCAAGCTTGGGACGACGAGCTGCTGAGGTTGTTCGACGTGCCGCGCGCGTTGCTGCCCGAAGTACGCGATTCAAATGCGCACTACGGCGTTACCGATGCGGCGCTTCTCGGTGCCGCGTTGCCGATTCACGGTGTGCTCGGCGACCAGCAGGCGGCGCTGGTTGGCCAGGCGTGTTTCGCACCGGGCATGATCAAGAGCACCTATGGCACCGGGTGTTTCCTGGTGATGAACACCGGCTCCTCGATCGCGCGCTCGCAGAATCGTCTGCTCAGCACCGTCGCCTATCGCATCGACGGCACCACGACCTACGCGATCGAAGGCAGCATCTTTGTGGCCGGCGCGGCGGTGCAATGGCTGCGCGATGGCCTGAAGCTGATCACCTCAGCCGCGCAGACCGAGCAGATCGCAATGCAGGCCAACGGCAACGGTGGCGTCTACCTGGTGCCCGCCTTCACCGGGCTGGGCGCACCCTACTGGGACGCGCAGGCGCGTGGCGCGATTTTTGGTCTGACCCGCGATACCGGCATCGGCGAGATTGTCACCGCCGGATTGCAGTCGGCCTGTTTCCAGACCCGCGACCTGCTCGAAGCAATGAACCGCGACGGCGTGGCGGGTGCCTGCGCGCTGCGTATCGACGGCGGAATGGCGGCGAACAATTGGTTCGCACAAGCGCTTGCCGACCTGCTCGGCCTGCCCGTCGATCGCCCAAACGTTATTGAAACCACCGCACTGGGCGTCGCCTATATGGCCGGGCTCGGCGTCGGCATGTTCACCTCGCTCGAGCAAATCACCACGCAATGGGGCTGCGAGCGCCGCTTCGAAACGCAGATGCCGACGGCCCAGCGCGAGGCTCTGTATCGCGGTTGGCAGGATGCAATCGGGCGCGTGTTGCGGTCCACAGCATCACTGTGAGTCTGCTGTGGGAGCGGCGCCAGCCGCGTTCAGCAGCAATGGCGGCGGCGCAATGCCAGAACTGACGTTGTGTCTCGCCCAAATTGGCGTCATTGACAAGTGCCCCCTTGCCACCAGAATCGAACGATCGATCGCAATCGTGCGCGATGACGGTTGCCGCCTGCGCAGAAAGTCGCGATGATCGCGCAAGAGGCCCGAGTGACGATGAGCGGCGAACGTTCGACCAATTCTGATTTGCCCACGCAGATCCAGAGCAAGACCCCGAGTTCGACCGACCCGCAAACGGACGGCACGCTTGTCGTCGAGCATGCGCCGGGGGTGAAATCGGCATCGTCAATGAAAGTGTCAATGGCCGACGCGCCGAGCGAGTCGCATCTTTCGCTGATCGGCAAGGTGATCGGCCCCTACCGGATTCGCGCCGAACTCGGCGCCGGCGGAATGGGCGCGGTGTATCTGTCGGATCAACTGGAACCGGTGCGCCGCCAGGTGGCGTTGAAGGTGATCAAAGCCGGCATGGACAGCGAGGATGTGATCTCGCGCTTCCAGTCCGAACGCGAGCTGCTGGCGCTGATGAACCATCCCAACATCGCCCAGGTGCTCGATGTCGGGGCCACGCCGGAAGGGCGCTTGTACTTTGCGATGGAGTATGTGCCCGGCGTGCCGGTGAACGAGTTCTGTGACCGTCGCGGGATGGACATCGCGCATCGGCTGGAGCTGTTCCTGCAAATCTGCGAAGGCGTACAGCACGCGCACCAGAAGGGCGTGATTCATCGTGACCTGAAGCCGACCAATCTGATGGTTGCCGATTACCAGGGCCAGATGCTGGTAAAGGTAATCGACTTTGGCATCGCCAAGAGTATGGATGGCGGACGCGGCCAAACCGGCTCCACGCGCATGGGTGTGCCGATCGGTACACCGGCCTATATGAGCCCCGAGCAAGCCGCGGGTGACCTCGCTGCGATCGACACGCGCACCGATGTCTATTCGCTTGGCGTGGTGTTGTACCGGCTGATCACCCATGAGCTGCCAATCTCGGGCGACACGATCGCGCGGGCGATCGACAGCGATCTGGCGCGCGTGTTGCGCGAGGCGCATATCCGGCCACCAAGCAAGAAGGTGCTGGAGATCGCGAAAGACACCAAGGTCAGTCAGTCGGAATGGAAACGGTCAATGGCCGGCGATGCGCAGTCGCTATCGCGCGCGCTCTCCGGTGATCTTGACTGGATCACGCTCAAAGCACTCGAACGCGATCGCGACCAGCGCTACTCATCGGTGTCGGAACTGGCCGCAGACATCCGTCGTCATCTGCAGGGTGAGGCGGTGCTGGCGGGTCCGCCGAGCAAGATCTACCGCGCCAGAAAATTCATCGCGCGCAACAAGTTGATGGTCGGTGCCGCGGCCGCAGTGGTGCTGTCGTTGATCCTCGGCATCATCGCCACCAGTTATATGACGATCGAGGCGAGCCGGCAGCGGGCACGCGCGGAGGCCGCATTGGTCGAGGCGCAGTTGCAACGTGATCGCGCCGCCGAGGAGTCGGCACGCGCGATTGCCACGCGCAGTTTCCTCGAAGAAATGATTGCCGCGCCCGATCCGTGGAAGCTGGAAGGCGGGTCGCCGGAAACGCGCAACGTGCGTGTCGTCGATGCGCTCGCGGCCGCAGCCACAAACCTGGACAAGAGTCTCGCCGACAATCCGGCGTTGCGCGGCGAGATCGCGACGATGTTGGGGCGCACGTTGCGCCGCCTCGGGCAGTTGAATGCATCACGCGCGCAACTGGAATCGGCAGTGCAACTGCTGCGTCCGATCTACCCGGAAAATGAACTTCCACGCCTGCAGGCGGAAATCCAGCTGGCGATCACGCTGGGAGAACTGGGTGAGTTCGAGTCGGCGGACAAGACCATGGTGCGGTTGCTGCCGCTGCTCGACAGTACCCCGGGATTGCCGGCAGATGTGATCATCGATGCGCGTCGAACTGCGGCGGCGGCGGCCAATGGCGTTGGCGATGGCGCACGCGCGGAGCAGATCGCGCGTGACAGTCTGCGCGTTGCCGAAAAAGTGTCGGGTCAGGAGACGGCCACCAGTGGCGCGCAGGCCGCGCTCGCCGACATTCTCGGCGAGCAAGGCAAGTGGGAAGAGGCCGAACGTCTGATCAACGAGGCCTACACCAACGAACAATTGCGCCATGGGCGTAGTCATCCGGTGGTAGTGCAGCTGCTGTCATTGGTGGCCAATCTGGCTTATCGGAAAGGTGATTACACGGTCGCCGAAGCGCGCTATCGGGACGCGGCAAATCTCGCCGAACTATCGCTGGGCGCCAGACATCCGGAGACACTGCGCTTCAGGGCGCATGCGGTGCTGGCGCTTGCCGATGGCGGCGCGTTTGAAGCGGCGTTGCCTGAGTTCCGCGCGCAGATTCCAATCCGCGCGGAGGTGATCGGGGCCGACCATCCCGACGTGCTGACGATGCGCTCAAACTATGCCAATGCGCTGCGCGCGGCCGGTCAGGAGGATGCTGCTGAGACCGAGATCGAAGATGTCTTCCGTCGCCGTCGTGCGACGCTTGGCGACGCCCATCCGGACACCCTGAGCGCGATCAATGTGCTCGGCGTCATTGCACGCCAGCGCAAGGACTTCGCCAAAGCCGAAGTGTTGTTTCGTCAGGCGTCGGAGTTGTACTTGAAAGCCAAGGGGCCGATGCATCCCGAGTCGGTGATGACCCAGGCAAACTATCTGGCCTCGGTGCGCGATTTGGGCCGCATTGACGAAGCCGTCGCCGGCTTCAGCGAATTGCACAAGCGTGCCGAGCAGGTATTTCCGGCCGACCATTGGTTTCTGGCCGTCATTCGCGGCCACCTCGGACTGTCATACATGGAGGCGAAGCGTTACGCGGAAGCCGAGCCGATGCTCAAGCAGAGTTACCAGGTCGTGCAGAAACAGTTTGGCGATGATGACGGGCGCAGCAAGGCGTTCCGCGCACGGCTGGCGGAGCTTTACAAGCGCTGGGGCAAACCGGCCGAAGCCGCCAGTTACGCCGGCTAGAGTCGTAGGGCGGGTGCAACCCACCATTGTCGGGTGTTCCGGATCGGTGGGTTGCGCCCATCTTACGCGGCAAAACCTAGCTCAATTCGGACAGGGCGGAATAACCGTCGGGTTGGACTCAAAACCATCGCCGAACAACACCGGATTGAAGCAGGCCGGGCCACCGACAAAGTGGATGGCATCGAGTTCCGGACGGTAACTTCCGAAGGCGCCCGCGGTGAGATTTATCTGCCAGGTGTCGAGACCAACGCGGGTTGCGTTTGAGGAAAAGTCGTACCACGCGATGTTGTTCGGATCGCCCGCTATCAGCGGAGCAAAAATACGGAACGTCCACAGCGGCGAGACAAATGCAGCACCGTGATAGCGGATACGAATGCTTGCGCTGCTGCAGCCGAGCACCTCAAAACTGTTGGTTCCGAGCGGATGCGTATAGAAGTATTGGGTTCCATCGACCGCATCCAGACCCAGAGCCGTCGGCGCGATCAGCTGTACGTCCACCGCCTGCGCCGTTCCGTTGCTGCATGCGGCGCTGCCTACACCATTGATCAGGTCGGTAGTCACCGCGCCAAGTCCGGTGCCGCTGGGTTGGCGTATGCTGACGCCGATCGATCCGACATCCCGTTGCGTTGCATCCATTTGCCCGTCGCCATTACCGTCACCGGGTCCAACAATGCCTCCCGGTACATCCGGGGCCTGGTTCTCGGCGGCATCTGGAATGCCGTCGTTATCCTGGTCAGGTGAGCGCGTGATGCTGACGACACCGGCATCGGTGCCGGCATGCAGGACGTCCGGGTTGAACGGGTCAACCGCAATGGTGTGCGCCGATTCCGCGGGTAGGCCGATGCTGATCGACAGCCAGACGATGGACTGTGTTCCAGCGTTCCACACTCCGCGATAGACCGCACCGGGGTTTGCCTCATAGCCACCAGCGGCGGCATATAGAATGTTGTGGTCTTGCGGATCAAAGACCAGCGCACGCATTTCGACGCTGCCGTTGATGCCCTCATCCTTGCGTACCCAATTTGCACCCGCATCGTTGCTGCGATAGATCGTCGAATAACCGGTGTTGCGCAGGTCGGTCAACGCCGCCCACAGTATGTTGCTGTTGGTCGGGTCGATGAGCAAAGCGGCGACATCGAGTTGGGTATTGTTGAAACTCGATTTCGTCGGCAGGCCGTTGCTGTTGAGGTGTGTCCAGAGGACACCCGCATTGGTGCTCTTGAAGATACCGCTGGGCAGATCGGCGGGGTTGACCGGATCACCAGTGTCGAAATCGTCATAGATCGCGTCGGTGCCGAGATAGAGCACAGCACTGTTGTTCGGGTCGACGAGGAGTGCATTGGGCGTGATGCGCTGGGAGACATCGTCATTGCTGAAACTGGCAGGCAGGCCGCTGCCGGCGCCATCGAGCGCGAACCATGTGGAACCTTGATCGGTGCTGCGCACGATCCGATTGGTGAACTCGTAGGTCGTTACCGGCCCGACCACTGTCTCGACCAAATGTCCCTCGGCCAGCGCGTAGATCTTTTGCAGACCACCCGTTGTGCACGGGCCGGAAGGTGGCGGTGTCGGGCATGAACGCGGATCGAGGACCAGATCGCGAACCAGCCCGATGTTGGCATGACCGGTGACATCCTGCGGCAGGTTTCCGTCCATGGTCAGCCAGTTCACGCCATTGTTCACGCTGCGCAACAATCCGGCACCCAAGTACGCTGGGTCGACCCCAGCACTGGCACCTCCCGCGTACATCACGGTGTTTGCGATACTGCCGCCCAGTGTGGTCGGATCAATACGCAGCGTCTGCAGTTCCGTGGCGCGGACACCCGTGTTGAACAGTGCCCACGATAACGCCTGATCGGTGCTGCGATACAGTCCCGGCGAAGTCACTGCGTAGCCGCTGTGTCCGGCCAACAGGACATTGCTGCCGCCCACTGCATTGAGTGACGGGTGCGGATGTATGGCGAGCGCACGCACGCCGACGCCCGCTGGGTTGGTGGCAACGGCAATCCAGCTGGGCGCGCTTTCCTCACGCTCAAACACGCCCGAACCCTCCGTCGTCGCAAACAGCGAAGTGCCGGGCGCCGGATATCCGGGTTGCGGAACCAGCCGCCAGACCGCCGCGCGGATTGGCACGTTGCCGGGAATGGAGGTATAGGAAATGTTCGGTGTGAGGCCGTCGTTGTAAGGCAGAAACGTCGGCGTCGGATTCGGCGCAAACCAGACAAATGCTCCGTCGGAACGTGCAAAGTAGGATTTGAGCGGATCGGTCGGGTGCGCCGTGATCCTGTCCGCCGGACCGTGTGGGCCAGTCCAGTTCGTCCCGCCATTGGCGCTGTGGTAAATGTTGGAGTCGATGACTGCAAACAACGAGCCGGTGGCGCCGGTGCCGGCAATGAAGCTCAAATCCTGCACGTCGGGTTGATAACCCAAGGTGCCGAACAGATTCAGGCTTGGCACAAAATTAGCGCCGCCATCATTGCTGCGGAAAAGCGAGGCCTGGTTTACCGCACCGCTGCCATAGATGCCGACGTAGACGACGTTGGCATTCAGTGGGTCGACAGTGATCGAGGCGATATTTGCGTCAGCCGGCAGGCCAGTGCCGATGCGTACAAAGACCTCGCCGCCATCGCTGCTCTTGAACAGTTGCGGCAGCCCCGTGATGGATTGCGACACGCCGCCGATGAACAACGATCCTGCTTCGCCGGCTACATCGCTGATCTTGCTGAACAAGAAATCTGCGTCGAGATTGTCATCAAGAATCTGCCAACTGTCGCCCCCATTGTCGCTTCGATACAGCCGCAGCGACGAGTCGAAGGTGTAAAGCGTATCCGGCGCCTCCAGATCAAGCGCGAGTGGCAATGGGTACACGCTGGTTGCAACCAGGCCATTGCTGGAACGCGCCCAGCTCGCACCGGAGTCCACGGTTTTGTAAACCGAACCACGCGTCGTCGCATACGCGGTTTGTGGATCGAGCGGACTGAATATCAGCTCGAACACTCCGCCGCCCAGTGGGCCCGTGCTGGTCCAGACTGAGTTCCCCGCTGAAACCGTGCCGGCAAGCATGATCAGCGCCCCGCAACCCCATCGTCGAGCCGTCTGCATTGTCCGCTCCCCACTGGCGAGCGCTAAGTGTAACGCCGCAGGCGGATCGTGATGTTACGTAAGGTTAACTTCCGGATTCGGCGTGATCGCCTTGCGCGCGCCAGCTGTTGCGAGCGCCGCGAGTAGAGGGCGATGCCCGCTGTCGAAATCATTAGCGGTTGCGGCCCGTCGTCAAATCACCCAGCGACGTGCCTACGTGTGCATCGTTGTCGCATCCGACGCGCAGACACATCGGCTGGCTTGACAGGCTGGGCGTGCCGCGTACGATTGCGCGAAATTGCACTGGATTGACTATCCATCCTATCGACCTGACGCCAGTGCAACTGCATACGTTGTTCGAGCTGGCTGCGTATGCGGTCGGGTTTCAGTTGTTTCTGCGTGAGCGTCGGCGTTTTCCGACCACGGCAGACCTCGCGTTGTCGATTCGCCTGGCGCTGATCACGGGTGCCATCCTCGGCGATGCAATCGGCTCCCGGCTGTCTTGGTGGCTCGAAGATCCCGTCTTTGCTTTCGCAAACTTTCCCGACGTGGTCGCGATGATGCAGGGCAAATCGATGCTCGGTGGGCTGCTCGGCGGCGTTGTCGGCGTCGAGATCGCGAAATGGTGAACGCGCGTGCGCGAGTCCACTGGCGACGCGTTTGTCGCGCCGATCATCGTTGCGTTGATCATTGGTCGCATCGGCTACCATCTGACCAGATCGATCAGTGTGATTCCCGGAATCGTTGCATGCCGCTTGCAAACGGTTGCCACCTCTGTCTTTGCGCGCTTTGCAGTTTATCGGGCATGATATAAATCCCTGATGTTCGGTGCTTTGCGGTGCTCAAAAGCAGCTTATGAATCGGCGAATCCACAGTCGCAATCCTTTGATGTCGTTGCCAAGTTCGCCAAACGATCGCTGGCGCCGCATCTGCGTGTTGCTGGCGATGCTGACGGCGATGTCCGCGCAGCTGCAGGCAGCGAGCTGGGTGGTGCAGGTGGGCGGTTCCGGGCGACTGGCCTTCAACCCGCAGACGTTGACCATACAGCCGGGGGATACGGTTCGATTTGCCAATCTCGGCGGCTATCACAACGTGATGGCGGACGACGGTTCGTTTCGCTGTGCGCGTGGCTGCGATAACGATGGAAACGGTGGCAACGGCAGCGCGTCGACACAGATCTGGTCGGCAACCGTGGCGTTTCCAGACCCCGGTCAGTTCGGATATTTCTGCGAACCGCACGGCAGCCCGGGCGAGGGCATGTACGGCACGATCATCGTGCAGGGGCCGGCGCTTCCGGTTGGTGTGCAGGGCTGGACCTACGCCGCCCTGCTCGCTGCCCTGCTGTTGATCACAGCTGCGTTCCGTCTGCGCGGGAGTGCGCTTGCGCGCTCCATCGATCAGGCCAGGAAACCCATATAGTTGCCCGCAGGGTTGTAATTCGGCGAAGGCGAGAAGTTGCTGAGGTTGGGGAAAATCAGCGAGATGTCGCTGCCGGTCAAGCCGAACCACTTGGCCAGCGTTGCGCCGTACTGATCGACTGATGTGGTCGGGATGATGCGGCCATTGCCGTCGCCCGGGTCGTTGAGGTTGGGTGATGGTATGCCGTAGG
>JAWXCG010000013.1:0-31176 GCA_034440555.1 Pseudomonadota bacterium
CCGCAGCAGTTGCCGACGTTTTTGACGATGCAGTCAGAGGCAGTCTTGCAGGCCAGGGGCGGCGCCATGGTCGACGCAATGGGCGGTTTTGTCGCGGGCGAGTCCGGTGCGGTTGGGGTGACACAGGCGGGCAGCATCAAGCTCAGGACGAGCACAATGATCAGCGCCGAGCGAATGGAAATGTGCATGTGATTGGCTCCAGCTGGATAGAAAAAGGGTGAGCGCTTTCAGCATTTGTACTGCTTGAATCACCCATGTCTGGCGATTCAGCACGTTGGCGAGAATCCGCCCTCTCCCGCCTCACTTTTGAGCGGGCGGGCGATACGCCTGCCCTGGAATAATTCCGCTATTTTTTTGAATCGCGTAGCGTACAGACGCGGTTGAATACGGGTTTGTCAGGCCGGTGATCGAGTCGATCAGCGACAAAGTAGCCGAGGCGCTCGAACTGAAAACGTTGCTCCGCTTCGACCGCAGCCAGGCTCGGTTCGAGCTGGGCGCTGACCACGCGTACCGAGTCCGGATTGAGATAGTCGCGGTAGGTCTTGCCATCGCTTTCGTCGTCCGGATTGGCGACCGTGAACAGACGATCGTACAAGCGCACTTCGGCTGCAATGGCGTGCAGCGCTGACACCCAATGGATGGTGCCTTTGATCTTGCGGTCCGCGCCCGGCATACCGCTGCGCGATTCGAGGTCGAGCGTGCCGTGCAACTCCTTGATCGAACCATCTTCGTGCTTGATGACATCCACACACTTGATGATGCCGACAAAACGCAGTCGTACTTCGCCGCCGGGTACCAGACGATGGAAGCCCTTGGACGGAACCTCCATGAAGTCTTCGCGTTCGATCCAGATCTCGCGCGCGAACGGCACTTTGCGTTGGCCTCGGGTTTCGTCCTTGGGATGATTCGACGCGCTAAGGAATTCCTCGTGACCTGGCACCAGGTTGGTAATCACCAGCTTGACCGGATCGATTACCGCCATACGCCGTTCAGCGCTGGCGTCGAGGTCGTCGCGCACGCAATTTTCCAGCACTGAGAATTCGATCACCGATTCCTGTTTGGTGACGCCAACGCGGCGCGCCATTTCGCGGATCGCGGCAGCGGGGTAACCGCGCCGACGAATGCCCGTGAGCGTTGGCATGCGTGGATCGTTCCAGCCGGAAATCAGGCCATCGTTTACCAGGGCGAGCAACTTGCGCTTGCTCATCACGGTGAAGTCGAAGTTAAGACGCGAAAACTCGATCTGGCGCGGCGTCGAAACCGGCGCAGTCAATCCTGACTTGAGCACCGGGGCAACCAGCTCGGCATGGTTACCGAGATCAATCTGCGCCAGATACCAGTCGTAGAGCGGGCGGTGATCTTCGAATTCCAGTGTGCACAGCGAGTGGGTGATGCCCTCGATGGCATCGGACAGACCATGCGCATAGTCGTACATCGGATAGATGCACCAGGCATCGCCGGTGTTCTGATGCGAAATCTTGCGGATGCGATAGATCGCCGGGTCGCGCAGATTGATGTTGCCGCTGCCCATGTCGATCTTGGCACGCAGCGTGCGCGCGCCATCGGCAAACTCGCCGGCACGCATGCGCGCAAACAGGTCGAGGTTTTCGGCAATGCCGCGTTCGCGATGCGGACTGTTGCGTCCCGCCTCGGTCAGTGTGCCGCGATAACTGCGCACCTCGTCAGCATTCAGGTCACAGACGTAGGCATGGCCATCGCCAATCAGTTTTTGCGCACACAGGTAAAAGGTCTCGAAATAGTCCGATGCATGGCGCAGCTCGGTCCAGTCGAAACCCAGCCAGCGCACATCGGCCTGGATCGCTTCGACGTATTCGATGTCTTCCTTGCTCGGATTGGTGTCGTCGAAGCGCAACGTGCACTGACCGTCGAACTCGGCAGCCAGGCCAAAGTTGAGGCAGATCGACTTGGCATGACCGATGTGCAGATAGCCGTTGGGTTCCGGCGGAAATCGTGTACGGATCATCGGGTGTTTGCCACTGTTCATGTCGTCCATCACGATCTGGCGGATGAAGTTGTGGGCGGGTGCGATTGAAGGGACTTCGGTCATGGCGATCAGGCTGGCTTGCGAGTCGCCCAGTCTAGCCGATCAAGCGTTGCTGGCGGGCCGTTGGCCGGCCGGTGCCTCAGAGATGATTGCCGCGCGGACGTTTGTGACGCAGGCGCAGCCGCACATCGCCGCGGACCTCGCGAATATTGACGACACTGCCGTTTTGCAGAATCTCCAGGCGACCTTGTTCGGCGAGTCGGGCTGCAACCATGCGCACCGGGCGCATCAGATCGCGCCATTCGATCGGCAGGTCCTCGGCCGCCATCATGGCGACCTCGCTGGGACAGACACCTCGCTCGTCGCCCAAATGCTTCGCCAGCACTTCCAGCACGCAGGCGTGGATGAGCTGAGACAAGGTTTCTTCGGGTATGGGTGAACGAATGCGATTGTGCGACATAAGTGGCGAAGGATAGCGCTGATTCTGCGTTCCGGCGATTGGCCGATGCCCGGATGGCTTGCAACAAGGGTGTGGTGTTGGGCTCCATTGGGGACCAGAAGCTTCGCCCGTGGGGGCCTGAGTGCGTGGCAAATCCCGCCATGGCCACCCGTTTTGGTGGCACGCCGCGCCTCCTGCGGGGCGGTATCCATCGGCGCTATTTACACCGTAATGCGCGCAACGCCACACTACCCGATGATGAAATCCGCAAATTCAAACAGACTTGGTATGCCGACGAGGCTGAGGGTGGCGTTGATGATGCCACTTGCGTTTCTCGCGCTGGCCGCGCCGGTGTCGGCACAAGATACCGGAACCACTTCCTATGCGGCGTTGTATCGAGCATTGCAGCCAGCACTGGATGTGGGTCGGCATGATCGGGTGCTGGCGACCGCCAATGTCCAAAGCAAGTTGCCGCAGGTGTCGCCCGCTGCCATACGCATGGAAATCCAATCGCGTCGCGGTGTGCGTCGGCTGGCAATTGCCGATGACGGCAATTTTGACTTTCCCGTGGATGCCGGATTGCTCGCAGAGGACCCCGCGGTCGTATCCAATCAGCCGCGCGGTTCGTTGACCCTCTCGGTCACTCTGGCGTTCAGGCCGTATCCCACGTTGCGTGTGCCCTATCGAGAAATTTCCAAGGCCCTGGCTCAAGCCAGCGAACTGATCGCGGCCGACCAAGCGCGCAGTTTGGCTTCAGTGCGCGGTCTTGAAGTGCACTTTGCCTCAGGGCACGATGCCACGGTGGCGATTCGCGGCGACAATGAACGAACCTTCATGGCCGGTGCCGATGGCCGCGTCTTGCTGATTGACAACCCGCAGTGGCGGGGCCCCGATGTCGAAGTCGAGTTTTCCGAAATGCCGCTGCGTCTAATGCCGTATATCGACACTGGAGGTGCACGATGAACCCACTGCCCAAGCTGTACATTGGCAATCGAAACTATTCGTCCTGGTCGCTGCGGCCGTGGCTGTTCCTGCGCACCTTTGGCGTCGCATTCGAGGACGAGGTGATTGCGCTGGATACTCCCGAGTTCCGGCACCAGATTGCGCGTGTGTCGCCGACCTTGCGCGTTCCGGTCTTGATCGATGGGGACACCAGCATCTGGGATTCTCTGGCGATCTGTCTGTATGCCGCTGATCGCTGGGTAGGCTCGCGTGCCTTGCCGCCTGAGATGCGGGCGCGGGCGATGGCGTTATCGATCACCGCGGAAATGCACTCGGGGTTTTCCGCACTGCGTACGCATTGCCCGATGAACATCCGCCGTCGACGAAGCAGCTATGAGCTGCCCGACGCCGCGCGCGCCGACGCCGATAGAGTGCAGGGGTTGTGGCGTGAATGCCGACAGAAATTTGGCGCGGGTGGAGATTTTCTGTTTGGTGCTTTTTCACTGGCGGATGCGTTCTACGCGCCCGTGGTGACCCGTTTCCTCAGCTATGCGGTGCCCATGGACAGCGTCAGTGCGCGCTACGCAGAGGCGATCATGGACCTGCCTGGAATGCGCGAATGGTGTACCGCGGCGGTTGCCGAGACCTGGGTGATCGAAGCGACGGAGCGCATTGGCGCCTGATCCGTTGTGCCCTTGAATGCGTGGGTTGTGCCTCGATAATCTGCAATGACCCGGCCGCAAAATGTTTGCGCTGGTGCAGGCGAAGGCGACGTCATCAATTCGCTGCCGCGCCGGTCTGTGTTTCATTCTGCAACGCGACCTCCACAACGGAATCAATTCTGATGAAACCCATGACGCTTCCGCTCCCCAATCAGGCCCTGCCCGGTCGCGCCGATTCGATGGCGGTCAACAATACGCATCACGTGCATGGTCGACAAATTCGCGGTCCATTTCCGGGCCGCGAGCAAGTCGTTTTCGGCATGGGGTGCTTCTGGGGCGCGGAGCGCAAGTTCTGGTCGCTGCCGGGTGTGGAGACCACCGCCGTCGGCTACGCCGCTGGCGTTACTCCCAATCCCAATTATCGCGAAGTGTGTTCGGGGATGACTGGCCACAACGAGGTGGTATTGGTCGTTTACGATCCAGCCCAAATCAGCCTGGAGCAGCTGTTGCAGGCGTTCTGGCAAAGTCATGATCCGACCCAGGGAATGGGACAGGGTAATGATCGTGGCACTCAGTATCGTTCGGGCATCTATCTTGCCGACCCGGCTCAGCGGCTCATTGCCGAGCGCAGCCGTGATTTGTATCAGCAGCGTTTGCGCGCCGCTGGATTCGGAGCGATCACTACGGAGATACTGGAAGCCCCCGCGTTTTACTACGCCGAAGACGATCACCAGCAGTATCTCTCCAAGAACCCCGGTGGCTACTGTGGGCTCGGTGGTACGGGTGTCAGTTGCGCGATCGGTACGGATGCCTGAATCGTGCTGTTCACAGGCCGTGACATCCGAAAGCTGAAAGTTTTCTGGGTCACGCTGTTGTTTTATTCGGTTGTCACTTCAGCCTCTGGCGCAGAACCGCGACGCGTCGCAATCACCATCGACGATTTGCCCTGGGTCGAGTTCGCGATCAGCAGCGAGGCCAGCGTGCGGGTACGTCACCGGCGTTTGGTGGCTGCGCTGGAACGACACAGCAGCAAGGCCATCGGCTTCGTAAACGAAGACAAGCTTTATCGCGAAGGTAAATTGGAACCTGCACGCCGACAGATGCTGGCGGACTGGCTGAGCCACGGGTTTGATCTGGGCAACCACACTTACGGTCATCTTGGGCTGCACGCCACACCGATTGCCGACTATGAGCAGGCAATTGCGCAGGGCGAAGCAGTTCTGCGTCCACTGATGCAGCGTTATGGCGAACACCCACGCTGGTTTCGTCATCCCTACCTGCAAGCGGGGCGCGACGATGTCGTGCGCGCACGACTCGAAAGTTTTCTTGCGAAGCATGACTATCGGATCGCGCCGGTAACCATCGACAATGGCGACTGGATCTTTGCGCGCGCCTACGTCAATGCGCTCAACTCCCGCAACAAAGCGCAAGCGGCGTCGCTGCGGAAAAGTTTCATTGGTTACATCCAGGCCAAGTTCAGCTACTACGAGCAGCAGTCCAAGCGACTGTTCGGACGCGAAATACCGCAGGTGTTGCTACTGCATGCCAGTGCATTGAATGCCGATGTCATGGACGAACTGCTGACGCGTCTGCGCAAGCGCGGCTATGCGTTCGCGACCTTGGACGAAGTGCTGGAAGATGCGGCGTATCGCCATATCGATGGGTATCGCGGCGGTGCCGGCATCTCGTGGATGCATCGCTGGGCGATGGCCGAAAATCGGCCGCGCACTTTCTATGAAGGCGAACCCGAGGTGCCGGCCGATGTGATGGCACTGGCCGGCGTCGATAGCGAATAGTTGCGCGTTCGTTTGCCGGGTCACTCAAATCCGTTGGCAAACGAGCCTGCAGTTTGTGTGTTCCAGCGGTTGAGCAAGTCGATGAAGGCCTGCGCGGTTTGCACGGACGCGGGCTGGCCGTCTTGATTGGTCTGATTGGTGCCGTGGCAGCCATCACAGGCGCGCACTTCGCCAGGTTGCAAGGTGATCCAGAAGCGCTCACGCACGACTGGCGTCCCGTTTGCGGCGGTGGACTGCCAGGACAGGGCGCGCCGCGCCGGCACAAACGCTGCAACTGATCCATCGGCAGCGATCGGCACGCTGGCGGTGGGGCCGCCTACATTCGGCAGGTTGGCCGCTACGGCAGCGGCATCGTGCTGAAACTGCGCCAATACACGGCGTCCGGGTACCGGCGGATCATTCGGGTCGGGGCCGCCACGGTTGCCACGAATCTGGTCGCCCTGGAAAAACTGCATGTGTGCGATCTGATACACCGTGCCGACCGGGTTGGTCGGCGTCATCCTGCCACCGCCGGCTACCGCGAGATTGAACGGTTGCTGGCGGTCCAGCACATCACGCGTGGTGACATCGCGCATCACCACCACACCCAGATTTTGGTCGCGCAGGAATTGCTTGAAAGCAGGTTCGCTCACATTCGCGGAGGTATACGCGGCCTGCTCGGAAGCTGCGGTGGTCTCACTCGGATTGGGTGGAACGGCGCGCGCGCGCACCTCGACCGGGCTGAGTTCCCACATCGGTCCGGTGTAGTCGACCAGAACATCCGGGTCAAAATATTGAACGTGCCGAACAATGCCGGTTCCCGCAGTAAGTGCTGCGTCTGCGGCCTGGAAACCGTTGCCTGCCGTGCTGAGCGTGCGCAGTCGAAATAGATAGCGTGGTATCGGCGCGGCGCGCGTTCCGTCATTTCCGGCTTCGATCTGGGTGGCGGTATGCGCCGCGATCAGCGTGCCGTTGCTCAGCATCAGTGGATTGCGGTAGTGGCCACTGTGATTTGCCGAGGGCACGGCGCCATTGGTGTCCAGATGCGTCACGTACTCGACAGCGATGTTGGCCGGGTTGGCACTCGGCGGCGCGTTCATGCGGATGATCTGGCCACTGTTGTGACTGGCGAACTCGGGTGCATCAACCGCGTAGTAGCGACCGGCCAAATTCGGGTCTTCATGTAGTTGCAGAAAATTGAATGCCGGGTTGGGATTGAAACGCCCGGACCCCGACCCGTTGAACTCAACCAGGTTGCTGTCGTTATTTAAGCTGCGGTTGAAGTATGCGTGCAGCTCATGACGACCGAGGTGATTGAGTGTTTCTTCCCCGGTGCCGTCCTGCCTGATCTGCCATGGGAAAAAATGATTGATGTTCATGTCTTCAATGGTGGAACCGACTGCGGCGACGCGCGGTTCCGGGAACACCTCGCTGCGATCGGCAGTGACGATCGCGTTGAGCAATTCGGAGCTGAAATTGAAGGTGCCGTAGGGGTTTCCGGCGCCCTCGTTTTGCTGATCGCGCTGCAGGTGATCCCATCGGGTGAACAACAAGCGGCCGAAACTATCGACCAGCGGATTGAACGAGCCCGAAGGCGAATGCTGCAGCAGTTGCAAACTGCCCTGCGTTGGCTGCAGTTTCCACAGCCCGGTTACGGTGTCCGTGGACTCGTACTCGTCGTGTTGTGGGTACAGGTGGCGCTGGCCATTGCGTGGGCGATCCGATGCGAAAATGATGCTGTCGTCCGAGCCGTAGACCGGCATGATGTTGTTGAAATCCAGTGGCTGACCCGCGAGCTTGGTGATGACCGCGGTCTGGCCGACGCCGAAGCCGGTCACCTGGTAAATCTGAAAGTATTCGGTGGTGCGCACGAATTGTTGTGTCGGTGCGCCGATCGTCATACTGAACAATGCCCGCGTGCCTGACCAGTGCACGCTTGGGTCGCGTACGGTGATCGACTGAGTGCCCTGAAATACCCCTGCTTCGCCGTAGCCCGCCTCGCGCGTGAGGTTGCGCAGCGTGCCATTGCCGTAGCGGATGTAAAGGTCGCCACCACGGCCGCTGAGATCCACGCTGGCGCGATGATTGGCGAACACTGAACCGATGGTCGCGAAATCGTTGGGCACCGGATACTGGGTGACGAAGATGACAGGATTGGGGGTCGTTACCTGCGCTTGAGCGCCACCCGCGGCCGCGCAGAGCGCGACCAAAACAAATCGAAGCATAGACATGCTGGCCCCTGCAAGTGATGTGTGCACTTTCACATACAGGAATGGGTGGAAAATCCGGCCAGGTCGCAAATCAGAAGCCGGGCAGTGCTCACCTGAAGATCGCAGCGATTAGCGCCCTGTCTGTTGTAGCGGCTCTAGAGAACATCTGAACAAGTCCGGAGCCGCGATAGCCCCCTGAGTCAGTGGGCGAAAAACCGCAGGTTGACCAGCTCCGCTGTTGAGAGCGGGGGTTTGGCAAGCAGTAAGCAGTGCGGCGAAGACGAACTGGTGACTTATTCAGACCTTCCCTGGTTGAGGTCAGCTACCAGTGCCTGCCGCAGTTCGGCGCTGAGCAACTGCAACTGAAGGTAACGCGGGTCTTCGACGCCAAAACTCAGCGATTCGCCTTCGCGTAGCGCCTGGCGTTGCGTGCTGCTCATCTGGAAGCGCAGAAAATGCACGGCCGAGGTCTTGCTGTCGTTGCTGCGGTCCATGTCCTCGTCGGCCACGGCAAACTGGCGAGGCCCTGCACCGACCTGCGTATACACGCAGTCTTCGATACCGCGCAGCTCGGTCAGCCGTGTCGCGCGCTCGGCCGGATCCGGATACTCGATCAGCAGGGTTGCCTTGAGATTGTTGCCGTCGGGAATCAAAGGATTGTAGGCATCGAGCTCGTCCTGGATACCTTTGGCTTCGAAGATCCGCTCGATCCGCAGCATCTCCTGTATCTGATACTGCACCGTCACGCGATCCTCGAACAACAACGTCATATGCTCGCCCAGACGCACGGTACGGTTGCGCTTATGCGCCATCGCACGGCTGCGTAACTCGGAACGCTTTCCGGCATAGACCTCCAGCGAAAGGAGGTCGCCGCGGGTAAGTGGGCCGGATGCGGGGGTATCTGTGTTCATGGTCTGAAAGTTCACGAAAAAGTCTGGGTCAGATGTCGTAGGCATAGCGTAGTAGCGAAAGGGGATTACCGCCTTCAGGCTTGCCGGGCACACCATCAGCGATATGTGCTGCTGCCATTGGACAATCGCTGATGAAGTGAGCGGCGTCGAGTTTGGCCACGCGATCGGATACCGGTTTGGCGATCTTGCGCGCAAGCGGATAGGTCGCCGTCTTGACGCCGTAGGTGCCATCGTGTCCCGAGCAGCGCTCGATCAAGTTCAGTTCGGTTCCCGCTACCAGCGCCAGGATATCGCGTGTCTTGGGACCGATGTTCTGCACGCGCTGGTGGCAGGGGGCGTGATACGCGATCTTGCCCAGCGCATTGGGAAACTCGGTCTTCAACAACCCTGCCTGATGACGATGCATCAAGTATTCGAATGGGTCGAAGATGGCGCGTTTCACTGTCTGGACATCCCTATCGTCGGGAAACATCAGCGGCAGTTCCTGTTTGAACATCAGTACGCATGAGGGAATCGGCGCCACGATATCGAAGCCCTCGGCCACCGCTTTGGCCAGCACAGGAATATTGGACTCCTTGTAGCGCGCCACGGCATCCAGATCGCCGATTTCGAGTTTGGGCATGCCACAGCATTGCTCGCGGGCGACCAGTTGCACTTCGATTCCGTTGTGACGAAACACCGCAACCATATCTTCCACAACCTGTGGCATGTTGACGTTGCCATAGCAGGTGGTAAATACCGCCACCTTGCCGCGCGTCGGACCGGCCGACACATGTGCCGAGGCGGCTGGCGCGTTCCGACGCAGACGCCGGCGCGCAGTACGACTGTAGTATTTCGGAATTACCGCATCGGGGTGCACGCCCAGGGTCTTGTCGAGCAATTTACGAAACGCACCATTGCGATTGCCGGCGTTTACCAGTTCAACCACGACCGGGATGCTGGCGAGTTTGCCAACGGCTGTTGTCGCGGAAAGAATCCTGGAGGCCAGCGCTGTCTTGCCCTGGCGATGCTGCACGGCTTTGGCGCGCAACATTAAATGCGGAAAATCCAGGTTCCAAGGGTGGGGTGGAACGTAAGGACATTTGGTCTGATAACAAAGATCGCATAGATAGCACTGATCCACGACCTTGCTGAAATGGGCCTTGGGAATCCCGTGCACTTCGCCATCAGCGGTTGCGTCGACAAGATCAAAAAGAGTCGGAAATGATTGACACAGGCTCACGCATCGACGACAACCATGGCAAATGTCGAAGGCGCGCTCGAGTTCCTTATTTAGCGCGGTTTCGTCGTAGAACGATTCGCTGCGCCAATCCAACGCATGCCGAGTCGGCGCATCAAGACTGCCTTCGCGCGCTGCAACGGGGGACTTCGACATTCACCTACTCCGGTTGCAGAATCTGTTCGGTCAACAATGCATTAGTCAAGACTGCATCGGTCAAAAATGCATCATTCAAGAATGCATCATGCAAAACTGCGCAAGCTTGGGCCAACTGAAAAATCCAGTCGGCCAGTGCCCAACGCGCCAAACGTGCATCAGCAGCCAGCATCGGCGATCGTCGGGTGCGGCTGAGCCGACCTGACTATTGCTGATGCCGGGCTGCGTCCCAGTCGCGTCAAACGACTTCGTTCAACGCCTTGGTAAAGCGATTGGCGTGCGAACGTTCGGCCTTGGCCAACGTTTCGAACCAGTCGGCTATTTCGTCGAAGCCTTCTTCGCGCGCGGACTTGGCCATGCCCGGGTACATGTCGGAGTATTCGTGCGTCTCTCCCGCGATGGCGCTGCGCAGGTTCGCCCGAGTCTCGCCGAACGGAAGTCCGGTGGCTGGATCACCGCAGGTCTCCAGATACTCAAGATGGCCGTGGGCATGTCCGGTCTCGCCTTCGGCAGTGGAACGGAATACTGCTGCCACGTCGTTGTAGCCCTCTACATCAGCTTTCTGCGCAAAATACAGATAGCGTCGATTGGCCTGGGATTCGCCGGCAAACGCTGCCTTGAGATTGCCTTCGGTATTGGAGCCTTTGAGTTCCATGCTGCACCTCGCTTTTGATTGATGGCCCTGCGTCCAAGGCCTGGAGAGGGTGTGAATCAGTCCCGCGCCTGGCGCGACTCCTTCAGATCCTGAGCGCAATGTAGCGAGCATGGGCGTAACGGCACAATCGATTGTTTCGATGGAATCGATTGAGCGCCTCGATCGATCGCTATTGTGGTGCTGCCAGCCCGGCCAGTAGCGGTTTCGGTACCTGGGCCAGGACTTTCGCCAGCCGCGTGAGGAAAGGAGCGAAGGCAGAGCTGCGACGCCAAACCAGGGCAATGCGACGACTGGGTGCATTGTCGCTGAAGCGCAACAGTTTAAGACCCGGCATCGGCGCCACCGGTGGCTGCACCGACAGCGCCGGCAGCAGCGTGATGCCAACGCCCGAGCCCACCATCTGGCGCAAGGTTTCCAGGCTGGTCGCGCGAAATCCAGAATGTTCATCGGCGCCACTGAGACGACACACTGCCAATGCCTGATCACGCAGACAGTGTCCGTCTTCCAGCAAGAGCAGCTGCTGGTCTTCGAGGTCGGCGGCGACGATTCTCTTTTGCCGAGACAACGGATGATCTTCGGGCATAGCGAGCAGAAAGCGCTCCTCGAACAGGAATTCCTCGTGCAGCGTCGCATCGCCGATCGGCAGCGCTACGACGGCCGCGTCGAGGCGCCCATCGCGCACGCGGCGCAGCAGTTCCTCGGTTTTTTCCTCAGTCAGCAACAGCAGCAGTTTTGGAAAACGCCTGCGTACCTGCGGAATCACGTGCGGCAAGAGATACGGCGCGAGCGTTGGAAATATACCCAGGCGCACGGTGCCCGCTTCGGGATCGCGGGTGCGACGCGCCAGCTCGCGCATTTGATTTACTTCGTCGAGCACCAGGCGTGCGCGGCTGGCGATTTCCACACCCACATCGGTGAGCATGACATGGCGCGGATTGCGTTCTACCAGCACCACGCCGAGCTCGTCTTCCAGCTTTTTTATCTGCGTCGACAGGGTTGGCTGGCTGACGAAACATGCTTCGGCCGCGCGGCCAAAATGTTTGTGGTCCATCAGGGCCACCAGATACTTGAGATCGCGCAGGTTCATCTTTTGCCCGGATTGATATGCGACCGGTTGGGTGGGCCGTTACTCACGATCGAGCCGGTCATTTTCGATAATTTCAGGTGCGCATTGAGCTTCGCTTCCAAGTAACGAGAAGCTCAGCGAAAACTCTGGACGCAATCATTCTCTCAGCAAGACGAATGCAAAACGCGTGGTCACCAAAGCGGGCGGCTAAAATCGAAATCTGGCTGTGTCGTGGCGGGACCGAATGCATCGCCAACGCCATAGTCGATGCCCAGGCGCAACAGTAAATGCGCCCTTTCCGGCCGATCCATCGACGGGGCGATCACCATTGCACCGAGCTGATGCGCTTTGCGCACCAGCGCCAACAGCGTTGGATTGGCCGAATTGGACAGCGTGCTGGCATCGACCAGCTCCGCGTCCAGTCTCAGCGTATCGACAGGCAGCCGGGTCAGAACGTGCACCGCGGCAAAGTCGCGTCCGTAGTCCGAAAGCCCGACCCTCAGTCCGGCTGCGCGCAGTCTGGCCAACGGTTCGCTCAAAACTTCGCGGTGGTCGAGCAGTTCTGCGCTGGGCAGTTCGAAGGTGAAGCCCGGGCCAGCGAGCTTGCGTTTTGCGAGTTCTGCGAGCAGCCAATCGACTTCCCCCGGAATGATCAGCCAGTCGGCCATCATTGGCATCAGCAGACGTAAAGCCTGACGTTCACTGCGCGCAGCGCTGCGGATTTCAAGCGCGTGAATCAGGCGCATGCGCTCGAACTGTTGGCGCACGCCGAGTTCCTTGGCGACACTGGCACAGGTGGCGTAATTGGCGCGTGATCCAGCGTCATGTGCGCTGGCCAGGAAGAATTGCATATCGAACTGACCGTGCAGTGTGCCTTTCAACGGCACCAGCGGACGAAATTCGACGCGCACGTGCCGCGGATCGAGCTCGCGACTGAGAACGGCGCGTACCGCCAGAGCCGGGTCAGGACCTGCGACGGCCTTTCCGTCGAACCAGGCCACGGTATTTCCGCCGTGTTGCTGCGCAATGGCAATGGCTGTTTCAGCAGCTGCGATCCCGGCATCGACGGTCCACTCGCCTTCTTCAAGTTCGACCAGGCCGATGCTGACACTGAAGGGAATTTGTGCGGCCGCAGCGGACAGCGGTCGTTCGACCATGGCAAAGCGAATGCGTTCGGCCAACTGCGCAATCGCGTCGCGGCGGTCGCGCGTGATCAACACCATCCAGACACAGTCGCGCAATGTGCCGGCCATGTCGTGTGGTGCCAGCACATCGCGCAGCCGCTGCCCAATCTCTATGTCCAGAGCAGTCAGGCCGGAAGTACCGATTTGCTTGCGCAATGCGTCCGCTTCATCGATGGCCATCGCCATCAACGCTGCGCCCGTGGTGCCGATACGTGCGGGAATGCGGTCGGCCAGTACGGAGCGCGGATAGAAGCCGCTCTTCGGGTCGCGCGCAGCGCCGACCTCGGCCTGGGCACGAAGCCAAACGGCGCGCTGTACGCGCGCGCGCACGACACCGATGACATGCCGCGCCTTCAGCGGCTTGACCAACACTTCGTCGGCGCCAGCGGCGATCGCGTCGAATCGTTCACCGGCATCGCCCGCCGTAGACATCAGCACAATGGGCAGCATCACGTGCTCCGGCTGCTGTCTTATGACTTGCACCAGATCGACGCCGCGCGAATCTGGCAAACTGGCATCGATCAGCACCAGATCGGGTTGAAACTCGGCCAGTGCGGCAATCGCGGCACTACCGTAAGCGGCAATGCGCGCGGTCATTCCCTCCCCGGCTACCCAATTGCCGCATTGGATAGCCAGGTCGCGGTCGTCTTCAACGATCAGTACCCGATAAGGCGGCAGCGACTGCCGCCCGAGCAATTCGTCGAGCCGCGATACAATGCGGTAGCTGTCCAATGGCGCAGCGAAGAACGCTGCAGCATTCGCGCGCAAGGACAGCAGGCGGTGGGTCAGGTCGCGATTTGGCGAAAGCACCACAAGCGCTGGCGGTGCGCTTGCTTTGCTCCATAGCGCTTGCAGCGACGGCAGTGCGCGCAGCTGAGGTGCGAGCATGACCACTGCTCCCGGCGCAGTGCTGCGCAGGTAGCCATGTGCGGCGCTGGCAACCGGGAATTCGGTCACCTCATAACCGCGTTCAGTCAGGGTAGCGGCCAGTCCCGGCGCGAATGCATCAAGCACGCCGATCAGGCAAATTGAATTACGTGCAGCCAGCGGTCTTTGTCTGGGTATCGTCAGAAACGGCACAAGCTCCGGAATCTGCGTTGTCTGCAGCTCCGTTGCTGCCATTGGGGGACGCAGCCGCGCCCGCAGCGGCAGGGCGCTGTCGGCCTGCCAGGCATCGACGCGCGCAAGCGCCGCCTGTTTGACCAGTTCCTCCAACCGAATGCGCTGAGCTGTATTGGGCTCTCGTCCCGTTTCGATAAAGGTGGCGAAGTAGGCCGCGAGATCGCCCAAACGCGTCACTTGGTCACCGAGCGCTGCGTCGAACAAGGTGCTGACACGGTCGCCAAAGTGCTGCGCGGCAGGCTGTGTCCATTGCTCGCTGAGCTCTGTCCACAATGCGATCAACGACCCAGCCGGCGGGCGGTTCGTGTCGTCAATTGTGGGTTGCGGGCCAGAGGACATCGAATTCACCGTGCGCGGTATGAAAAATGCTAAGAGCTTGCGGGACCTTGGCCATTGCGGAAAGTGCTTTGACGTGGCGGCAATCTGCAGGCCTGAATTTGAAAAAAGAAATTTGTCGGTCTCGCGATAATTGATGCACGACTCGTGCCGAGTTTGCCGAATGTGCGATACCTCACATTTGGTCCCAGCAGGCTCGTACCACTAGCGCAAGCGTGGCATCATCACTTCATCTTTAATCGCTTCCAGCCGTTTCACATCCAATCCTTAGAGGTGACCCGATGGCTTTTCGCCTTGACTACATTGCGCTGCCAATACTAGTCCTTTCGTTAGGGTTCAATAGCTGGCACTGGGGCAGCGCGGCGCAGTTGAAAGATATCGGGCCAGTCATTGCCGATTCTGCGGCACGCGAGGCGCCGCTCGTGCTGACCTATTCCTACCTCGGCCAAAAAGCGATTGCACTGACGGGTATGCAGGAGCGGGCCAGGGCATCAGCCGAGGCCACCTTCGGTCCGGCACGCGAGCGTCTACTCGCCGAGCGCGAGCTGACTATGGAAAACCTCTTTTCCCAGCGCTTTTCGTCAAGCCAATATTGGTTGGTCAAGACTCATTGGCTACCTCCACTGGCACTTTTGGCGTTCGCGATCGGCTGGTGGCGCCGGCCCAAGAAGATCCAGACGATCCGCACCGGTCAGCGCCGCTAGTCGAGATTTGGCGCGTCGCAGCATCTTCTGGGCCGGGCAAGTGAAAGAGTAAAACCAGCCGATTCATCGGCTTTCGCTTACCGATACAAACAGGTTTTGCATAGTCTCGCAGTTTACCGCTGCGACGCAGCATTTCGCTGGGCGAAACGCGCCCAAAATATGCTGCACTGCCCGATTGACGCCATAATTGTTTTCAGACTACGTTCAGTCAGTCCGATCAGCTCGGACAGGGGAAATTAGCCAGAGCCCGATGCGTCGATCAGCGCCAAGGGCAGATGCATTTCTGACTCGCAGGGACTCAACTCCCGGAGGGAACAGCGTGCGTCTGAAACTGGCTGGCGCAGGGAGCGAAAAGAACGGTGAAGGACATGCTCCATTCACCACACAATGAACGTATCGGGAAGGAAAAAATCCACTGTGAACACACGTCATTTTTCCGGAATGAAAGCACTGGCCCTGGCCACGTCCCTCGCATTGGGGACGCTCGCGACAACATCGGTCAGCGCAGGTCAGGTCTACACCGACGATCTAAATACTCAACAGAGCTTCGGTCAGTTCATCGTTCAATTCAAAGCCCAGACCGCGGCACGCGGGAGTACTGCCGGTGCAGTCAGCGCCGTCGCTTCCTTGGCTCTTCAAACCGGTCGTCCGCTGGCGCACGCGCGGCGTCTGGGCGTCGGCGCAGATCTGATTCGGGTGGAAGGCAAACAGTTGACGTCAGCCGAAGCGAATCGCTTCATGCACAGCATTGCATCCAATCCGGATGTCGAGTATGTGCAGGCTGATGCCATGATGCATGCGCTGTTTGTTCCCAATGACACGCGGTACGGTGAACAGTGGCATTACGTGGGTGGCGCTTCCGGTATGAACCTGCCGGCGGCCTGGGACATTGCCACTGGCAGCGGAGTCGTGGTGGCGGTGATCGATACCGGCATCACTTCGCATTCTGATCTGGCCGCTAATCTCGTCGCCGGCTACGATTTTATTTCCGACTCGGCAGCTGCGCGTGATGGCAACGGCCGCGATTCCAATCCGCAAGACGAAGGTGACTGGTTTACCGGTGCCGAATGCGGAGTCAGCTTCAACCAGAACTCCTCTTGGCACGGCTCGCATGTGGCGGGCACCATCGCCGCCGTTACCAACAACAGTGCGGGTGTGGCCGGCGTTGCGTTCAACGCCAGAGTCCAGCCAGTGCGCGTTCTTGGTAAGTGTGGCGGCACCTTGTCCGACATTGCCGACGCCATCGTCTGGGCGTCTGGCGGCACGGTAAGCGGTATCCCGGCCAACCCGACCCCGGCCAAAGTAATCAACATGTCGCTCGGTGGTTCGGGCGCCTGCGATGCCACGTACCAGAACGCAATCAACTCAGCTGTTGGTCGCGGCACGGTAGTCGCAGTGGCGGCGGGTAACTCCAACGCCAACGCGAGCGGCTTTCGTCCAGCAAGTTGCAACAACGTGATCAATGTGGCTTCGCTGGATCGCGAGGGCAATCGTGCTTCGTATTCCAACTATGGCACGATCATCGACATCGCCGCTCCGGGTGGTGAGACCGCGGTGAGTGGCAACGGCGTGTTGTCCACATTGAATACCGGCACTACAACGCCGGGCAGCGCCACTTATGCGTTTTATCAAGGTACATCGATGGCCGCTCCGCATATCGCCGGACTGGCCGCGGTGATGTTGTCGAAGACACCGTCGCTGTCGCCGGCGCAGGTCGAATCGACGATGCGCGCCAACGTACGTGCGTTGACTGGCACTTGTTCCGGAGGATGTGGTGCCGGTGTCGCTGATGCAGGCAAGACTTTGCAGGCATTGAACGGCACACCCACCAACGTCGCTCCAACGGCGAACTTCAGCTTCACCACCAGTGCCCTCACGGCGACGTTCACCGATAGCTCGAGCGACAGCGATGGCACGATCGCCTCGCGTAGCTGGAATTTCGGCGATGGCACCACGTCGACCGCGACCAGCCCGAGCAAGAGCTACGGTGCGGCCGGTACCTACACAGTGACCCTGACGGTGACCGATAACGGCGGTGCAACCAACGCCAAGTCGAGCTCGGTGACGGTGACCAGTGGTGGCGGTGGCACGGTGTTGAGCAATGGCGTCGCGGTGACCGGCCTGTCGGCTGCGCTGGGAGCGTCATTGAACTACACGATGGTGGTGCCAGCTGGCGCGACCGGACTGAAGTTCGTCATGGCCGGCGGGAGCGGTGATGCCGACATGTATGTGAAGTTCGGCTCGGCGCCAACCGACACGGTTTACGACTGCCGTCCGTACCTTGGTGGCAATGCCGAGACCTGCAACATCGCGACCGCGCAGGCCGGCACTTACCATGTGCGGCTGAAAGCCTACTCGGCCTTTTCGGGTGTCTCGTTGACTGGCAGCTATACAGCGGGAGGCGGCGGCACCAGCTTCTTCCAGAACACGGCGGACTACGCGATCGGTGACAACACGACGGTGAACAGCCCAATCGTAGTCAGCGGCCGCACCGGCAATGCGCCGTCGACGCTGAGTGTTGCAGTGAACATCGTGCACACCTACCAAGGTGATCTGAAGGTCGACCTGGTGGCTCCCGATGGCACGTTGTACAACATCCACAACTACACGGGTGGGGGCATCGACAACATCATCAAGACGGTGACCATCAACGCCTCAAGCGAAGTCGCCAACGGCACCTGGAACCTCAGGGTGAACGACAACGCTGCAGGTGACGTTGGCTATATCAACAGCTGGTCGATGCAATTCTGATCGAGTGAGGGCGGCGTCACGCCGCGCAAGAGCGACACCCGGACCCCGGCCCCGCGCCGGGGTTCTTTTTTGCGGGTTCGCTACTACACGGGAGCGAGTGACTCGAAGCGATTGGCGGCGACGTTCTTGCGCACGTGCGCTGGATCCCAGATGCGCCCATTCATCGCAATATAGATGCCCGCATCCAGAGTCTGCACGGCGCCGACCGCGCAACCGATGTTGAACACTGCGTCCGAACCCGTGAAACGCGCCGGATTCAATGCGCCGGTCAGCACGATCACCTTGTCAGCAATTGTCGCCAGCACCTTTGCGGTTTCCACCATGGTGTCGGTGCCATGCGTGACAAGCACATGGCGTGCCGGTTGCGCCTCGATCGTGCGGCGGATGAGGGCACGATCGTCGCCGGTGATGTGCAGGCTGTCTTTGCGCAGCACCGGAACAACGTCAAAGCGAAAACCCACGCCCAAGGCATGCAGGATTTCGCCGATCTGTGGTGCACCGATCTGATAGTCAGACTTGTCATCGAAGTAGATCTTGTCGATGGTGCCGCCGGTGGTGACGATGCAGAGATGTTCCATGGGTGACTCGCCAGTTGGAGCAGGAATGATTGAGTGAACCGACCAACGCTTTCGCGGCCGAGGCGCTACCGGCTTATGCGTAGATGTCGCTGGACAGCATACGCGCCTCGCTCAGCGTATTCTCGGACAGGCGAACAACGCCAAGTCGCGCAAAGCGGCGCGCCGCATTCACCGGGCGTGGATCGTGCTCGGCGCGGAAGCTCCAATCGGCATGGCGGGCGAGCAGAGCCAAAGCCAGAGTGCGCCCCATTGACATCGCCAATCCGCGCGCGCCGGCCTGCAGCTCTTCCTTGTTCCCCGAACGTTTCTGAATCCATTCGGCGATCAACGTGGTTGATTCACGAATGACCTTCACCACCGACTCAAGTTCGGGCAGGCTGACCTGAGCTGCCAGGCTGCGGATCGCGGTCAGAAAATGCTGCAGTCCGCCGATCTGCTTGAGTACCTCGAGTACATCGAGTGCCAGAACATTGGTGGTGCCCTCCCAGATCGGCAGAACCTGGGCATCGCGCAGCAGCGTGGGCAGGCCGCTGTCTTCGACATAACCGATTCCGCCAAAACACTCGATCGCTTCACTGACGCCGGCGACTGCGGCCTTGGCAGTCGTCAGCTTGACAATGGGGGTCAATAATCTCAGCAGATGTCGCGTCGCGTCATCGCAATCCGCCTGCTCGGATTTTCCGAGCAGCTCGGCGACGTAGAAGGCGAGGTGGAAGCATGCTTCCAATTCCGCCTGCAGATCGGCCAGTGTCTGTTGATGCAAGGGCTGGTCAATCAGCGGCATGCCAAATACCACGCGACGCGTGGCGAAGTCCCGCGCCAGCGTCAGCGCACGGCGCAAAAAACCAGTGGCGCATACTGCGTTCCAGAGCCGAGTGACGTTCAGCATCGGAGCGATGCTGCGCACGCCATGCTGGGTTGTATCGACCAACTCCGCCGGCGTTCCGAGCAATCGGATTTCCGCGGTGGGCAACATGCGCGTGCCCAGCTTGTCTTTCAGTCGATCGATTTCGATGTTGCGAAAGCGACCGTCGGCCTTACGCGGCTCGACGTAGAACAGTGCCAGGCCGTCGGCGCCAGCGGCATTGCCTTCGGGGCGCGCCAGTACCAGAGCCATGTCAGCGATGATCGCTGATGCAAACCATTTACGACCGTGCAAACGCCAGCGTCCGCGTTCATCCTGTTTGGCAATGGTCTCGGTGCCGCTGACATCGGAACCTCCGCTGGTTTCGGTCATCCATTGCCCGCTGATCCAGAACTGGGTGGGGTCGCGACTGGTGAGTCGCGGCACTGCGCGCTCGATCAGTACCTGGTTGCCAGATGACAGCAGGCAGCGCGCGGCGCCGTCGCTCATCGCCAGTGGACATGAGTACAACTCGCTTGAAGGATGAAATAAATATGCGAGCGCGAATTGATGCAGGCGCGCGTGTTGCTGGTATTTTTTTTCGTAGCCTGCAGCGACCAGTCCGGCACGAGCGGCAATGACGCCGGCTTGCTGCCAGAACGGTGACAACGTCACCCGATCGATTCGATTGCCGAAGGCATCGAATTGAATGAGCAGTGGCTCGAACGCCTGGTCCGCCAGCTGAGACGCGTAGAACTCGCCGGCCACGCGTTCGCCGAACTCGGTCAGCTCCGGCTCGATTTCCTGCAACATGCTGGCCGGAAGCACGCGTCGCAACAGCGAACGCAGCAGACGGTCGTCCAGGTATTGGTTGGCAAGCGCCGGTGCCGATTGAGTGAATGCCATCGATCTACCTGAATCCCATTTTCAAGAGGTTGCCACGTTTTGTGTTTACAGGGAAATGATGGCCCGCGGAAACTGTCCCGCAATCAGCGCTGAGCATGCATCGCGCAGAAACGGAGCTTGCTTTCGTGCTGTTTGAGCGCACCGGTCCGTCGTCATGGCTGGCCGTTCAGTCCTTGACCGGCAGTGCCGCGCTTTTTTTTCGGGAAGCGGCCTTCGACCACGAAGGCCAACCCGCACAGCCCACGATGATGATGGAGAGCACGATCTCGATAACTGCTGGTAGTCGATTTGATGGATTGGCCCAGGCCTCCATCACGCCATGCGAAAAATACAGCAGCGCCAGCAAGGCGCCGACCAGCAGTGCACGCCCGGCGTCTACTCTGGCGACGAGCAATGGCAGTGCGAACCAGACCAGGGCGAAGGAAATGGCAGCCGATTTGCTGATTTCTGTTGGCGGCGACCACCATCCATACCAGGCCACTTGCAGAGCCGCAAGCGCGCACAATGCAATCACCGCAACACGGTGGGCAATGCTCACGCAATTGCCTTGAGCTTTAACGCAACCGTCGCGACTCGACGACCCAGTGCGCGGCACAGCAACTTTTCGTCGCTGGTGATGGGCTCTTCGCCGCGCGTGCCGGCCAGGTGGCTCGCGCCATACGGTGAGCCGCCGCTGCGCGTCGAGGACAATTCTGCTTCGGTGTAGGGCAGGCCCATCACCAGCATGCCGTGATGAAACAGCGGCAGCATCATGCTGAGCAGGGTCGTCTCCTGTCCGCCGTGCATGCTGGCGGTCGAGGTGAAGCATGCTGCAGGTTTGCCTGCCAGCGTGCCGGAAAGCCATTGGGACGATGTGCCGTCGATAAAATGTTTCAGTGGGGCGGCCATGTTGCCAAAGCGTGTTGGGCTACCCAGAACCAAGCCATCGCAGTCCTTCAGGTCACCCAGATTGACGTACGGTGGCCCGGAGTCGGGCACTGCTAGCGGCGCCTGAGTGTCAGCGTCGCTGCGCAGCGCGGGCACAGTGCGCAGCCGCGCCTGGGCTCCAGCGATTTCTTCGACGCCGCGCGCGATCAGGCACGCCAGCTCGGCGGTAGCGCCGTGTCGGCTGTAGTAGAGAACCAGAATCTGGACAGAAGGCATACATCGACTCGTGTGGAGATGTGTGATTATGCCCGTTCGACCGGTCTTTTTCGGATCTTCCATGGGGAACTGTCATCGGCGCGTGTGGTCTACGTCGCTTATGGGTTCCTTGGACGCGTTGCCAAAACGCGCAGGATCAGTCATCGGAATAGGGAATGATGCAATGAGCGGCAAGCAGCAACGGATACTGATCAACGCGTTGGCCTTGGCCATGGCGCTCTTTGGGGCCATCGGATCGGTCGTCGCCGCAGACGGGCCGGCCGTTTCCGCGGACGAACCGGCCGTATCCGAAAACAACCGGGCCCGGCAACCCAGCCTGGAGATAGCCACGATAGAGGGTGGCAGCTTCAAGTTGTCGGCTCATCGTGGAACCTGGGTGGTGGTCAATTTCTGGGCGACCTGGTGCCCTCCCTGTATCAAGGAGATGCCTGAATTGTCGGCGCTGGACGCCGAACGCAAAGATGTGTCCGTGGTTGGCCTGGCGTTCGAGGAGATCGACCTCAGGGATCTGCAGGCTTTTGTGTCAGAGCACCCGGTGGTCTATCCGATCGCACTGGTTGATGTGTACAACCCTCCCGCCGATTTTGATACGCCGCGTGGCCTTCCGCTCACCTATCTAGTGGCCCCGGATGGCAGCATTGCCGAAAAGATCATGGGTCCTGTGACGCGGGCCGAACTCGAGAAGATGATCGCGGCGGACCGCTAGTGCCGTCGGCCCGCTTTCTGATCGAGGGCAGAGTGCAGGGCGTGGGTTTTCGCGCTGGCGCGCGGCGCACCGCGTTGCAGCTCGCCCTCGTTGGCATGGTGCGCAATCTTGAAGATGGTCGCGTAGAAGTAGTGGCACAGGGCGACGCCGCGGCCATAGAGGCGCTCGCACTGTGGTTGGAGCGCGGACCAGCGCATGCTCGAGTCGACGCCGTGCAACGTACCGACGTGGGTGCGCACGCGCCGATGATTGATTTTGTACTGCGCTGAACGCCGTGCCGAATCGTCTGTCATTGCAGCTTGAATGGCCGTGTAATCTGCGACGCCAGTCGCAACCGGGGAGAGGGGCAGGCAGCGTTCGGCTGGTAGAATGTGCGCCATGATCTTCCGCCAGTTCAGCTTTTTGCTTTTTGCCCTGCTTGGCGCGTTGCGCCTCGACGCGGCGAGCTGGACCGATGTTCGCTACGGCGTGCAAAACGAATCGGCGCCGCTGGACATACATGCACCGCCAGGCGCCGGCCCGCACCCGGTATTGGTCTGGCTGCACAGTGTCGATGGCGCGATTGGCGACGCGCATCTGTCGGAGGAGCAGATTTCCAGGATCAACGCTGCCGGCCATGTGCTGGTCAGTGTCGAATATTCGGTAGCGCTGACGCGGCACCCTGCGCAAATTGAAAACGCGGCCGCAGCGGTCGCCTACACCTATCGCAACATTGCGCGTTTTGGCGGCGATCCGTCGCGCATTCGACTGTTCGGCGCTGGCACCGGTGCGCACCTCGCCGCCCTGCTTGCGGTAGATGCGCGCTGGCTGAAAGCCCAGGGTATGACGCCCGATGTCATTGAAGGGGTCGTGTTGCTGCGTGCCACCACGCTGGACCTGGAAGCGAGCATGCGTCAGGCGTCAGATCGCAACCAATACCTGAGGCTGGCGGGGCAGTGGGGCGATCAGCCGGAAGGCTGGCTACAAGCATCACCCCTGGCGCAGATTCGACCTGAGAATCGCGTCCCGCCTTTTCTTCTGCTGGCCGCGCGTGACGGGGTCCGTGAGCACGCGCGACAGCGCGAGCGCTTCGCCGATCGATTGCGCGAGGCTGGTGTCGCAAATCAGGTAGTGCTGCTGTCCGCGACAGTTGCTGGCGCTGACGGCAAAGGCCTTGAAGCACTGGACTCAAGCGCTCGTGATGCCATGTTTTCCTGGCTCAATGCGCTGGCGTTGCCGCGGCTGACCCGTTTCGAGCACCTCGATTTCAGTGCCGATTTCGTTTCCGGGATGGCGGACGGCCGTATTCGGCTTCGCGGTGCTGAAGTGGCCTTTCTTTTCCCTTACCGCGGCACGTTGATCGCCAGTCTCAACGATGCGGATCCCCAGTCAATAGAACCGGCGCGGGTACTGGTCAAGCGCAGCCACGATGGCTACTGGACACAGGCGCACGCGTTCGCAGGCGACGGCGCGAAATTTACTGCGCTCGCCGGAATCAGCCTACAACGCAGCGGCTCCGCTCAGCTGCTCGCTCGACCGGTCGAGCTGCTGGTCGCGGGAATTTCCAACGCTGCTGGCGGGTTTGATTGGCACTGGTCTGCTTCTGACCAACCGTTCCGTGCCTTGGCCTCGATGCCGCATGCGCTGAGTGCGATGCACGTGCACCGCGATCGGGTGACCGGTGCGGATGTATTGTTGCTTGGTAGCCGAGGTGGCGGCGTGCATTCCGCCGAGTGGAAAGTCACCCAGGCCAAGTTGGACGTGCGCACCAGTGCCGAGCTCGAAGGCGCGGACATCGCCGGCTTCGCGCTGGCCAATGGGGTTGCATTTGCCGCAGTCAATGGAAAAAACAGTGGGCTTTACCAGCGCGTCGACGGCACCGCTCCAAGCTGGCAGCACGTAGCGGATCTGGATAGCGCAGGATTCCATGGCTCCGCGGTTACGGCGATTTCTGCTGTCGCCGATCCGTTGGCCGGGGGACATGACGTACTGTTGCTGGCGTATGCGCACAGTGGTCGCATCGTGCGTGTCGACCCAGGCACCGGATTTGGCAAAACACTCGAACTGGACATCGCCGCGGGATTCGCCGAAGTTTGGGGCGGTGAACTCCCCGAGGTTGATTTCGGCGGCAATGCGTTCGTTGCCCTGCGTCATCCGGAGACTGCTGACCAGGTATTGGCGATCGGTCTAAAACTGCACCATCCACAATCGCAACAGACGCCACACAACGGTGCCTGGTATCTGCTGCGTCAGCACGACGGCAGCTATAGCTATGGGTTGAGTTACGACTACGCTGATCCTCCCGTTGAAGGCACATCGCTGCGTTCGGTGCGGGCGCTCGCGACTTCACCTTTTGTCGAGGACCAGGGCGCGGGTTTTTACTTTGGTGGTTTCGACGCCTATCCCGCAGACCGCGACAGCGCATGGATCTATCGCGGCGCAATGCAGGCGGTCGCAGTGCAACGTGGCTTGTGGTGGGACCGAAATCATCGCGGCCATGGCGTCGACCTGCAGCCGGTAGCAGGAGGCTGGATGCTCACCTTGGTGACCTACGACAGCAAGGGTGAGCCGGTCTGGTACGCCGCGCTTGGGCAAATCGTAGGCGCGCGTTTTGTCGCGGATGAAAAACGGGCTGACGCGTTACCGCTACGCGCTCGATCGTGATCCTCCGCAGCGTCGCGACGCGCTGCTTTCGGGAGACGTGTCGATCCGGTTCGGCGTCAGTGCCGACCAGGGTGCGTGCGCCAATACCGACGCGGATCGTGCTGATGCGCTCGCCCTCGCCGAACTTTCGTTGCGCATAGAAGGGCGTGACGTGCGCTGGTGCATCGAGCCCATGCGTTTCGCCGAGGCCGGCATAGCGACCACCGATGCCAATGGTCTCTGGTATGCGGGGCCGGGCGACGCGGGTTGGGGCGTTTCGATCGCCGAACGCGGTGTCGATGGGCGCAGCCTTGGTGTCGCCTATGTCTATTATTACGACGCCAACGGCGCGCCGCGCTGGGCGCTCGGCACCGCTCCGGTAGTGCAGGGCAACGCACGCTACGCACTGCGCAGTTTTCGCGGTTATTGTCCCGGTTGCTCGCGCGCCGAAATCAGCAGCGAGCCGGTGGGGGAGTTCGTGCATCGCCTCGGTGGATTGTGCGGTGATGTTGGCGGCACCGGCAGCCTGGATATTGGCAACCCCGACATCACCGGGAGAAACCAGGATGACCACCGTTTCGTACGCCCCCGATTCCCGATGAACCGGATCAGCAACGCGGCCTGCTACTGAGCGCTGCGGGTTAACCATAATCCAGCGCAGCGCCTTGCTTGAAAAACCAGGGATTGCCAACTCCGCTGTCGACCACCGCCATCACGCCAGATGAACTCGCAGGCTTCTAGTCCACCGAAACCGCAGTCGCGTGTTCGCGGGTAGTGGCAAAGCGTACTTCCGGCCAGCGCTCCAGCATGAGTTGCAAATTTACCCGAGTTGGTGCGATGTATACCAACTCGCCTGCTGCATCCACGGCCAGGTTCATTGCCGCTTTTTCACGAAACTCTGCGAGCTTTTTAGCGTCGCTGCAATGCACCCAGCGCGCGGTCGCCACCTGCACGTTCTCGAAGGCGCATTCAACGCTGTACTCGTCCTTCAGTCGATAAGCGACCACCTCAAACTGCAACGTACCAACCGCGCCCAGTATCAAATCATTGGACATGATCGGACGGAAAAACTGCGTTGCACCTTCTTCTGACAGTTGTGCCAATCCCTTTGCCAACTGCTTCATTTTCAGCGGGTCCTTCAAGCGCGCGCGACGGAACAGCTCAGGCGCGAAATTGGGAATTCCAGTGAATGCTATGGCCTCGCCCTCAGTAAAAGTATCGCCGATCGAAATGGTGCCATGGTTGTGCAGGCCGATGACATCGCCCGGATAGGCGCGCTCGACAATCTCGCGGTCCGAGGCCATGAAGGTCAAC
Organism: Pseudomonadota bacterium; assembly: GCA_034440555.1. Classification (GTDB taxonomy): domain Bacteria; phylum Pseudomonadota; class Gammaproteobacteria; order Xanthomonadales; family Ahniellaceae; genus 0-14-3-00-62-12. The sequence goes on from JAWXCG010000013.1 coordinate 26,251, forward strand.
GCGTTGGCCAGCTTCATTTCTTTTCCGGTGCGCACCTGAAACGCTTTCATACCCAAGTCATAGCGGCCCGAGCAGATGCGCATGAAGGCAACGCGATCACGGTGATTAGGGTCCATGTTCGCCTGGATCTTGAACACAAAGCCGGTCATGCGCTCTTCAGTCGCCGCGACTACGCGCGTAGTAGTAGTATGCGTCGTTGGCGGCGGAGCGTGTTCGACAAAAAAATCCAGCAGCATCTGCACGCCGAAATTGTTTACGCCGGAGCCAAAAAATACCGGTGCCTGGCGACCGGCAAGATAGGCGTCCTTGTCGAACGGGTGCGAGGCGCCTTCAACCAGCTCAAGTTCATCGCGCAGTTCGCGCAACATGTCGCCGCCGATGCGTCGTTCCAGCTCGGGATCGTCCAGTTTGAGAATGGTCGAATCCTGGCGCGTGAAGTTTTTACCCGGCTCGAACAGATGTACATCGCCGTCGAGCAGGTGGTAGACCCCCTTCAGTCGCGATCCCATTCCCACTGGCCAAGTGATCGGAGCACACTGAATCCTGAGCACTGATTCGATTTCGTCAAGCAGGTCGATCGGCGAGCGCCCTTCGCGGTCAAGTTTGTTGATGAACGTCATCACCGGCGTGCTGCGCATGCGGCACACATCCATCAGCTTGATCGTGCGTTCCTCAACACCCTTGGCAACGTCGATCACCATCAGTGCCGAATCGACGGCGGTAAGTACACGATAAGTGTCTTCGGAGAAATCGGCATGTCCTGGCGTGTCGAGCAGATTGATGATGCGGCCCTCATAGGGAAACTGCATCACGCTGGAAGTGACCGAAATACCGCGCTCCTTTTCCAACGCCATCCAGTCTGAGGTCGCGTGACGCGCCGCCTTGCGCGACTTGACGCTACCCGCCATCTGGATTGCACCGCCAAACAACAGCAGCTTTTCGGTGATTGTGGTTTTGCCGGCGTCAGGGTGCGAAATAATCGCAAACGTGCGACGCCGCATCGTTTCGGTGATGTGGTCGGACATGATCATATTCAGTGAAGTGCGCTGTGGTGTGCCGCGGCGCGGCGCACGAGACGGGCTGTGGATTATAGGGGGTTGGAGGGTGTTGCAGTGCATAGGCAGGGCTAACCCGGCGTCTAAGGAAGGTCTGAATAAGCCACCACTTCGTCTTCGCCACACTGCTCATTGCTTGCCGAACCCCAAAAAACCTGCGGTTTTTCGCCCCCTGACTCAGTGGGCTATCGCGGCTCCGGACTGGTTCAGAGGTTCCCTAATCCGCCCCTGGCCGTTGCCTCCGCAGTTTCGCAGTAGAAACCAGGGGCGCTCGATCTTTTGTAGGAACGCGTGTTGTGGGAACACTAGTGGACGGAACACTTGACGTGAGAACGGCTCGTGGCGCAAGCGTGTTGCAACCAGCTGGTTCTTCTCAACTCCTGTTCGGCCGTCGAATCTCGCGAATTGCCATTGACCAACGGCAGGGGTCGTGACTACACCCGGTCGAGTCGAAGGCGCTGAATTCTACGGATCATCGTTTTGCTTAATCCCGACCAAACGGCACGCAAGCACTACCTCCAGCACCGGCACAGCGCTGCAGATTGCGGCGAAATCAAAGGATAGGCGCGTGTGTGTGTTTCCGCACCGACGCAACGCCTGGGCTTGCATAATCTGCGCACAGTTTCAAGAACTACGTCCAAAGTTGCCGCGGCAGCAAAAGCCGCGTAAATCACGGGCGTTCCATCGCAGCTTGGGGGTGTGCCGATCGCGATCAGCGATCATCGCGCCAACGGGGCGGCAGACCTGAATAAGAAATTACTTAAGGAGTGTTAGTCATGTTGCACTACGCCATTGTCTTTCTCATCATCGCGCTGATTGCAGGCGTGCTTGGCTTCGGTGGTCTCGCAGGCTCAGCCGTCGGCATCGCGAAAATCCTGTTCCTGATTTTCATCGTCCTGTTTGTAGTGTCGCTGCTCATGGGCAGGCGCGGACGAGCTTAGCGAAGCGTCTGTTGACTCGGACCTCATCCCCGTAATTAAAAGGATCGCCACCCATGAACGGAATTAAATTGACCGCAATTGTATTGATCGTAGCCGGCATCCTGAGCTTGGCCTATGGCAGCTTCACGTACACCAAGAAGAGCCATGACGCCAAGATCGGACCGATGGAAATCTCGATCAAGGACAAGGAGACAGTGAACATTCCCTCGTGGGCTGGCGGCGGAGCCATATTGGTTGGCGTGCTGTTGCTGGTCGTTCGCGGACGCGAATGAGTTCGAGCTTAAAGAGTTCGAGTTCAAAGAGTTCGAGTTCAAACTCGCACGCGCGTAAATGGCAATGTCGAATTCATCCGATGATTTTCTAACGAGTGAAAAGCTGCATCGCACACGTTGCGATTGTTGCGCGCAACATGTCGCGTTGTCCGAAGAAATGGTGGGTAACGACTAACCGCAGTGTCCCGATTCACCGCACATCCCGATTCACCGCAGCAGCTGTCCGCGTGCTTCCCGACGTCGGACCTAAAGGAACACATCATGTCGAATTTATCGCGATTGTTCGTCCTGTCGGGCGTTCTATTGTGCTCGCTGGGCCTCGCATCAAATGTGCGCGCCGCGCACGGCGATCCGCCCGGGCGAGTGGCGCGTCTGAATCACATCCAGGGTGAGGTGAGCTACTCGCCCGCCGGCGAGGACCAGTGGTTCGGCGTGGTGCGCAATCGCCCACTGGTGCGTGGTGATCGACTGTGGACTGATCGCGATGCGCGCGCCGAATTGCAAATGGGCAGCGCAGCGGTGCGACTCGGGCCGGACAGCAGCTTCGAAATTCTCGAGCTGGACGATCGCATCGCGCAAGTTCAGCTGACACAAGGCACCATCAGCCTGCGCGTGCGCCGCCTGTATCGTGGGCAAAGTTTTGAAGTGGCAACGCCAACCCTGGCCTTCACCATCAATCGCGCCGGAAGATATCGCATCGATGTCGACCCCGAGTACGACGAAACCACAATTGTCGTCTGGGAAGGTGCCGGCGAGGCCTATGGTGAAAACTCAAGCTTTCCGCTGAATACCGGTGACACCGTGCGTTTTTATGACGCCGATCTGCGCGACTACGAAATGTACGCGCTGCCCCGTCCGGATAGTTTTGATCGTTACAGCCTTGCCCGCGACCTGCGCCTCGACCGTTCTGCATCCTTGCGTTACCTTGACGACGACGTCGTGGGCTATGCTGATCTCGACGAGTACGGTAGCTGGCGCCAGGTGCGCAGTTACGGCAATGTGTGGTTTCCCAACCGCGTCGATTCTGACTGGGCGCCTTATCGGGATGGCCATTGGGTTTGGCAGGAGCCGTGGGGCTGGACCTGGGTGGACAGCGCGCCCTGGGGATTCGCTCCTTCGCACTATGGACGCTGGGTCTCTGTCTCCAACCGCTGGGGCTGGATTCCCGGACCACGAAACGTAAGACCAATTTATGCGCCTGCTCTCGTCGCGTTCGTAGGCGGCAGCAACTGGAGCGTCTCGCTTTCGTTACGTGGCCGATCGCCGATTGGCTGGTTCCCACTTGGACCGCGTGAAGTCTATGTGCCGTCGTATCAGGTTAGTCGCAACTACTTCACCCAGGTCAACGTCAACAACACGGTGATCAACAACACCACGATTACCAACATCTATAATAACTACGCCAGCGGCAACACCAATGTTTCGCAGGTGAACTATGCCAATCGTTCCGTCGCCGGTGGAATCACCGCGGTACCTGGCGATGTGTTCGCCAACGCGCGATCCGTGCGTCAGGCGGCGATTCGCCTCGACAGCAGTGCACTAAGCACCGGTGACACGATCCGTATTGCTCCGATTGCGCCCAATATGCGCAGTGTGTTGGGTGCGGGACGTGCGTCCGGCGCACGCCCTGAGCTGGAGTCTTTCAATCGTGAAGTCATCGCGCGCAGTGCACCGCCACCCGAGGCGAACCCATTCTCCATGCGCGAGAAGCAGCTGCAGAAAAATCCAGGGCGGGCACTGGAGCCACGTGCCGGGGTGCCGGCGCAGAGTGGCCACGCCAATGCCCATGAAAATGTCCGCGTGCTTTCACAACGTAACGCGATGAATGCTCGTGAAGCTGGATCGAGCCGTGATGACGTGGCGCCTGCCGCACAAGGCGGGCAGCCGCCACAGTTGCTGCCGCTTGACCGTTCAGCAGAATCGACTGGCGACCGTGGTCGCCGACAAGACGACCGTGGTCGTGACCGTGACGACGGGAAGGCGGATGACAATAACCGCGGCGGCGGCGATCGTCGCGACGCGCAACTGCCCCCGGGGCGTACGGGGCAGGGCGGACGGCAACAGCAGGCTATAGAGCAACAGGACGCCGTCGACCAACAGCGTGTGGACCGCCAAAGCCAGGACAAACTCCGGCAGCTGGAGCGCCGCCAACGTCAGAGCGATAGCAAGCAGCAAGAACAAATGCAGCAACAGCAGCAGCAGCAAGCGCAGCGCGATCAGCGTGCCGCCGAGCAGCGTCAGGCTGATCTACGCCAGGAGGAGTCGCAGCGCCAGGTCCAGGCTCAGCAACGAGCACAGCGCGATGAAAACAGTCAACGCGAACAGCAGAACGCACGCGATCTCCAAGTCGCGCAAACGCGTCTGGCTGAGCAACAGCGTCTGGCCGAGGCACAGCGCCAAGCCGACGCCCAGCAGCTGCTAATCGTCCAGCAACAACAACAGGCACTGGCGCAGCAACAGGCACAGACGCAGGCACAACAGCAAGCGCTGGCACAGCAACAAGCTCAGGCACAAGCCCAGCTGCAAGCCGAGCAAGACGCTGCACGCAAGCGCGAAGAACAGGAGCGCGCAGACGCCGAAGCGGTGGAGCCGGAGGTACGCAACATGCTGCCGAACAAGCAGCGTGGTCGCAAGCCTGACAAGGACAAGGACAAGGAC
>JAWXCG010000014.1:0-9229 GCA_034440555.1 Pseudomonadota bacterium
ATCGCCTGTAGCTCCAAAGATGACGATCAGGGAAGCGGGCTGCGCACTCATCAACACTGAACTCCTTGTCTTTGACGTCATTTCTGCCAAGCGCGCAGCAGGCACCGCAGGTTAGTCGGTTCCAATCGCGCAACCGACATGCATACGATTGCATAGCCTGTCTGGGAGCTCACTTGGTCGCGACGAGCGTGCATGATGCGTCACCCACACTCTCCCGCAATCGCACCAATCGGAGGCCGTATGACAACTCGTGGCATTTTGGTATTGATCGCGCTGCTGGCCAGTGCCGGCACACGTGGTGAAACTGTCGCCGGCGCGACGTCGCCAGGACAGGTGCTGTCGGTACAAGTAGCGATCGACGAGGGTCGAGCCAGCTACAGCGTGCAGCGATTCGGCGAACCGGTGATCGCGCCATCCAGGCTGGGATTTCTGCTACGCAATACAGAAAAGCTCGAACGCAATCTGAGTCTCGTTGAGCAAAGCGCCAGCAGCTTTGACCAGACCTGGGAACAGCCATGGGGCGAAAACCGCTACATACGCAACAACTACACCGAACTGCGCGTTCGTTTTGCCGAGACCATCAAACTCAAGCGCTCGTTCGTCGTAGTGTTCCGCGTCTACGACGATGGCCTGGGCTTCCGCTATGAATTTCCCGATCAACCCGCACTCAAGGATGTGATCATCGAAGACGAGCTGACCGAGTTTGTCGTCGTTGCGCCCGCGACGGCGTGGTGGATTCCTGGCGGCGAGTGGAACCGATACGAGTATCTGTATCTGAAGACGCCACTGGATGAAGTGACGCAGGCGCACACGCCAATGACGATCCGCACCGATGACGGCCTGCACATAACGCTGCATGAGGCGGCTCTGGTCGATTACGCCAGCATGTGGTTGCGGCGCGCCGAGGGTCAACGTTTCCGCGCTCAACTGGCACCCGCGTCAGAAGGCTGGAAGGTGCGTCGCAGTGCACCGTTCAATACTCCATGGCGCACGCTGCAAATCGCCGATAGCGCAGGCGGATTGTATGAGTCGAATCTGATACTCAATTTGAATGAACCCAATGCGCTGGGCGACGTCAGCTGGTTCAAACCAGCAAAGTACGCGGGGGTCTGGTGGGAAATGCATTTGGACACGAGCAGCTGGGCGACCGGCCCGCGGCACGGCGCCACCACCGCAAATGCTAAACGACAGATCGATTTCGCCGCCGAAAATGGCCTTCGCGGGGTATTGGTCGAGGGCTGGAACATTGGTTGGGACGGTGACTGGTTCGGTAATGGCAACAATTTCGACTTCACCAAAGCCACCCCAGATTTCGATTTGGAGGGCGTCGCTGCGTATGCCAGACGCAAAGGTGTGCACTTGGTGGGCCACCACGAAACCGGGGGCGCGGTGAGCCATTACGAGAAGCAACTTGGGCCGGCGCTCGACCTGTACGCGCGTCTGGGCGTGGACGTCATCAAGACCGGCTACGTTGCCGATGCCGGACAGGCCGAACGCAATGACGGCGAGGTGGATACAGACGGAACAGAGGTCGTAAAGCGCGAATGGCATGACGGCCAGTGGATGTCGCGTCATCATTTGAAAGTAGTGACCGAAGCGGCTAAGCGCCACATCGCGATCAATCCGCACGAACCGATCAAGGACACTGGGCTGCGCCGCACCTACCCCAACTGGGTTACCCGCGAGGGCGCGCGCGGCATGGAATACGCGGCATGGGGCAATCCGCCCAATCCGCCCGAACACGAACTCAATCTCGTGTTCACGCGCATGCTCGCCGGCCCCATGGATTTCACACCCGGCATTCTCAGTCTGCAGGGCCGGGGGCAGCCGGTACAGACCACGCTCGCCAAGCAACTCGCACTCTACGTGTTGATCTACAGCCCGATCCAGATGGTGCCTGATCTCATTGAGAATTATGCCAAGCACGTGGACGCCTTCCAGTTCATCAAGGACGTACCGACTGATTGGTCTGAAACGCATATCCTCAACGGCGAAGTCGGCGACTTCGTGACCATCGCCCGCAAAGACCGCAATAGCGAAGCGTGGTACCTCGGCAGCGGCACCGATGAGAACGGGCGTGTAATCGAAGTACCCTTGCATTTCCTCGATGCAAAAAAGTCCTACATCGCCGAAATCTACCGTGACGGTGCCAAGGCTCATTGGAAAACTGCACCATTCGAATTCGTCGTTGAAGAGCGCAAGGTCAGCAGCGCCGACACGTTGACGATACGTCTTGCCGCCGGTGGTGGTCAGGCGATCCGTTTCGTTCCCGTGCGCTGAGCACAACTACATCTGCTACGAAGGGACATCATCTATGCTCCGCGCTTTGCCAGGGCGAGCTGATGCAGGATCTCACCCAGGGTTCAGTTCCAAGACACTTGCTGCGCCTGGCGGCACCGATCGCAACCGGCATGTTGTTTCAGACACTGTATTTCCTGATTGACCGGTATGCAGCTTACGGTTTCCGTCTCAGCGGTGGCATGACCTCACGGGCTCGCCCCGCATCATTGAGCATGCGTAGCCCTTATCGCTCGAACACTGCAATGGATTCGACGTGCGCGGTGTGCGGGAACATGTCCATTACCCCGGCGGACTTGAGTTTGAACCGATGCTCGTGCACCAGAAGACCAGCGTCGCGCGCGAGGGACCCAGGATGACAGCTGACGTAAACGATGCGCCTCATATGCTTGCTGGGCAACCATTCGATGACTTTATCTGCGCCAGCACGGGCCGGGTCTAGTAGCAGTTTGTCATAGCGGCGCGCGCCCCATGCACTGTGGCGTTGGTCGGTGCTGAGATCGGCGACGAAAAACTCTGCGTTATTGATGGCGTTGCGCGCCGCGTTGTGCCGGGCCCGCTCGACCAATCCGTGTTCGCCCTCAATGCCGACCACCGAGCGGGCGTCGCGCGCGATCGGCAAGGTGAAGTTGCCGAGCCCACAGAACAAGTCGAGCACGTCTTCATCCGGCTGCACATCCAGCTGCGCGAGTGCATGCCCGATCATGCGCTCGTTCATTGGTCCGTTGACCTGGATGAAGTCGAGCGGGCGAAAATCCAGCGTAATGTCGTAATGTGGAATGCGGAAGGAGAGGTCGATTTGTTCAGGCCAGAGCGCATGCACCGAGTCGTTGTTGCCGGGCTGCAGCAACACCGCGATGTCTTCCTGCTTGGCGAATTCGATGAGCTTTTGGGTATCGCCAGCGGACAGGGAATTGAGATGACGGAACACCAGCGCGAGCATATTGTCGGCAATGGCGATTTCGATTTGCGGCAAACTGCTGCGCGCATCCATGGCAGATACGAGCGCGCCGATGCGCTCAATGCGCGTGCCAATTCTGGGATCCAATACATGGCATTGCTGGACATCCGCTACGTGTTTGCCATTGACCTCGCGGAAGCCGACCAAGGTGCGGCCTTTCTTTTCGACATGGCGCACCGACAGGCGTCCGCGCCGCCGGTAACCCCAGTGATCACCGACCAGTGCCGGCAACAGCGCCTGCGGCTGAACATTGCCGATACGTTCGAGATTGTCCAGCATGGTTTTCTGCTTGGCGGCGATTTGCGCGGCAGGTTCGAGGTGTTGCAGAACGCAACCGGCACAAACTCCGAAATGCACACAGCGTGGATCGATGCGATCGGAACTGGCCTGCAGCACTTCGACTGTGGTTGCTTCGTCGTAATGTCGATGCCGGTCGTTGATCAGCGCGCGCACGCGTTCGCCGCTGAGCGCTCCTGATACAAACACGGCCTTGCCGTCACGACGCGCGACGCCACGGCCATCGTGCAACAGATCGTGGACATCGAGTTCAACGAGTTCTGGCCTGCGCGATTTCTGATTGCTACGACCCACGATGCATACCTGTCGGACCTGGCGCGTACTGGTTCACTACGTACTGGTTCACTATTGCACAAAGGAAAGCATCCGTTGACTTCACCAGCTCTGCTGCCGAAAGCAAAAAACGCTGGGGGACATCCCGACCGTGCGGACTATTTCTCTACCCAGACCCCCTTGCTGTCTTGGTAATACCAGCCCTTGCGTGCCTTGGCGATCCATTGCTCGGCGAACGTGGTGCGGATCTCCGCCTCCCACTCCGGATGGTTATTGGCAACAGCAATCTCGCGATACACGGCAGCGCGATCGCGATTGTCATCAGCGACGAGCTGCTTGATGCCAGCACGTTCCGGCAATGGCAGGCCGGCGGCATCGCGAACTTCGATCAGTCCGTCGCGCTTGAAACCCAGCGCGCCGCTGTCGAAGTACTTTTCCAGCGAGGTGGAAAAGCGATTCGCCATGCGTGCCTGAATCGCCTTGATGGCGGGGGTTTCGATACTCAGATCAGCAGCGGCATAAGCTGAGCCGAGCACAGACAGGTCGAAGCTGAATGTGGTTGACTTGCCGGATGGCAACGCCTCGGCTTCAGTCGCAGTCCCGGTCGCATCGCTTCCGATCACCTTGTCGATGAACTCACCTGCGGCCTCCTGTACTTCCGCTTCCGGAAAATACACATTGATCGTAACGCAGGCAGTGACCAGCAAGCTGATCAACAGACCAGCAATCCAAGCCTTCCTCGACCGGGCATTCTTCGACCACAGCCTTTCGGTCCCCAAACTTTTCGACACTGACGATTTAGGCACAGCGTTACTCCCTTTAAGCCAGCACGCGTTCGTTCCATCACGTATTTGTTCCGATACGGTTTTGTTTGAATACACACTGGTTCCAATACGTACTGGTTGCAGCACTTGGATGGCGCAATAATGCAACTCACTCGATGACCGGAGCCTGACCCGAAGAAACCGCTTGCAATCTGGACAGCAGCACCGGCCAATCCACGCGGCGCTGATGCCCAACTACGGTAAGCCGCGGCAGACCCGCTCCACGAAGGATAGTGTAGCCCGCGCCGTTCGTATCCAGCCCACCCATCTCGCACACATTGTCGACAAGGCGACAATTCAGTCCAATTTCGGTGTAAGCGAATGAATCCACCAGTTTCATCAGTGGATTGCCCATCACCGAGCCGCCACCGCCCACTGATGAAAGCCCCTGGACGGCGCGCTGACTGATCCGCTTCTTTCTTGGAAATCGGGTGTCCGTGTGTAGTCGCGCGTCGAAAGCAATCGGCGCCCAATCGAGCATGCGCAGTCCTTTTACCTCGCCGTCGAGCCAGCCTTCGATCTCGCCGAAATCCAGCATAGAACTGAGCTGCTTCAGATCCAGATTATCGAGCTCGATATTGGCACCCAGGCTTGGAGCGACGCCAAAACTGCGCTCACTATTGAGGCCTGAGATTCGCATCTGGCCATCGAACACGCTGAGCTGGATGTCGCCATCGGCGCTGAAGCCACCGGCCTGGAAGCGGAATCCAGGCAAACTTCCGGACAGCGAACCGGAGAAGTTCGGCCAGTCCAGCGCCGTGGTCAGATTCAATACGTCGAGTTTGTCCAGCTCGATAGCGCCGCGCCACTGCGCATGGCCCGCGACCAGGGTGCGCTGCAACGCGGTGATGCGAAGCGTGCCTCCGAGCAATGCAATCGACAGCGGCTCGGCCAACTGCAGGGTATCCGGCGACCAATTCCAACGGGCGTGTCCATCGCCCAATGGGATTTTGTAAACACTCGCCTTCGTCCAGTGCATCGAGTTGATCGGGTTGCCTGGGTCGAGCCGCAATACACCGTCAAGCTGGCCCACCTGAATGCGCTCCGCTGGATCGGCAATGCTTACCTGCTGCAGTTTCAGATCAAACGATCGCCAGGCGCCGTCGAAGAATCGACCGCTGGCCTGCACCTGCCCCTGCAACTGCAGCGCTTCGAAGCCGGCCGTGGCCAGTGCAGTGCCAAGGTAACGCTTGGAAACGGCATCAAGTGCGGCGCTCATCTCGATGATGTGCACCTCCATCCGATCGGACTCGTCGAAATGTGCTGCTGCCTTGAAGCGGAGTCCTTCTCCATCGTGCCAATTCAACGCGGGTAACTGCCAGGCTCCGCGCTCGTCTTTGACGATCGAAACCTCTAGTGCACTTTCGGCAGCAGGCAACTCGAAATACACGGGTCCAAGCAGAACCTGACCCAGCGGTCGAACGACGCGCCATTGTAGCGCTGGCCTCGCGCCCAACTGCACGGAGAAATTGCCCTGCAACTGCAGCGCCGCTGCTGCCGCTTCTCCGCGCTGGGCTTCGAACGCTACGTCCTTCAACGCCAGGCGCCCGGATAATTTGTCAGCATCGGCGGCCAATTGAAAATCGGCGTCGACGAAGCCCGAGAGCGAAGCCAAATCCGGCCACGCTGCGGTAAGCCTCTGCTGCACCCAGGATAGGGGAATCCGGCTCAGTCGTATGCGCGCGTTGGCTTGGGCAGAAGTTGCAGCTGGCGACTGCCAGTGCAGCGAGGCCTCACCGATTCTGGCGACGGCTTGGTTCATTTTCGGTGACGACGAAATCTGCAAGGTTCCGCGCCATGCCGGCGAACGTGCGCTGATGCTGCCACTGCATGCGGTTCCCGCCTCCGTGCTTCGTTCCAGCGTGCAGTCCCAGGCTATGCTGGTTTGCTTGATCCCCAAATCCACAACCGCGCCACTGGCTGCACGAACCGTCATCTGCGTTTGAGTGAGTTGCACCTGAATGGAGCGCAGCTCTGCACCACCCGTACGCAAAGCGCCGACCCGCAATTCCCAGCCCTTTGCCGCTGGCAGGAGCGTAAGCAGCAGGATGGTGAGGAGGAAGCGCATGGCGTTAATCTTCGCATCCGGAGGGTTAAGAAATGCTTTCTAGACAGCCGTCAGTTTTACTGGCCGAAGACGACCCGATTACGCGCGAGGTCGTGCAGGTGCACTTGGTTGCGCTCGGCTGCCTGGTCCGCAGCACGTCGAGCGTAACCGATGCCATCGCGTTGGGTGGCTGCCACCGGTTTGACGCACTGGTGCTTGACTGTCAGCTCGACGGGGGCGATGCCGGCATGGTGTTGCGTGCACTGCGCGCGAACGCCGCTGGCCCCAATGCACAGACCGCGGCCATCGCGATGAGCGCAGAGCTGGACGATTTCCGCTTCGATGCACTGATCGAAGTGGGCTTCGCCGATGCCATGGAAAAACCCATAGATCGATCGCGGCTGCGTCATGCGTTGGCCGCCAACGGCGTTGCTGGACTGCTGGATTCGCAGACCAGCATGGCGCCGATGGCAAACCATGAATCGCCGCTGGTGCTGGACGACACGGCCGGCCTGCAGGCGTGTGGCAGCGTCGAGGTGCTGACTGGACTGCGCTTGTTGCTGGCGCAGGAGCTGTCGCTCTATCGCGTACAAATCGACGATGCCAACGCGCGCTTGGACATCGCAGCAATGCGTGGTTGTGTGCATAGAATGAAGTCGGCGTTGGGGTTCTGCGGCGCTTCAGAACTCAAGTCGTTACTCGACCAGGCCGGCTCAGACTTGCCCGAAGTAAAGTTGATGGATGCGTGGCGGCGAGCGATTGATCGGCTTGCGCGCGCTCTACGTCCGGGGCCTGGGCCGACGCCGCCGGGTGAAAGCTGAGGCCTGTTAACCGGCCGATCGGAGGCCCAGGAAAACGCTACTCAGCTGCATCTGGACAGGGGCGTGGCATTGAGCCAAGCGCTCATGCGGCAGATGGACCGACCAGGACACGCCATGCGTCCAGTTCGCGTCCACCAAGATGGTGGCGAATGACCGAACGCATCAACAGACGCAGCGTGGGCAAGTCTGCAGTCAGCGGCATCTGGTCCTGATTGAGCGCGATCAGTGCTGCCCCACGACAACTTGGCAAGGGCCGCATGCTGGGTAAGGGCCGCATGTAGGCGCAGCGGCGCGGTCCCTGCTCCGGGTGGTACTGATACTCAGCTTCGGGATCCAGCTCCGCGCCGGAGTCGACATCTTGGCCCAGCTGCAGCCCGAAGCCGAGCATGGCCAGCAGGTCGCGTTCGAAGCGACGCAGGTTCCAGGCTAGACCATCGGCGTGATCGATTTCAGTGAGCAGCTGCGCATAACGCTGGAATACTTCCGGATGCGGATCGTGCCGTTCAATCATGCGTGCGAGCAGTTCGTTGACGTAGAGGCCCGAGCGCAACGCGTCGGCTTGCAGATGCAGCGGCCGCCCCAAGGTTTCCACGGCGACCAGTTGCGCGAGTTCACCGCTCAGCCGCAGATCCAGCGCCAAACACTGAAATGGTCGCAGACTGCCGCGCTGGAATCTCGGCTTACTGGCGCGCAGACCACGCACGACGACGCCGATGCGCCCTTGGTCACGGGTCAGCACTTCGAGCAGCGCGCTGGTTTCGCGGTAGGGCCGCTCGTGCAGTACGAAGGATGGCTCGGCGTCAAGTCGGGCTACAGCTGACATGCGCAATGTCCTGCAGCATCGTGAACAGCGCTTGACGCTGCTCGATGTCGATGCTCAGATTTGATCGAGACCGAAGCGCTGCAGTGCGCGTTCATCGTCGCTCCAGTTTTCGCGAACGCGTACCCAGGTTTCGAGATGCACCTTGCACGCAAACAATCCTTCCAGCGACTGCCGCGCCTGCATTCCGATGGTCTTGAGCTGCGCCCCGCCCTTACCGATTACAATCGCCTTTTGTCCCTCGCGCTCGACCCAGATGATCACACCCAGACGCAGCAGATTCCCCTCGCGTTTGAAGTTTTCGATTTCTACCGTAGTAGAAAACGGCAACTCATCGCGGAGTAGACGCACGACCTGTTCGCGAACGCGTTCAGCGGCAAGAAATTTCTCACTGCGATCGGTGATTTCGTCTTCCTCGAACTGCGCCTCACCGTGCGGTGCCAGTTCAATCAGGCGGTCACGCAAATTGTCGACGCCTTTGTTCTTCAAGGCCGATAGCGGAACAATGGCTACCGGCATATAGCGCTGCTGCAACTCGGCCAGCAAGGGCAAAAGGTGCGTCTTGTCGGCAATACGATCAACCTTGTTCAAGGCGATGACCACGGGCTTGTTCTGCTGTTTCAGCAGCGCGCCGACGGCCTCGTCTTCCTCGGTATGGCGAAGCGCATCGAGCACCCACACGTTGAGATCTGCCTCATCGGCAGCGGCCTTCGCGGTGCGGTTGAGCGCGCGATTGAGGGCGCGGGTCTGACCGCGATGCATTCCCGGCGTGTCCAGAAACGCGAGCTGGGCATCAGGTCGGGTCAACACGCCAAGCAGTCGATGTCGGGTTGTCTGCGGCTTGGATGCGGTGATGCACAGCTTGTAGCCAATCAGGGCATTGAGCAA
>JAWXCG010000015.1:0-9334 GCA_034440555.1 Pseudomonadota bacterium
CGCAGTGTGTATCGATCGAGCGCTTTGCCGTCGAGCATCAATATTACGGTGACCTCGCCACTGCTGGGATTGCGAAATACCAGGTCCGCGTTTCCGTCGCCATTGAAATCGCCACTCAACAGGTAGGCAAACTCGACACTCACGTCAAGAAGTTGGAAACGCTCGCAGTTGTCGATTCGAAATGCGCACTGGACGACGCCAAACTTGGCACTTTGTGGATCGCGCACGATCGCGTCAACCTGTACGTCGCCGTCAACATGCACCAGATCCAGCAACTCAGTGGTCATCGAAATTTGTCCGGAATGCAGCATGCTGACGGTGCCATTGCCTTCCACCATTCTGTACTGGCCCGATTTGTTCAGGAAAATATTGTCATTGAGGCTGCCAGCGAATCGATCCGCATCGACGAATGTGTCGCCGCTGCCATTGGTCAGGCGGCGCCAGGTATTCATCGGCGCTTCGTAGTATTCGCGATCTCCATTGGCAAGGTCACGTCGCAGGGGCGATGAGAACTCCGAACTCAACAGCGCACTGGGTGGGCGAAACACCGTGAGCGCCTGGACCGGGGACCGCGCCGCCATATGGAAGCCATCCCCGGCGTAATCTGCATACACTTCGTAGTGGCCAGCATGCGGCAAAAAGCCGGTGGGCGGCCCCGATATCGTAGCCTGGCCATTGACGATAGCCGCGCGAGCCAATTCCCGCGTAGCGGTAGCGGTGGCCAGCATGAACACGATTTCCCCGCTCGGCTGGCGCGGTCCCGCGCTTTGAATCGTCGCCTTGATCGTGGCCAGCTTCATCGCAAATTCTGGCGACTGCAGCGGTGAAACCTTGAGTGTCGGGGACGCAGCAGCAGCGATCGGAAAGCAAGCCGAGAGCTCGGATGTATTGTTGGCTGAATCGGTCGCAGTGGCGGTGATCACATCCCCACTGCGAAGCCCGCCCAGTGGCGCATTATTGATACGGGTGGAAAATACTGCTCGACCCGAAGTATCCGTGGTGACCTGCAACGAATCCAGAAAAAACTCTGCGCGATCGAAACCGTTCGGGTGGCAGCTGCTGGACAGGAAGAACTCTATGGTGTGCGCCTGTGATGGCGCTGCGTCAAGCCTACCCTCAAGACCACGACCGGTACTGGCAGCAGTGATCTGGGGTTTGTTCTGCAGTGCGTTCGGACCGCTGTCCACATCCTGCGGGTCATTCGCCAGCGGCGCAAACATTTGATCCGGGTCAAGCCCGATGCCGCGATGGGCCACGTCGAAGAATAGATTTCGACTCAGTCGATTGCCGTTACCGGCACGTGTCACCGTCGCTCCGGAGGCATTGCCCAGGATGATTCCGGCATTGGCGTTGCCAACCAGATTGTCGGTCACGCTATTGTCCGAGGCGGCGCTGCTCAAGCGAATACCGGCGTACACGTGCGCACTGCTGCTGCCCCAGAAGTCCCTGCCCAGGACATTGCGATCGATGCGATTGCCCGAAGTGGGATTGTTGGTGCCATACAGTGCGATGGCGGTGTCTCGTGTAGCGCTGATGCGATTGTCGGCTATCACGGAATCGCGCAGCCCCCAGAAACCATTCTGCACGGCACCGGAATACATGGTTTGCAGATTGGGCGGAGGTGAGTACCCGATTCTGGCGGCCAGAATGCCAGCCCCGTTGATGGTGTTAGCCAGCGACGAAGCGCCGAAGCGGTCAAAGCCGATCAAGTTATGGCGAACCACATGCTTGCCGCCAGTCAACTGGATCGCATGCGAATCCGCGGCGCCGATCCAGTTTCCATCTGCAGGCTCGGCGCCACCGACGGTGATGCTATCGGCGATGATCGCAGCGATTGGAACCCCGGCATAGGCAGCCAGCGCCCCGTTGGCGCGCACCCCAATTCGGTTAGCGCTGGCGCGCACGTTGTTGGCCATCAGCAGCAGTGCAGCGGAGTCATTGCCGAGGCCACTGGAAACACTTCGACCGCCAAACAGACTCAATCCACTGACCACGCTGCCCTCAGCACCGCGAATAAAGGTCAGCAGGCCGCCGTGATTGTGAATGCCCAAAGGAATGGCCGAATCGTCAATCTCGATCATCACCTGGTGACTCAAAGGGGCAGTCGATGCGGACGCCCCTGGCTGAGAAAATCCACGAATGATTACCGGCGCAGTCATTGCAGGCAGCTCGGACGCAAGGGTGATGGTCCATGGGCCATTGCCCCACACTGCCCGGTCGATGGTGAAATTGATCGTGCTGCGGTCGGGGGACGAATTGGCAGCGGTGATAGCCTCTCGCAAGGAACCTGCACCACTATCAGAAAATGTGCTGACATTGAAAATGCTTTGCGCACTGGCTGGATTCGATTGACCTAACCCGGCAACGACCGCAATTGCGGTAACAACGGTATTGCGTATCGCGGTGAATGCCATAAAACACTCCTGACGGGTACGGTTTCTGGACGGGTACGGTTCTGGAAAGGGACTTCAGTGCAGTTGCAAACGCCTACTCGAAGCCATTGGCAAATATCAGTCCTGGCGGTGCGGAAGGCGCGCGATAGAACACGTCGGCCACGGCATTGCCATCGCCATTGACGATATTTCCCGCCTGCGATTCAAATGCGATGGTGCTGCCATTGGTGCTGACGCTGACGAGTGATCCCGACAGCAAATTGCCGAATGTGGATGTGGTGCCCGCAGCCCGACTCAGCAATTCCAACTGGCCGCCGCTGGAACGCCGCCAAAGAAACGCCTGCGCGGGAGTGGGAGCAGCCATATCGCAGATCATCACCACGTCGCTGTTGTCCGCTACACGTGGACCGCGGCAGGAAAGCGCATTTGCGACTAGCGGCGGCGAGAAATTCGAAGCCAGCGGCAACGGTATCGCCGCCAGCACGCCGGTTTGACGATCGAGAATGAACAATCGACTGGCTGCGCCTGCCACCAGATTGCTGGAGAATGAGCGAAACACGACGAATCGTCCATTTGCAGAAATTGCCGCTTGATCGGACTGACTGCCACCGGGCATACCCCCTGCAGACTGGCTCAGCAACGACGTGGAGGCGCCCACTCGATCCCGCAGATAGATCTGCTGCGTACCGCCGGATACCCCAACCACCATGTTCGCAGACAGACTCGGAAAGACCACGTACCGCGCATCGGCGGAAATGGCCTGCGCGGTGAGCGCGCCCACATTGTCGTTGGAGAATGCTCCGGTCGCGTCCCGACTGATCACTTCGACTGCCCCAGTGTCGAAATCGGTCAGAAAAATATCGGCGCGATCGTTGTTGTCGACAGCAACCAGATTGTTGGCGAACGATTGAAACACCGCAAACCGGCCATTGCCAGACACCGCCGGAAATCGTGACTGATCGTTGCCCTCGGTGCCACTTTGACTTTGGCTGGCGCGAACAGTAGCGCCGGTCGTCATGTCAGTACGGTAGATATTCAGAGCGTTACTGAGCGGACCGAGATTGGTGGCGAGGCTCTCGAAGACCACGAATCGTCCTTCCGCCGAGGCCGACGGTAGAAAACAATTGCCATCAGCAGGCGCGCCAGTGGAGGCATTGCGGCTGACGATTTCGATCGCGCCAGATGCCACCTCATACCGGTATACATTCAGCGCACCGCTGAACATCGGCAGCAGATTGGTCGCCGACGTCGTAAACAGAATGTAGGCGCCATTCGCCGTAAGCGCGGGATCGCGCAACGCGCTGTTGGCTTCCACGGCGGGTGGGCCGACACCCATGACGCGAGCGAATGGCGCCTGCGGATGCGCGGGCTGAGTCCAGGCTAGAACCAGTGACGAAACCGCCAGCGCGATGTATTGCGAGCGAACCGAATGACTGATGCCCGCGGTCATAGAGCTTCCTGACGATCGCGCGGCACTGCGCGTCTGCTTTGTAGTACGCAGTGCCCGATCCAATACTGTCACTGTCTGCTTTTGCCCCTCAACCTGGGCACCAGGAGTTGCTCATTGGCCAGCCAAAAAAATTCGGTTGCTCAAGTCCGACCGCTCGCCGCGGACATGCAACGGTCGTCGCAATCACCTCGATTTCCGCCATTGGACAGACCACCGGCGCAAAAAAAACGCCGGGCTAACCCGGCGTTTTTCCTGATTTCCCCTGAGTATGTCAGGCGAGATTTACTTCATCCGCCTGCAATCCCTTCTGCCCCTGTACGACCTTGAAGCTCACCTTCTGCCCTTCCTGCAGTGACTTGAAGCCGTCACCCTGGATGGCACGAAAATGCACGAACACATCTGCCCCATCTTCGCGAGCGATGAATCCGAAGCCCTTGGCATCATTGAACCACTTGACTGTACCTACCTCACGATCCGACATTGATCAATCTCCGAATGACGATAAAACCGAGCGAATAAACCAGACATCCCAACACGAATGTCCACTTACTGGGTGTGCCAAAGCAGAGTGATCTAATCGGACGGCAGAGCCCCCAAAACACTCTGACGCCAATCTTGGCGGAGGTTTCTATACCTCGACAGGTCACAACAAGGACCGGCAAACTCAGTAACCCGGAAATTAGCACGAGTCTTTTGCGGAAAAAAGCCGGTCGGGCGATTCCCACGCAAGGATCGCATCATATTCGCGCTTTCCCGCACTGGATTCGACCCACTCCCTACCTGCCCGACAGGCCGGCGCGCGCGTATTCGCAATATTTTTGCGCTGCAGCGATAGTCCCGGAAACGCTGCGGAACAGGCAGCAATCAGTCACCGATGGGATGGTAAACGGGACTATCTGCAACTTTATTCGACCGACGCTTTATTCGACCGACACAAGCGCGCACATCGTGAGCGCCTTCAGGGTTACCTGGACTCATCCAGCAGGCTGGCCGCGCGCTGCGTCGCCGAGGCGATCCGGCGCGCCGACGCCATGGTCATGCGCACCCCGCCCATTCCAGTCATGACAGCATCGCTACCGTAGCTCTCCAGATCGGCGACAACAAATCCCAACACTTTTCCTTCGGCGGAAAAACCCAGCCCGATGGCACCGGTCGCCACATGGGCAGATCTGGGTACGCTGACTTCACCAATCAGCACGCCCCAGGAAATGATGGGCGCACCGCCATAGCGGTCCTCCAATCGCTCAATGACGTAATAGGCTTGGCCGGACGCAGCTTTTGCGTCATCGCTCAAATCGACGGCCGGATAGCTCGGTGCGTCTGGCGCTGCGTTCCGCGATGACTTCGGCACCGCCTGTTGCGCGTTCTTCCCATCTGCAGGCACCGCAACGAGGCGCAGCCAGGCGATGCCCAAATCCGGATCGGAAGTCAGCGCTTCGGCTTCCAAAGGCGTGTCGCGCCCGGCGAAGCGCACACGAAAGTCACGCGCTTCGAGCTTGAAGCTTGCCCGCTGTTCGTTGGTCAGTTTGTCAATGCCCGGAAATGTCGGCTCGACCACCATGCGCGGCACCAGAATGAGTCCACGCGGATCGACGATCACGCCGGTTGCAGAAGATTCCTGACTTTGCTCCTGTCCCTGATAGCTCGACTTCATCACGAAGCTGACACGCACCACGCTATCCGCATGTTCACGCAACAATTGCGCGAAAATCTGTTTGCTTTCTTCGTCCATCGGACTGGCGCCGACCAGCTGAGAACCAACCAGCATCAAGATTGCCCACAAACCGCGCTGTGCACGTGGGTTCATTGCGATTTCTCCCATCCCAGATCCAGAAACAATAGCCGAGTACGCGCCGCACGCAGTATCAGAAAGCTCATGCTGCGATCAACGGGACGAGCATCGCGGCGGACCAGTTGTTTGAATCGCTCCAGATCATCCACGCGGTGACCATCTACCATCAGAATCACATCTCCAGGCTTGATGTTGGCCAGGCCTGCCAAACCTCCTGCTTCAACGCTCTCGACTACTACTCCGCGCTGGTTCTTGCGCAGACGTCTCTCGATTCGATCGTAGAAACCGAGCGTACGCACGCCAAGATCGAGCCAGTCGACCTGCCAGGACTTCAGTGAGCTGCGCGCGTCAGGCGCCACGCCGGGTGCGACGCTCACTTGCATCGCCTTGCCATCGCGCCAGAGATCGAACAGCAAGGGCTGGTCGACCAGTGCGTCTCGAATGCGCTGTTGCAGCGCAGTGTCATCGGTGTCACCGGAAACCGGCACCGGCTCACCGTCCAAGCCGGTAATGAGATCGCCGACGCGTACACCCGCGCGCTGCGCTGGACCTGGGTATACCCGCGTCACGCGATACCCGCCCTCGGCAAGGCCGCCGATCTGACGCGCCGTTGTCGCGCTGATCGGTTGTGCGTCGATGCCCACCCAGGGCTTTGGCAACTCACGCAGCTTATTGCCTTTGTCTTCGCCGGGCTGCGCGTCGAGCAGCGAAACCATCGACGTACCGACGCGTTCAAAGGCTACGATATGCGCGACATCTCCGCTGCCATTGAGGCGCCCGAGTTGCGCGACATCCGCCACCAGCGCCACCGGCTTCGCGTCGATGGTGAAGATTACATCGCCGACTGCGAGCGGCGGATGGGCCGTCGCGGCGCGTCGACCGGGCAATACACCGGTCACGATCAATCCAGTTTGGTGCTCAAGTAAGCGAGAACGCGCAATCGCTGGCGTCACTTCGCTAAGTGTTAGTCCCCATGCCTTTATCTCAGCATTGTCGCCAAGGTCGGGAGGATAGCGCTGCGACTTCATACTCAGCACGCGCGTGCCAGACGCGTTCTGCACCTGCAACGCCACGGAACTACCGAGCGCACGTTCAGTCAGTTCGCGCAGAAACGTCGGCACTTGCTCGGGTTGCGCGACCGTCACCGGGTGACCGTCAATCTTCAAAATGTGATCGCCAGGAACGAGGCCAGCGGCATCCGCCGGCGAATCCTGCTGTACCGAACTGACCAATACGCCCTCACTTAACCCTGACCCCTTGAGCGAGCGAATGCTGAAGCCGAAGAAACTGCGTTTGACCTCGCCGAACTCGATCAACTGCAGCACAATCCGACGGGCGATTTCCGCTGGAATGGCAAATGCCATGTCGCCTCCGGCCAGACTGCCGCGCGTGTTTATGCCGACGATCTGTCCACTGAGGTTTACCAAGGGACCACCCGAGTTACCCGGCGCAATGGACGCATCGTGCTGGATCCATGCATAGAAACGCGCCGTAGGCTGATTGCGGCCCAGCTGTTGTTCGTAGTCCGCTTCATCCTGAAACAACGACACCATCAGTCGTGCCGGATGATTGACCACGCCTTGAGACAACGATTGCTCCAACCCCCAAGGTGCGCCCATTGCCAGCACAGTGTCGCCTGCCTGCAGGCTATTGCGCTCGGCAAAATTAGCAAATGCAAAACGCGTTTGCAGACGCGTATCGATCTGCAGCACAGCGATATCGCTGAGCTCGTCAACGCCCACCAATCGCGCTGGCAGTTCGCGTTTGTCCGCCATTACCACGCGAAAGCGCTCGCCGTTTTCGGTAACGTGCGCATTGGTAGCAACGTGTCCATTGGCGCTGATTATAGTGCCGCTACCGCTACTCAGACTGAGCTGACCGCGTCCCTGCACATGGTCCTTCCGCACCACCATGATGCTGACCACATAGGGCATGACAGCGTCGCGCGCGCTGGTGACATCGGTCGATTGCATCACCGCCGAGGCATCTGCGATCACCTCCGCGGCGAAAAACAATGAACAGACAGAAATCACTGATCGGCGTATGAAACGTAACTGCGACACTGGCCTCACGGTGCATCGACCACGCTGGTGTCTGACGTTCCGGCGCTATCGTCATCACCGCTTTCTTCGGGCAGCGCTTCCACACGCGCAATGCTGACCAACACCTCATCGGCGGGCAGGCGAATCAAGGTAACGCCCTGGGTGTTACGTCCAACCTGGGCGATCTCGGAGACGCGCGTACGTACCAAGGTGCCTTGGTTGGAGATCAACATGACTTCAAACGACTCAGTGACCTGGAGTGCACCCACAAGCTGACCGTTACGGTCGGAAGTCTGAATCGCGATCACGCCCTGGGTACCACGGCCTTTGCGTGGATAATCGTCCAGCGGCGTGCGCTTGCCATAGCCTCGCTCGGTCGCGGTAAGAATGTCGCCAACATCGGCAACAATCATGCTGACCACCCGCTCGCCCTTGGACAGCGTCATGCCGCGCACGCCGCGTGCAGTTCGGCCGACGGCACGCACTGCGTCTTCGGCAAAACGTATTGCCTTGCCGTTGGATGCGAACAGCATCACGTCGCGCGTTCCGTCGGTGATTGCGACGTCGACCAGTTGATCACCCTCGTCGAGCTCCACTGCGCGGATGCCACTCGTGCGCCGCCGCGAAAAATCGCTGAGCGGGGTCTTCTTGACGACACCGGCCTGGGTGGCGAAGAACACGAAGCGGTCTTCGCTGTATTCGCGAATTGGCAACATTGCATTCACCTTCTCACCGGTTTCAAGTGCCGGCAACAAGTTGACAATGGGTCGACCGCGAGAATTCGGACCGGCCATTGGAAACTGAAAGGTGCGTAACCAGAATACGCGCCCCGAACTGGTGAAACAGAGAATCGTATCGTGACTGTGCGCAACCAACAGGTTTTCGATGAAATCCTGTTCCTTGATGGCGGTAGCCGAGCGCCCCTTGCCACCCCGCCGCTGTGCGCGATAGTCGTTCACCGGCTGTGCTTTTGCATAGCCGGAATGCGATAACGTCACTACCAGATCCTGTTTGTCGATCAGATCCTCGTTGCTCAGGTCTTCCTGATTGTGCTGAATTACCGTGCGGCGCTTGTCGTTGAACTCCGTCTTCATTTCCAGAAGTTCGTTGCGGATCAATTCCAGAAGCAATGCCGGGTCCTGCAAGATTGCAATCAGCCCCTTGATCGTTTCCAGCAGTTGTTTGTACTCGTCGGTAATTTTTTCCTGTTCAAGCCCGGTGAGCTTGTTCAGACGCATGTCGAGAATTTCTTTGGCCTGCACGTCCGACAGCTGGTAACCGTCTGGATGAAAGCCTTCCTCATCGCGCAAGTCTTCTGGTCGCGATGCATCGGCACCGGCCGCAGCCAACAACGCGCGCACCAGTCCCGGCTCCCAGCGCTTCGCAAGCAAACGCTCTTTGGCGATGCTCGCGTTGTCCGAGGTCTTTATCAGCTCAATCATCTCGTCGATATTGGCCAGCGCAACGGTCAAGCCCTCGAGGGTATGCGCGCGTCCGCGTGCTTTCTTGAGTTCGAATATGGTGCGGCGCGTGACTACTTCGCGGCGGTGGCGAACAAACGCTTCGAGGATCTGCTTGAGATTGAGCAGCTTCGGCTGCCCACCTTCGAGCGCGACCATGTTGATGCCGTAGACAGATTCGAGCTGAGTCTGTTGAA
>JAWXCG010000016.1:0-3362 GCA_034440555.1 Pseudomonadota bacterium
ACTTCAATGCGCCCGAAGGCAGCTATGCCAGCGATGCGGGCGACGGCGCGCGTCGCATTGTGGAGTTCCGCGCCATGGTGCAGGCATTGCACCGCGCCGGGCTGCGCGTCGGCATGGACGTGGTCTACAACCATGCCAGTGCGTCCGGCCAGAATGCGAAGTCGATACTGGATCGTGTCGTACCCGGTTACTACCACCGACTCAATGCGAATGGCGAAGTCGAGAGCTCGACGTGTTGTGCCAACACCGCGACCGAAAACACGATGATGGCCCGATTGATGATCGATTCAGTGGCGCTGTGGGCACGCGACTATCATATTGATTCCTTCCGTTTCGACTTGATGGGCCATCAGCCGCGTGCGGTGATGCAACGCTTGCAGTACGAAGTGAATCTGGCGGCGGGACGTGAAGTACAGCTTCTCGGCGAGGGCTGGAATTTCGGTGAAGTCGCCAACGGTGCGCGCTTTGTGCAGGCATCACAACTCTCGCTCAATGGCAGTGGCATTGGAACGTTCAGCGATCGCGCCCGCGATGCCGTCCGCGGCGGCAGCGCTGGCGACAGCGGTGCTGATCTTGTGCGTCGACAGGGCTATATCAATGGTCTGTTCTATGACCCCAACGCAATGGCCTCAGGGGTGCACCGTGTCAGCGACTTGATGCAAAGCGCGGACCTGGTGCGCGTTGGACTCGCCGGTTCGATTCGCAGTTTTTCGATGCGCAACTATCTTGATGTCACGCTGCCATTGGAGCAATTGACCTACGGCGGCAATCAACCCGCAGGCTATGTCACCGAGCCAAGTGAAGTGGTCAACTACGTGGAGAACCACGACAACCAGAGCTTGTTCGATCTCAACGCATTCCGCTTACCAGTCGCGACTTCGAGTGAAGATCGCGCGCGAGTGCAGATTCTGGGCGCCGCGATAAATGCGTTTAGCCAGGGCACAGCCTATTTCCATGCCGGCATCGACACGCTGCGCAGCAAGTCATTGGATCGCAACAGCTATGATTCCGGAGACTGGTTCAATCGAATCGACTGGACTTATCAGGACAATTATTTTGCCAGCGGATTGCCGCCGCGGCAGGATAATCAGCAAAGCTGGTCGCTGATGCGTCCGCTGCTGGCGAACGCTGCGATCAAGCCGGCCCCGGCCGAAATCGCCTGGACGCGCGACGCGTTCCGCGATGTGCTGAGGCTGCGTGCCAGTTCCACGTTGTTCCGATTGCGTACCGCCGAGGAGATCAAAACGCGACTTTCTTTCTTCAACATCGGCGCTGCGCAGCAGCCCACGGTCTTGGTCGGTCATCTGCGCGGAGATGACTATCCCGGCGCGGGTTTCGCTGAAATGCTGTACTTGATCAACGTCGACAAAACTGCGCACGATCTGGTGTTGGGTTCGGAGCAGAACAAGAACTATATTCTGCACCCTGTGCATCGTTCTGCTTTCGCCGCCGATCGTCGCCCGGTCGAACAGGCGCGCTACGATTCGACCAGCGGCAGATTCTCGGTTCCGGCGCGCACGGCGTTGGTCTATGTGATCGAAAACTAGTTGGGCTTTCGTCGCCGGCAATTCTTTCTGCACAAAGCCGATCACTAAAGTCAGAATGCTGAGGCAGTGTTCACGCTATGAGAGAGGAAATGGACGACAAACGCATCCGCAACATTGTGATTGTCGGGGGCGGCACTGCCGGCTGGATGACCGCAGCGGCACTTTCCAAGCTATTGGACCGTCAGCTCAGCATCCAGCTGATCGAGTCAGATGAAATCGGCACGGTCGGCGTCGGCGAGGCGACGATTCCGCAACTTCGACTGTTCAATGCCACGCTCGGACTCGATGAGAACGAGTTTGTGCGCAAGACTGAGGGCAGCTTCAAGCTCGGAATTGAATTTGTCGACTGGCATCGGCTTGGTCAATCGTACATCCATGCTTTTGGCACGGTGGGTGGCCGCGACCTCGGTCTGATCCAGTTTTATCATTATTGGCTGAAGCTGCGACTGGCGGGCGAAGTCGGGGAGCTTGGTGAGTACGTTTTCAACAACATCGCGGCGCGCAGGAACAAGTTCATGCGCTCGGCCGATATCCAGAATTCTCCGCTTTCCAACATTGTCTACGCATTCCATTTTGATGCCGGTCTGTATGCCCGTTACCTGCGCGATTACAGCGAAGTACGAGGAGTCGTACGCAGCGAAGGCAAAGTAGTGAATACGTTGTTGCGTGGCGAGGACGGCCACATCGAGGCAGTAATACTGGACAGCGGCAAGCGCATAGACGGCGATCTGTTCATCGATTGCTCGGGATTTCGCGGCCTGCTGATTGAGCAAGCCCTGCAGACAGGGTTTGACGATTGGTCACGCTGGTTACCGTGCAATCGCGCGCTGGCGGTGCCGTGCACCTCGGCGCCGATCCTCACGCCGTACACCCGATCGACTGCACGCAGTGCCGGCTGGCAGTGGCGGATCCCATTGCAACACCGCACTGGCAATGGTTATGTCTACTGCAGTGATTACATCAGTGATGACGAGGCCACAGCCAGTTTGATGGCCAATCTGGATGGCGTCGCACTTGCGAGTCCCCGGCCGCTGCGTTTCGTGACCGGCATGCGCAAGAAATTCTGGAACCGTAACTGCGTCGCAATCGGGCTTGCCAGCGGCTTTATTGAGCCGCTGGAGTCGACCAGCATCCACTTCATCCAGTCAAGCATCTCCAAACTGATCGGTTTTTTCCCGGACCGGGAGTTCAATCAGACCGACATCGATGAATACAATCGTCAGGTGCAATTCGAGTTTGAACGCAGTCGCGATTTTATCATCTTGCACTACAAAGCCAATCAACGCGAGGGACTGCCATTTTGGCAGCGATGCCGCGACATGCCGATCCCCGACACGCCGCAGCATAAGCTCGATCTGTTTCGCAGCTACGGTCGGATCTACCGCGATGGCGAGGAGTTGTTCACCGAAGGGAGCTGGATGCAAGTGATGTTGGGCCAGGGTATTCAGCCGCGTGGCTACCATCCGATGGTGGATTTGATGCCCGAGGAGGAGGTTCGGAAGTTTGTCGCCAATGTGAAACAGGTACTTGAACGCTCTGCTGACGCGATGCCGGCGCACAATGAGTTCATTCTGCGCAATTGCGCTGCCGAGCGCGCCAAGCTCAGGAAGATTTGATCACTGTGCGCTGACGATTGAAACTGTGGGAACGGCGTGAGCCGCGATGTCTTCGCACTTGGCTTCGTTCGAAAAGATCAACAGCGAGCACCCTGCGGGTGCGTCATCGCCTTGCGCTGACAAAACGTTTTCGCGCTTTGCGCGAGTCACTTTCTCTTTGGATGGACAAAGAGAAAGTAACCAAAGAGAAATCCACCCC
>JAWXCG010000017.1:0-9229 GCA_034440555.1 Pseudomonadota bacterium
ACCAGGCTGAAGCCCAATCCGTCCAACTGGCGCATGACTTCGGCCATGTGCGCACTGTCCAGCGCATGGGCCACCAGCTCACGGACACGCAATAGGTGCTCAGCATAGCTTTGGCGCAGGGCCTGCAGGCCGATGTTTGCTCGTTGCAGGCCTTCGGTCTGAGCCAACGCGAATATCTGCTGCACTTGGTCGCGCGCCTCGTGCAGCACGTCTGCATCATCGCCGGCGCCTGCCATCGCGGCGTCGATACGCAGTTGACAGGCATTGAATGCAGCGCGATCCCCATTCGCCTTCGCGTTGCCATGCAGTTGCACGCGCCCGTCGGCGGTGGCCGCCAAAGCAATCCAAGGCAGCATGCTGCCAGCGCAGACGAATAGCCCCGACGATCCAAGCAAATCTTCAATCAGGCGCGCTTCAACCGCTCCCTTGCGCACCGGCACCGCATCCGCATGATGCATCACCAGCCGCAGCCGGCCCTGGGCGCGCAATACGCGTGCCGCTTCAGATAGTGCGACCGCGAGATCGGCATACTCGATGCCGTATTGGCTGATGACCAGATCGAAAGTCGCATCGGCAAACGGCAGTCTTTCCGCCATCACGCCCGAGTGCAGCCGCAGTCTGGCGTTCTGCGCATCGTCCAGCTCAGTCAACCAACCGGGTGCCAAGGCGGCCAGGTCAATCGCGTCGATGCTGCAGCCGCGGTCGCTGCCCCCATCAAGGCCCAGCAACAGCCGCGGCAGCGCGCCATTGCCGCTGGCCACATCGAGCACTCGATGCTGCAGCTCCAGCGTGTCAAACGACTCGTGCCAAAAGCTGGCGATTGCACCGTCGTAGTTGCCGCGAAAAGATCCCGCGCACGAGTGCAACACGCCGGATGACCAATAGTGCGACCAACTTGCACAGCGATCTGGCGAAACCGTGTCGGATTCGGCTATGGGTCGAATCATGTAATTAACCTTGCTCATTTGAAGATCATAACTTCCGAATCAATCGCGCGTGGGATGTCGCCGAAACAGCGGCCTGACAAGCGATGGCGTTGCCCTGATGCCTTTTCCAGTGCATTTTCCACGCAACACTTTGTTGCGGCAGCGCAACATCGTTAATTTTGCGCTATTCCCTTGTTAAGGACTTGTTGCTATCCTCAAAAAACGCCGTTTTAGTCGTAGGAGTATGTGCCTGCGTCACCGGCCCTTCCTAGGACATGCGAGACGGATGTCCCGAACTGTGTCTAGACACACTGAATGTTGGAGATAAAGTGCATGAAGATCAAACGTAATTTGCTGAGCAATGCTGTTCGACTTGGCCTCGCGGCCGGTACCGTAAGCTTGATGAGCCTTGTCTCGGCCCCTGCCTTCGCGCAGGACGAAGAAGCCGAAGGCGAAAAGACGATGGAGCGCATTGAAGTCACCGGTTCGCGCATCAAGCGCGCCGATGTCGAAGGCGCCCTGCCGGTCACCGTGATTGACCGTGAAGATATCGATGCATCCGGCGACACCAACGTAGCCGATTTTCTGCGTAACACCACCTTCAACTCGTTCGGCTCATTCCGTCCGCAGTCGGGTTCGTCGGCCCAGTCGTTTGCCTCCGTCAGCCTGCGTGGCTTGGGCAGCAACCGCACCCTGATCCTGATCGATGGTCGCCGCGCACCGGTGTCCCCGACCACGGGCCAAGGCCAGGATCTGAACTCGATTCCACTCGCTGCAGTCGAGCGTATCGAAATCCTCTCCGACGGCGCCTCGGCCATTTACGGCTCCGATGCAATCGGCGGCGTGATCAACATCATCACCCGCAAGGATTTCGAAGGCGTCGAAATGATGCTGGGCATCGGCAATCCGAAAGCTGCAGGCGGCGAGACCGAGGAAGGCTCGGCCATCTTCGGTTCCTCCGGCGAGCGCGGCAGCATGATGGCTGGTGTGTCGTTCAACACCCGCGGCATCATCTTCCAGCGCGAGCGCGATTACTCCGTGGGCGGTCGTTCGACCTTTTCCAACAACCTGTTCAATGCCACGCCGGCTCCCGGCAGCTTGTACGGCTTCGTTCCGGGTGGGTTTACCAACGTCCCAGGCTTTGGCTCGAAATTGCCAGGCTTCGATTGCACCACGAATGGCTTCTTCTCGACCGCCACGCGTTGCTTCTACGATTTCACCGCCGATGCAGCAGACGAAGCCGAAGTGCATGGCCAGTCGCTGTTCGCGCGCGGCACGTATCAGATCAACGATGACTGGTCGACTTACTTCACCTCCAACATCGCACGCTCCAAGACCTTTGGTCGTTACGCCGCGGTGCCGTCCTCGCCGTGGCCGGGTGGCTTGCCGTTCATTCCGGTTGGCTCGCCCAACCATCCAGCAGTTCGTTTCCCGGCTGCGGGTTACAACGCGGCAGTGCCGTACTTCCTGCGCCACCGCTTCGCTGCACTGGGTCCGCGTGACACCTCGACCGATCAGAACAGCTACAACCTGAACATCGGCTTCGAAGGCCAGATCGGCGACATCTTTATTGATGCCGGTATCCGTCATAGCGAACAGCAGTACTACGAACTGGGCCGCAACTACGTGGTCGGCGCCATTGCCCAGCAGTTCATCGCAAATGGCAGCTATGACATCTACGACCCGTTCTCCAATGACCAAAGCGTGCTGGATTCGATGGTCGCCACGATCAGCCGTGATTCGGCCACGCAGATTCAGGAAGCCTACGCCAGCGCCAGCATGGATTTGTTCGAGATGGGTGGCGGTGCTGCGGCCTTGGCCGTCGGCGCGGAATACCGCGATGAGACCTATTCCGACATCTATGACACGCTGCAGTCCTCTGGCCAGATCGTCGGCTCTGCCGGCAACTCTGCTGGCGGTGGCCGCGATGTGTCGGCTGTGTACTTTGAGCTGCTGCTGCCGGTGCTCGAGAATCTCGAATTCTCCGCCGCTGGCCGTTACGACGATTACAGCGACTACGGCAGCGACTTCGCACCGAAGGTATCGGTCCGTTGGCAGCCGCTGGAATCGTTGACCCTGCGTGGATCCTATGGCCAGGGCTTCGCCGCTCCGACCTTGGATCTGGTCACTGCACAGGCCGCCTTCTCAGCTGACACAGTCACCGATCCAGCAACCTGTCTCGCCTTTGGTCTGCCGGCTACTTGCAGCACGCAGGTTACCGCGTACGCGATTGCCAACCCGAATCTGGCCTCGGAGCAGTCCGACCAGTGGAGCGTCGGCTTGGCATGGGATGCCGCCGAATGGTTGAGCATGACCGTCGACTATTACGACATCACAATCGAAGACCGCATCGCCAGCATTTCCACTGGCTTGATGATCAGCTGCTTGGCGGGCAACGAGCCGTGTCCTCCGGGCGTAAGCGTACTGCCAGGCAACGTGTCGCCGCCGAACATCGGCTTGGGCTTGGGTATCGCACGCGGTCCCCAGGGTGAAATCCTGTACGTGCAACGTGGTTTTGCCAATCGCGGTACGCTGAAAACCGACGGTATCGACGTGAACTTCCGAACCAACTTCGACGTCGGAAGCTGGGGCGCAATCACCAATCAGTTGCAGATTGGCTACGTTGGCAACTACAGCTTCGACAACAATTCCAGCTTGGTCGACAATCCCTCGAACCCGGAATTACGTGCCAACTTCGGCACCATCTGGACCGTCGGTGACTTCAGCTTTGCCTGGAACATCAGCCACATCGACAGCACCCTGTCGACTGCGGGTCTATCGGCGGCGGCTGGCAACCCGGACTATGGTTATGCCCATCGTCTGCCGTCGTGGACCACCCACGATCTGCAAGCGAGCTGGAACACACCGTGGGACGGCAAATTGGCGCTCGGCGTGACCAACGTAACCGACAAGGGCCCCGTGCTGGATCCGTTCCGTCCGACCGGTCGTCCGTTCGACTACAACCTGTATGACGGCTACGGCCGCGTGCCTTACGTGCGCTACACCCAGAGCTTCTAAACCAAGCGAATGGCGATTTCGGAAGGGCCCTTCGGGGCCCTTCTTTTTTTGTGGCGTCGCTGTCGCGGCATTTTTTGATAGCGAGACTGTGTTGAAAGCGAGACCGCGTTGAAAACGAAACTGTGTTGAAAACGAAACCGCGCTGAATGCGAGACGGTGTTTAAAGCAAGACTGTGTTGTCATGACACACTTCGCAATGGATCACGTCGCGGAGTACTGATGAACAAAACTCAATCTGCTATGCGCGCGCTGGAGTTAGCCGAGTCCCGGTTTCGTGCCGGTGATGGCGAGGCTGGGGTTCAGCTGTTACTGGAGTTTTCAGACGACTTCCATTGCGCCGTGCGCCTGCGCGAATGGGCAGTCGCAGAAAGGCGACTCGATCTGGTGCACAGTACAATTCAAGCCACGTTGACAGCGGACCTTCCTGAGGCCGCAGTGAGTCGTGCCGTGCTGCAACTTTTGCAAGGTGAAAGCAGCGCCGCATTGGACGCGTTGCAACTTCTGATCCACGCTTATCCCCAACTGGAGACAGCGCACCATCACGCCGGGCGGGCACTGCAAAATCTTGGACGCAGCGACGAGGCGGCGGCGACTGTGCAACATGCGCTGCGTCTGCGCGCAGACTACCCGGAAGCCTGGTACAGCCTCGCGCATATTGAACGTGCCCGTGGGTGCCTGCTCGAATCCGTGGACGCCTATCGAACCGCACTGCGCCAGATGCCTGCGTTTCGCGCTGCATTGCTTAACATCGGCATTACCCTGTGCGCCCTCGATCAAGCCGAAGCCGCGCTGGAGCCGCTCGATCAGTTGCTGCGGCGCGAACCGGATGCAGTCGATGGCCTCATCAACAAAGGCCTGTGCCTTCATATTCTCGGTCGCATTGCGCAGTCGCGAGCCTGTTACGAGCTGGCGCTGCAACACGCGCCGGATCACCCGCTCGCGCATTTCTATCTCGGCTGCCTGCTCAACGAGGAGATGGAGACCGGCCTTGCCAGAAGCCATCTCGAAGCAGCGCTAGTCAGTAATCGCTCGGACCCGGATGTGCTGACCGAACTGATCGGACTGCTGGAGCAGACCAACGATCTTGCTGGCGCAGCGTCCAAAATCCAGGAGGGACTCGCTCACGCTCCCTCGCATCCAGGACTGAACCTGGAAGCCGCGCGACTCGACCGTCGCCAGGGGCGGATCAAGGATGCGCGCGAACGACTGCTGGCACTGGATGCGCGTGCACTGCCCACACGACTGGCGCAACAATACTGGTTCGAACGCGGTCTGTTGCATGATCGCGCGCAGGAATTCGATCGGGCGATGGAAGCCTGGGAACGAGGTAATGCGCTCGCCGCGCTGAGCCCGCGTCGCAAACAGATTGACCACAATGCGTTTTCAAGACGCTGCGATCAGATCGCACGCTGGCTCGAGCAAGGGTCGCCAGGGACCGCCCAGTGTCCCGACGATCCGTTTCCTGACCTTCCGTTCCGCCCCGCGTTCCTGGTCGGCTTTCCGCGTTCCGGTACCACGTTGCTGGACACCATGCTTGACGCGCACCCCGACGTGGTATCCATCGAAGAGCGAGCCACCATAGAAGCCGTGGTCGAAGAAATTCTGCAGCCCGAGGGCGGCTATCCAAACGCAATGGCGTTGCTGAATCCCGACGCTCTAATCGCGGCAAGAGAAATTTATCGTCGCAGCATTCAACCCTGGTTACCCAACGAATTTCGTGGGGTACTTTTGGACAAACTGCCGTTGCGATTGCTGCGCGTCCCGCTGATCCACCGCCTGTTTCCCGATGCGCCGATTCTGTTTGCCGTGCGCCATCCGTGCGATGTGGTGTTGAGCAACTTCATGCAACAGTATGTGCCCAACGAGGCCTTCGTACACTTTGATTCGATTGCTGATGCTGCGCGCATGTATGACCAGGTCATGCGACTCTGGCGACAAATGCTGGAGACCCTGCCGATCCGCCCACACTGGGTGCGTTACGAGTCGTTGGTTGCGGACCCCGCAGCTGAACTTGCCGCCGCCTGCGCCGCGCTCAAACTGGAAGTGCGAGAAGAGATGCTCGATCCGGCGCAGCGCCTGAAGGGACGCGAGCGCATCCAGACCAACAGCTACCAACAAGTTGCCGAGCCGATTTATCGGCGTGCCGCAGGTCGCTGGCAACACTATCGGCGCTGGCTCACGCCGGTGCTACCGCTATTGCGCCCGCACATTCAATGGTTGGGTTACGACGTCGAAAACGACTGATCGCAAACTGGCCTGCAACGGACACAGCAAGTGCGAGTCGGAATACTTCCGCAACGCACAA
Source organism: Pseudomonadota bacterium (assembly GCA_034440555.1). GTDB lineage: Bacteria > Pseudomonadota > Gammaproteobacteria > Xanthomonadales > Ahniellaceae > 0-14-3-00-62-12. Next base: position 6,250 of record JAWXCG010000017.1, read on the forward strand.
GCCGTCGGATGCGAAGTGTTTTGGTAAATCGATCGTAAAGCGCAGCTTCTCAGCGATGAATTTTCGCGCGCGATTCCGGGTAAAAGGAAGGCTTGGGGCGACGAGTTCACCTCTACGGCTATGCCCTTCGTTTGCCATCGTGGACCACGCATGATCTGCAGGCAAGTTGGAACACACCATGGGATGGCAAACTCGCGCTAGGCCTGACCAACGTCACCGACAAGGGCCCGGTGCTGGATCCGAGGCAGCCAACGGGCCGTCCATTCCACTACAACCGGTATGACGGCTATGGCCGCGTGCCCTAAGTGCGATATAGTCAGAGCTTCTGGAAACAAGACGCTATCGCGATTCAGAAGGGCCCTTTGCGGCCCTGCTCGTTTGTAGGGCGCTGGGCTGCAACTCAACGATCGCGCCGGTCCACGACTGCCCGGCCTATGTGCGTCTGCGGCAGTTATTGCAAGCGCACCGCCGCGAACTCGAACGACTCAGGCGCCAGGAAAAAATAGTCAAAATGCCGCACACCAATCTGGACATGCCGACGCTGACCCGCACGGGCGACAAACGCGGGGAAGCAATCCGTTCCAGTAGCACAGACCACGACCGCACCTTTGCGCCGCAGCGCAGCGTCGGTCACCCACAGTGAGATAGTGAAATCGCCATTGATCAGCATCGACGGACGCGATGGGGCATAGGCGGAAACAATTGCGGACAGCATGTGATCGCCGATCACCAATTGCAGCGGCGATCCGATATTGGCCTGCCAATCACCGGCAATAGCGACCGCCAAAGCGCGCCCGTCGAACGCGGTCTTCGAACGATCACTGAACGTCTTGTACGCCAGGTGTGTGCCACCGGTTAGCAACGCGACGAAGGTGAGTCCAAGGCAGAAGTGGCGGAAGCGGACCGCATTGATCTGTGTTGGAAAAATGAGAAACAACGCAATACCGGCGAGGTTGAAGTAGCCAAATGCCCATGTTGACTTGAGCCGACTACCGGTAACTGCGCCAAAAAGCATGGACAACAGTAACGGCCCCAGGCACAGCGCCAATACCGTTAACCGGTCACCACGCAACGCCGCTCTGCCGTGTTTTTTATCGACCAGCAACAAAAACAGCAGCGCGCTGAACGACAGGCCGAGCAAAGCTCCAGCGGCAAACCGTAACGGCTCCAGCAAATGCTGATGCCAGCCGGAAACCGAATCGGGATTGAAGCCGCGCAGATAGTTCCAGGGTAATTGACCGTGCTGGGACAGCCAGAGCAGGTGGGGCAACAGCAAAATCCCCGCCACCAGCAGCCCAACGTAGGGACCCGGGTGGCGAAGACACTGCCGTCCGCGCGGACTGAGCACCATTATCGCGACGCAGGCGCAGACAATCAGCAGTCCCGAATATTTGGTCAGCAGGCAGAGCGCGACGAAAATACCCCAGGCGCCCCAGTGCATCGCGTCCCCGCGCAGCGCGCGCGCAAAGTGATAGGTCAATCCAGCCCAGACCGGCAGCTGCAGCGTATTCATGTTGAAGTTGGGTGTGAGATAGGTGTACCAGTAGGCCCCTTCGAGAATGACCGTGGACAACACTGCCGCGCGTGGCTCAAGGAAAAGCCGTGCCGTCTTCCAGACGTAAACCAGTGTGACCAACACACAGGTCTGCGCCAGCAGATAGAGCCCGACGGAATTCCCGGCAAAGAGCTGATGCGTGGCTTCACCGATCCAGGCACCAAGCGGCGGGTGCTTGTAGTAACCCCATTGCCACTCCTGTCCCCAACCGAGCAACTCAAGCGTGTCGAGCGGCAGCATTCGATAACTGGCTACGGGCACGAGCACCCAGAACAACAGATGCCAGGCGCCCAGCGCCACCAGCAGCAATTCGGGATGGGCATAGAGATTTTGCCAGCTGAAGATGGCGCGGAAACGTGATCGCGCCAATATCGGTTTGCCTACTCGATCAGCTGATCGAGTGTGGGCTAAGCGCTTCGAGTTGTGCTTGGGCATCTGCATTGAATTCTTCGGCACGAACACTCACGTCTGCGGAGGCATTGAAGCTGATTTCTCGGCACCCGGTAAAGGGGACCGACGACTACACACGCGACGACTACACATGCGACGACTACACACGCGACGACTGCAGTGTTGTGGAAACGGGCTTTCTGTGCGACAACTCAGCCCTTCTGTTTGGATACTGTATCGATGTACCAGATCACACCTGCTTTCTCGACCCCCATCGTTTTTGCCAATCGACCCGACAGCGAGTCATTGAATGCCGAACTTCGAGAACTTTTCCTGGCGCGCGCCGACGATGAGCGATATCGCAATCCGGACCCCTACACGCATCGCAACGCCGCCCTGTTCGAAAGCAACTTCCGCCTGTTCGACTGGCCGCAGCCATGCGTGCAGAAAATCCGTGACTTCTGCTATTCGACGGTTTATCGGACCATTCGCGAGCTTTCTGGCTATGACACCGACATGCTGCGTCGCCTGCACATCGCTGCCGAAGCCTGGTTCCATGTTACCCGCCGCGGCGGCTACTTCGGTCCGCACAATCATCCGATGCATTCCTGGTCCGGCGTTTATTGCGTCTGTCACTCCGGCGATGACCCGAACAGCGACAGCGGCAAGCTGACCATGATCAACCCGCACGCGATGAACACCATGTACATCGACATGGCCAACGCCAAGCTGCAGGTGCCCTACCACATGGGCAACCGCATGCTGCGACTGAAGGCCGGCGACCTGGTGCTGTTTCCCTCCTGGATGCTGCACGAGGTGCTGCCTTACGAGGGCGATGACGTGCGCATCACTATTGCTTTCAATGCGCGCTTCAAACTTGATGGCGCCATGCCTGCGGTCGTCCCCCTGGGCTAACCCGCCCCGCGCAATGCCTCAATCATTGGCTGCAACTGGGCCTCATACACGGCCCAGACCCGGCCACGATCGCGGCGAATGCCGTCGCGCATCATCACGCTGCTGGCGGTCGCGACCGCC
>JAWXCG010000018.1:0-16520 GCA_034440555.1 Pseudomonadota bacterium
AAGCCTCACCTTGCGCAAACCCCAATGCGTTGTAGCGATAAACCACAGACACACCATCAGGCATCACAGCCTGCTTGGCGCGACCAAAGTTTTTGTCGTGGCGCGTGGTACTGACGAAGCTCTCGGTGCCGCTGCCCGTCTTGATCCATTGCTCAACGCGATTGGATCGGTACAGTGCATCCACGTCAAACAGGTGACGCGACGATTCGAGCACCACGCCACTGCCCTGCCGCGTCAGCGTGCGCGATTGCTCACGCAGGATGCCGGCGCCCAGGGTGTCGTAGACAAAGGTGTCGACACCGATGTCGCGCAGGTTTGCTGTATTGGGCGCCAGCGCCTGCTCGTTCCAATTGCGCTGCGTTACCCGTCCCAGCACGTCATAGCTGAACGTCGTCACCCAGCCGCGTGCATCAGTTTCAGATTTGAGTTCGCCAGCGCCGTTGTACAGATAGCTGCGGGCGCCCTGGTTGGGATCGAGCGAACTCAAACGCCGGCCCAGCCCGTCATAAACCGCCGTTGTCGCCATACCCGCCGCATCGACCAACCGCACCACGTTGCCGCCACCGTCGTAAACGAAACGGGTATCGCCGCCATTGGCATCCGTCGTCTCCAACACTTTGCCCGCGGAGTTGAACAATCGCGACATGGCCAACAATTGACCGTAGGCGCCATTGCAGGTCGGTGCCGCGCCCAGCTGCGCCGGTGGGGTCACGCTGGTGCAGGTCTGTACGCCGATATCGGTGCGTAGCCCCTGCGGATAATACGTAGTCAGCAATACACTGGTGACCCCGCCACCATCCAGACGCAGACGCGGCGTCCACTTGGCAATCATGCGGCCGTAAACATCGTAGGCATGCTCGGTGCTGTAGCCAGGGGTGCTTGCCAGCGTCGGCTGCGATTCACTCTTGAGGCGCCCAAAGTCGTCGAACGTACGGTAGACCGATCGATACTCGTTGCCGGCGAAACCCTGCGCACGCTCCGCCACCACATTGCCTTCAGCATCGAAAAAGCGATAGCGCACCGGCGCGCCCTGCTGCTCCACCACCTCGCGCAACACAGCGACGCTGGATGTACCGGCACATCGTGTGGGTGGCCCCGCGCCACACCATTGCCGCGCTGTGTGCTGGGGCGTGGCACTGCTCATCAGCGCTGCGCCGGCCTTGGGGAATTCCTGTTTGATCGGGCGACCGAGCGCATCGAGCAACACGCTGGTAGTCAACCCGTTCGTACCGGCGCAGGACGAGTTTGTGGTCATCGGCTGACGCACCGTCAAGGCTGCTCCGTGCCCTGGATCAAAAGTCGAGCACGTCGCGTGACCCGCCGCATTGAACACACTCAGCGGAAAGTAACCCGTGCTGTCGCTAGCGTTGGTACAGGCCGCGCCGGTGCACCATTGCGTGGTGGCGGTGCGCGCCGCCTCGCCCTGGATGTACTGCGTTACCAATGACGGATTGCCGAACACGTCAAACGATGCCTTCGCCGACGATGACCAACCCGCAACGCCGGGATCAGCGCAGGTGCTGGCGAGCGCGGGATTGAGCGTTGCAAGCGCACCATTGAGCACCATCTGGCAATTGGGTTGGCGCGTGATCAGGTCGTACCCGGTCAGGGTGGTGGTGGATTGCGATGGCGGGCTGGCACCAATAGGCAGGCGCGCATCCACAACGCTCGACGTCTGCACGCTGCGGACCAGGCGATCGGGCCACCAGATCGCGGCAGTGAGCGGATCGTAGGTGGAACTCGCAACGCTAGTGCGCACGATATCGCCACTACCGAGTTCAGCGATGTCCCGCGTGATCGTTGTGGTGATGCCGGGATGACCGTAGCTGTCGTAGTTGGCAAGCGTGGTGATGGTCTGGCTGACGACCGAACCGTTGGTGGGATCGAAGGTCTCGGCCAGCATGCTGGTGGGCTGCACGCTAAAGCGCCCGCCCGTCGCGCTGGTCAGGTAGCCACGCTGCTCGCGCGACAAGCGGCCGGGGAAGACGATCCCTGGCACGGGCAAAACAGTAATCGCCAAAGTGGAAATGGGCGGATCGATCGGGGTGATATGCGCATCGGGCGGACACTCGAGCATGGACAGATTGGCTGCCGAAGAGGTGGCCGCACTGCAACTGACCAGCCCCGACATCGGAAAGTAGTGTTCGAAGCGTGTCAACGTGCGCGTGCCCGGCAGTAGCTGTCCGCTGGTGGTAAGCGCATCCACTTCCTCGATGATGTCCCGGAAACCGCGGAAGCCACGTCCCGCATTGTTGTAAAGCGCTTCGCGGTAGCCGAAGCTGTGCGTGCGTTGGTAGACACGTTGACCGCTACCGCCATTCACCGTTTCGGTGTAGGTACTGAGCACCGGCATCGAGGAGGTGAAGTAATAATGCTTCTCGCGCGCCGTGCCACGCAAACCACTGCTCGGAATCTCGTACAACGGCACCTCGTCTGGTCCGCGGCCTGCACTGCTGGACAGCGGTTGATAGCTGAACTGCCATTGCTTAAGCGGCGTGGCCGTCGACGAAAGCTGAATAGCCGAGGCCAGCAACTCCGGTAGCGGCGGCGCGGAGCCCGCGGGCAGCAAACCCACGCCGAGCACACCGAGGTTTTCGGTCAGGTAATGTCCGAAAGCCAACTTGTTAAATGTTGAGACGTTGGGGTTGAATTCACTCGGCACGACAAGCGAAGTGCCATTGGGCTCCGCGATAGAAACGTTGGGCAGGTTCAGCGGGCCATAAGAACTCGCAACGATCCAACCGTTACAAAGCGCGGGCTGGCTCGAAGGGCAAGTGACATTGTTCGAAGTTGGAATTTGGCAACGTTTCCCATCGATCGGGTCGTCTCTCATTCGGTTCTTACAGTCGAAATGCACCGGGGCGTCATCGAGCCCGTCGCCGAAAAGATCTTTCACGTCTCCGCTCGCGTTGGTGATCAGCTTGGTTTGACCGAGCGCTACGAGACGGTACTCGAGTGCGCCGGTACCGGCGACACGGGTCTCAGCGAATTTGAACGCATTGGCGTAATACAGGCTCGAGTCAAACGAACCGAAACCATTGGCATACATCTCTTTGGTTCGGACACCGGAGACCTCGGTTCCCGCTTTCAACGCAGGGTATCCATGCAGGCTTGTGCCCGGACAGAAATAAAAGTTTTCCAGAGGCGGACCCGCGCCGCCGTTTGGTTCGGGCGCTGCACCACTGCTCTCGGCGACCGCGCCCGCTTCATCGATAAATTCATACCTCTGCTCGTTGCCCCGAACCTTGAGCATGGTACAGAGCCGTGCCGCAAAGTGACCCGGTGAGATGATTTCGGGACGGCCATCACTATCGAAGTCGTGGGGAATCGCGAACTGAGCGCCGAATGGCGGAGCCACAATGACCCCGATTGAACCATCAACGGCGCGCAGCTCGATGGGAGCGGTGTAGAGCGTATTGCTGTTGCCCTTGCGTCCGGTGTTGAGACGGACACGTGTCAGCTTGGTGTAATGAGAAATCACAGGCGGGTCGTGGTCATAGACAAGGTCTTCCAACCCATCGCCATTGACGTCGAAGCGCATGACTGCATGCGCCGCTTCGTCGCGAGGTCCCGAGGTACCCCACCATCCTTCCTGTGCCATCCCAGGTCCGAGCTGGTCGCTCCAGGCGACCAATGGATCACTCTCACTAGTGAGCAAGTTGCCCCAACCCAGGATGCCGGACTGAGCCGGTGTAACGCCAAAGCCGTTACGCCGACCAAAATGGAATTGCGGCTTGTGGGCATCCAGCGAGACGCTCCGCATCTCGAGCAGGCCATCGCCGTCCATGTCACCGTGTAAACTTGCAGACGCGTAATCTCGGTTGGAGAGGTAGCGGGGAACATCGAACAGCATGGTCGGGAACGGCCCGACATACGCCGGGTGGGGCTTACTGGGCAAGCAGCTCTGGTAGATTGGTGCCGCGCCAAATCGAAACTGGGTGCCGCCGCGCACGGATAGGTTGGCGAAAACCTGCAATACCGGTACACCCATTACGGGTTCGGCCGGGTCATCGCTTCGCCGGCAACTTTGGGCAGCAGGGTCCGCGTACGGCACGCGCCGAGACAACAACAAGTCCTTCAGGCCGTCGCCATTGACGTCGACAAAACTCGTTCGGGTGCGCAAACTGGCTGGGTCATTACCGCGCTCCCACAAACTTGACGAGGGCGGCCCGATCGACTTGTAATATGCCGATTGTGTGGATTCGACTAAACCCGAACCTGTCGTGTCGCCCGCAAACACATTGGACTCAAACGCAAACGACTGCGCGCTCCAAGTTCCGGCGTCGCCAGAAAAGGTTCCGACTCTCAACCGGAACTGGACATTGCATTCCTTGATCAAGTGGCTGGGCGAGTCGCTGTGTAGAAACTCGCGGCATCCTACCTCTGTCCTTTCCAGATACCACGCATCCACTCGCCCATCGTTGTTCAGATCGTCCCACTCGCGGAAGTTCATAGCGCTCGATAAACCGCTGACGGGTACTTGTGTCAGGTCGTCTGTAAACCAACCATCAGGCGCTCGGAAGACTTGGCCCCCGTTACGATCCGCGTTGAGGCGGACTACGTAGTCGGCGCGCGGGTGATAGACGTTGAACGGTGCCAAAGTATCGGTCACCAGGGTTTCCGGAGTGCCGTCGCCATCCAAATCACCAAGCTGGCCAACGTAGCGGATCGGCCTGGGATCGTTCGGACCGAAAGGAACACCGTCCTCCGGCACCGCATCAGCAGGCGGCGGAACAATGGAATCAATCTCGGTCATCCTTCTGAAATCCAGCCTCGGCCCGCTGCGCTCATTCCAGCCAAACACGGTCTTGGGAAGACACGATGTGTCGTTGCTGCCACACACCAGCACATCGCGCAACAGGCTGCGTGCGCTGTAGCCGCTGGGGGCCGCATAGTTGAGCTCATAGCGGCGCACGCGCGCGCTGTTGGCGCTTACCGTGATCGTGCGCAGGCGCCGTGTTTGTTCGACCAGTGCGCCAGCCAAATACGATGAACTGCGATCAGATCCGGCGTTGGTCCAGATCGAAGTTGTCTTGGCGCCGCAGGGATTGGTGGCGGCAGGCGCGACAACGCCCGGGCGCTCCTCGTAACACAGATCGACGAAGCGGTTTCCGCTGGTGACAGAGCTTGAAACAAAATCGGTGTACTGGATACGAGTGAGCAAAGACTCGCCGCTGCCCACTGTGCCGCCGGTGTTGTAAAGATAGGTCACCGCATTGCCGGCGCCGTCTTGGCGGCGGGCCAGTTGCCAGCTCAGCGTTTGCGGGGTGGCGAGTCCAGTGACGTCAACATTGACCCGACTGTTGGGAGATGCGGTAGGGTCGCCATACACGGCGAATTGTCCATTGCTGTATTCAACCGTAAACCGGGTTGTGGTTCCGGTCAGACTTCCGCCGAGTTGTCGCACGCACAAAAACTGATCCACTTCGGTGCGGTACTCGGCATCGCCAGTGCCATACGAACCTGACACTGCAACCAATCGCTGGCCGTCCAGACACAGCCGATCATTGTTCGAAAATTCCACTCCGCCGGGCTGGTTGGCGTCTTGATCGATGGTGCGTGGGCAACGATGAATGCTGGACGTTCCACTCAGACCCCAGCCCATGCCGGCCAGACCATTGCCGCCGCGACTGCTGTAGGCCAACGCGAGTTGCGGCTGCATGCCATGTCGTCCGGGCGCCACTTCGATTGGAATATTCAATGCCGCCGAACCGCCGCTGGCCTCGACCTGCAACGGAATCGATCCGGCCAATGGCACACTGGCGCTGCCGTCGGAGTTTTCCGTGGGGGTCCACCCGGCGTTGAATTGGGGGTCGTCTGGAGTTTCGTAGTCTTGTGCAGTGAAGTTTTGCGCAGTGACAGCACGCGCTGAGGCACACACATTGAACACTTCGGCCGCCGCTTTGTATTGCCGGCCTGGAACCAGTCCTGCGACCGCAACGGATTGATTGATCGCTGCAGGTGTATTGAGCGTGACCAATTTTTCGACTACCAGTTTGAGCGGGCTCGCCTCATAGATGCGAAGACGGATGCCGCGCAGGGGCGTATCGATCGACACGCCCTGAGCTGTGGTCACCGTAAACTGCTGGCCATCGGCCGATGTGGCGCCAACGATCATTGTTGGCGTTGGCACAGTGGTTGGCACAGGTGGTGATCCGAACGCGCAATAGCCAGATGTATTCCTGCCCACGCCCAGCACCCTTGTTTCAAATAGCGGCAATTGCGTGTTGTCTGCTGTGGCATATGCCATGAGCTTGAAGGTGTCGCCGGCGATCAATGCCTCGGCGCCGGTAGCACTTGATGCAACCGGCATCGGCAGACCATCGGTGGGCGAGCGCAACTGTCCGGAACTCAAGACGGCAACGTCGGAACCCCCAAATGGCGCCGCCAAGCGTCTGCGTACAATAGTGAGTGCGGGATGCGCGCCCTCGGTCATGAAGTGCACGCGCAATCGACAAAGACCATCTATCGTTTGACACAGCTGCGCGTCGTCACTGTCGCCGATGGCGAATTCCACGCGCAGTCGTGTCAGTCCGTTTAGCTGCGACACAACCGAGGAGTATGGAAAGGCGGGGTCCGCGAACGGTGCGCGCAGTAGCAATAAATTCGTTCCCACTACCGCAACGCTCAACGGGCTGGTATCGGTGTTTCCACCCGGTGGCTGTTGTGCTGGCACCTGACCGGCTTCACGCACAATGGTCAATGAGCTGCGCTTGATGCCTTCGGATGTTGCGCTCCATCCACCACGCACCAACTTGCCAACACGGATAAGGTAGTTGTTCGAATTCCAGGTACTACATCCGCTCGGTTGGTTGCTCGCATCGCACAGCAGCGTCCACGGGGTGTAGCCTTTGGAGCGCATTGCGCATACGGCCTTCGACGGGCTGATCTCTAGTGGCGGATACAGCGCAGTAGACCCATTGGCAAAGCAAACACGATCGTTGTCGGCTCCCACGATCCAGCGCGGGCTACCGTCCTGATCGAAATAGGAAACGACGTGGTGTTCGTTGACGACTGCACTGCCCTTCGGCTTCCAGAACACGGGAATCCAGAACCAGCCAGCGGCCGAATGCTCATCCGCCCAAAGCCCAGAGTTACCATCGTCAACGAGGTCCGCGGCAACGAAATTGCCCAGACAGTCTTCAGTGCCGATGCTGGGAGCTCCCGGTCGGAGCGTCACACTTGGCGTGAGTACCCAGGAAACAGCCGCTTGATCCGGACGTTGGCCGACGGTGTAGCCGTTGGCGCCGAAGTAAACTGTAACTTCACCCACTTTTTCTGCGGTTGGCGCATTCGCGCCGTTGCCTGGATCCACCTGCCGGATTGGGCCAAAGCCACCATCGGCAAAATCAACTCGTCTGTACCGATAGAGGATGCCGTCCCATTTCGGTAGCCCGTCCGATCCAACGCCAAATCCGTTGTTTGGGCTCGTGGGATTTGCCGTGGCGCCATACCACACGGGCACCCATTCGCTACCACGCGACTCGTAGGTGTAATTGACAACGAAGAGCTTGTCCGCTTGGGCGGAAGATCCTTCTGCCAAATTGCCGTACCAGAAAAAGTCCCAGCCCTGACCACTGCGTCGCAGATTGAAGTACCGACCAGGAATCAGCTGTCCGCCACTGAGCGGCTCGGGAGCTACTTGCCGCCCCTGTTCGCAGATGGTCGTAAAGTCGCTGGCAATCGCTGTCTGTGGCAGCCACGCTGCTGAAAGCAGTACTACCGCAAACAGGCGCGCAATCGCCCGCAAATCTTTGGCAATAAACATGGTCCTTCCTTGGTCATTTCTGCATCCGTGCTTCACAACGCGGGCGACAACAAATCGAACCCATAAAAACCGCGAGTGCTGGCAATAGATACTGTAAGGGGCGCGGATAGCATCACATTCGTTGAGATTTAGCAAATCATTGCAACAAACAATATAAAGAGAGCAAGTTAACTATTTGTTTTTGCGGTGATTGGTGTGGATACATAGACCGACACGGCGATTCAGATCTGTGACTTCGCCGCATTCTAAGACGCGCCGAAGAATCGCTTGATACGAAGATGCTGCTTGACTCACTTGAATAACAACTCGATCTTCAAACGCGGCTAGTAGAGCGCGCCGATGATGGCTGTGGGCAAGACGAAGTTGTTGGTGTGGAACACCAACTTGTTGCCGGACTCAGGGTCCTTGAAGCGGATGCGGCGCGGATGCGTCGGATCGGATCAGGGCGTGCACTGGAAGTAGAGGATGTTGTCGGTATTGACGGCGACCGACTGGCCCAGGCTGACGGTGCCTGCTTTGCGCAGGTGTACTTCATCGCGATGCAAACGCAGTTCATCGTCTTCGCCGGACTTGACGAAGGTGCCGTTGGTGCTGCGATCGGCGATCATGAAATAGCCACGCTTGTATTCGATGGTAGCGTGGTTACGCGATACCCATTCGTTGTCGACCACCATACTTGAGGTCGCATCGCGCCCCAGCGTAAAGGGCTGCGACGAGGGGCTCAATTCAATCACCAGGCCTTTGAAGCGGATGGTGAGCCGGGCGCCGCCTGCGGCCTGCAGGTCGTCCAGGCGGATGGCGCGTTGCACGGTGGTGACGTTGGACAAATCCTCTTGCCAGATCACGTCGACAATCTCGATCGGTTCGATCTTGCCGCTGACGCGGACCGCACCCAGCGAGCGCGTCTTGATCGAGCCGAGATTGGTCATACCGCGAATGGTGGCGACGGTGGTCACGATCTGTTCGCGTTTGGAAGATGAGCCCATGCGCGCGGCGGTGTTGACAGCGTCACCGAACACGTCGTTGTCTTCGACCAGCGCGTCACCATGATGCAGTCCAACACGGATGGCGAGGTTGTCCTTCACGAACACCGGATCGTGCGCCATGCGTTTTTGCATATCGATCGCGGCCAGCACGCCGTTGAGCGCACCAGGAAACGTGCACATCACTTCATCACCGATGGTCTTGATGACACGACCCGCGTGACGCCCGGTGATTTCTGTCAGAGCGTCGAGCACGCCGGAAATGATGCGCCGAGCCTCCACGTCACCGCGCAGCTCAAACAGCTTGGTGCTGCCGCTGACGTCGGCAAATAAAATGGTAAGTGCGCGGGTTTCTGACATGGCTGGGGCATGATAGGCGAATCTGCGGAACGGCTCCAGCATTCTTGTTGAGCAAGTTGCGGACCCGGCACTCTTGTGGAGCGGGGCTTGCTCCGCTGATTTGGCTTTTGCGGCCATGAAAAGCAAGTGCAGCGGAGCAATCCCCGAGTTACAGCGGCGGAGCAAACATGCCGAGTTGCGCCTGGCGGGCGAGCGCCAGCAAAGCCTCGGCAACGGTCTGGTCGGTGGGCAGGATCAGGTTGGCTGCGGCAGCCAGCGGCGTATAAGTGTCATCACCGACGATGCGTCGGATCTGCTTGCCGCCCTGCCCGCCCTCGATCAGTGCCGTCATCACGCCTTCACCGATGCCGGCGCTACGACGCCCTTCATCGAGCACCAGGATGCGCTCACAGGCCGCGGCATGGCGAACAATGGCGGCCGCATTCAACGGTTGCAACCAACGCAAATCCACTACGCGCGTCTGCTTGCCGGTGCGCTCTGCAACCGTTTTTGCCGCCCGCAGCGCCATCGGAACACCATTGCCGAAGGTGATCACCAGCAGATCGGTCGCGTCTGCTGCATACACGCGTTCTTCACCATAGGCCACTGCCTGGTCCGGCGCGGGATAGGGCGTCAACCAGCCACCGTCTCCGGCCGCATACAGGTCCTTGGTCATGTACAGCGCGATCGGCTCCAGAAAAATGCCGACGCGCCCGTTCACTTTGGACATCGCGACCAGGGTGCGCAGCATGCCGACCGCATCGTCACCGCGACTGGGACAGGCGATGGTCAGGCCCGGAATGTCGCGCAGCGCCGCAATTGAATTGTCATTGTGAAAATGACCACCAAAGCCGCGCTGATAGCCCAAGCCAGCCATGCGCACGACCATGGGATTGGCGTACTGACCGTTCGAGAAAAACTGCAGCGAACAGGCTTCGCCGCGAATCTGATCGCAGGCATTGTGGTAGTAGGCGAGGTACTGGATCTCTGGAATCGGCAGCATGCCCATGTTGGCATAGCCCTGCGCCAGCCCAAGAATCGTGGTTTCATCGAGCAACGTATTGAACACGCGCGTGCCCTTGAAGGCCTTGTACAGACCCTTGGTCACGGTGTACACGCCACCTTTTTGGGCGACATCCTCGCCGAACAGCAGTGTCTCGGGGTACTTGCAGAAAATGTCGTGCAACGCATTGTTGATCTGGATCGCCAGATGCCGCGGCGGCTGATTTTCTGGCAGCTGTTTTTCACTGCCAAAGACTGCCAGGCGCTTTTCGGCATAGTCGGCGCGGGTCGCCTCGGCTTGGACCTTTTCCGCTGAGAACGGAGCGAGCGGCCGCATCACCTCTTCCTTGCTCAGGATTTTCGGCGTTTTGTCGGCACGCTCGGCAGCGTCCATGCACTTCTTGCGGGTGGACTCGTAAAGCGCCAGCAGTTGATCCGAAGTGAACAGGCCCGAGGCCAGCGCGATCTGCGCCGAACGTAGCAGCGGGTCACTGGCTTCGACCGCGAGCAGCTCTTCGATCGCGCGATACTCGACCTCGAAGTCGGTTCCAGCGTGGCCCATGATGCGCGTGGTTTTCAGGTGCAGGAAAGTGGGTTGGCGCGCGGTTCGACAATGCATCACGGCGCGTGCGACCTGCTCGTAACCCGACGCAAGGTCCAGTCCATCGGCAAAGAAGTAGGCCAGATTGGGTCGATGCTGGAATGAATTGGCGATCCAGCCACTGGGCGTTTTGACCGAGATGCCGATGCCGTTGTCCTCGCAGACAAATAGCACCGGCGTCGGCAGCTTTTGATAATCGCTCCACTGCGCCGCATTGAATGCGGTCTGTGCAGTGGCGTGATTGGCCGAAGCATCGCCGAACGAACAGATTGCAATGCTGTCCGCGGGTATGGGCAGCGTGTGGCCGATGCGGCGTCCATGCTCGATGGCCAGCGCGGTACCCAGTGCCTTGGGCAGATGGGAGGCGATGGTCGAGGTTTGCGGTAGCACCCACAATGGTTTGGAACCCCAGACCTTGTGACGGCCACCCGAGATTGGATCATCCTGGCTCGCGGCAAAGGAAAGCGCCGAGTCCGTGATCGGATCCATGTTCGGCAGCTTGCGAAAACGCTCGGCCATGAACCCGCCGCTTCGATAGTGCAGGAATGCCGGATCGGTATGTCGCGTCAATCGCGCCACCATGGCATTGCCTTCGTGCCCGGAACTGCCGATCGTGTAGTACACCTTGTTTTGCAAGCGCAGCACGCGCGCCATCAGATCAAGGTGACGACTGATCAGCTGCGATTCGAACAGTGCGAGAAAATCGGTGGCGGTGCACACACTGCCAGGCAACACCGGGGCATCGGCGCCGGGCTTGGCCGAGACGCCACCGTTGTAGCCACGCACGAACTCGATGAAGTTCTCGTCACAGACCTGAGCCCGATTGACGTTCTTGGCGCGGGCGGAAATAACCGGTTGGGCGACTTCGGAATTGGCAACTTCAGGCTTGGTGACGTCAGGCGTGACGTGGGACATGGGCTTCTCGGGCGAATCAATGGGATTGAGTGACAACAGTCTGCGCGACAAATCGCGGCGTTGCGCGCACGCGCTGCAACCAGGCGACGATGTTTGGGAAACGCTGCAGGTCGAATCCGCCGGCCGTTGCTGTGTGGGTGTAAGCGAACAGCGCGATGTCGGCAACGCCGTAAGCGGAATCGACCAGGTATTCGCGCGAATCGAGGTGCTTTTCCATCACCTCCAGCGCAGCATAACCGCGCTCGCGAAGGCGCGGCAGTTCCTGCTGGCGCGGATGATCGGCCGGCAGCCAGCCGGCGATGAAGCGCGCGACAGCGATGTAGGGTTCGTGGCTGTACTGCTCAAAAAACATCCATTGCAAAGCGCGTGCGCGCTCAAGGCGATCGCGCGGCAGCAGGTCGCTGCCTTCGGCAAGATAGAACAGCATGGCATTGGACTCGGCAAGAAACTCGCCGGTCGGCAACTGCAACAGCGGCACTTTGCCGTTGGCATTCATTGCCAGAAACTCAGCGTTGCGCGTTTCGCCGGCGGCGCTGTTCACTTCGATCCAGCGGTAGGACAAACCCAGTTGCTCAAGCAGCAACTCGATCTTGTAGCAGTTGCCAGATGCCTTCATGCCATAGACGGTGTACATAGTGCAGCTTCAGAGTTTGCCCACGTACTGGCAACCCGGCATGAATTTACTGATGTCGGGATAGTCCGATGTCTCACAGCGCCAATTGATCATGCCGCTGCGCATCGCCAATTCAAGGTCGGGTATCAGGCTGATGACGCCGCCATCCACGCCACTGCGCTGGTCATAGATCATCTCGATCTTGCCACCGTAGCGCACATGCATTTCACGAAGACTTTGTCCGCGCAGATCCGCGGGCACCGGCAAGCCGGCTTCGGCATTGGAGTTTGGTGCCACCCCGTTGGTCATGAAAGCCTCCGAGATTGCGACCTTGGCGGAACCTACCCTGGCAAAATCAGAGGCGATGAAGGACCCAGCGATGGCAGACTGACGCGTGACGATGTGCTCCTCCACCGTCTCGACTCGATCTCTGAGGTCAGAGGTTTCGCTCTCCAGTTGGTCGATGCGTTCATCACTCTGGCGCACGGCACCACTGAGTTGCTTGGTTGCTTCGGCGACAACCGCGGTGGACTTGGCCAGCTTGCCGGTGTCATCAGCGATGCGCGCAGTGCGCACGTCTTGCACGTCGTCACGTTGCGAGCCGCGCATCAATAAAAAACCGCCAACGACAAACAGGGCAGCAGCGCCGACCAGAAGCAAAATTTGCGGACGCATTCCCTACTCCTCAAAACGCCAGATACCCAACAAAACCTGCTGATCGACGAGCTTTGCACGAACTGATTGCGGCGAGCTGCTGGTGCGAAGTGGATGGAGCGATTAGAACGCGTTGATGCCGGTCAGCTCGCGACCAACCACCAGTTGGTGCACGGTCTCGGTGCCTTCGTAGGTGATCACTGATTCGAGATTCAATGCGTGCCGAATCGGACAGTACTCGGTGGTGATGCCAGCTGCACCGAGGATATCGCGCGCCTCGCGGGCGATGTCCAGGGCCATGCGCACATTGTTCCACTTGGCCAACGAAACCTGGGTCGGTTGCATGTTGCCGGCATCCTTCAAGCGCCCGAGCTGCAGCGACAGCAGCTGTGCCAATGTGATGCGCCGGCTCATGTCGGCAAGCTTCAACTGCACTGCCTGCGTTGCGGCAATGGGCTTACCGAACAGAATGCGCGATTTGGAATAGTCCACGGCTTCTTGCAGACAGGCAATGGCCGCGCCGATCGGTCCCCAGGTGATGCCATAGCGCGCCTGGGTCAGGCAGCCGAGCGGTCCTTTCAGGCCTTTGACGTTGGGCAAGCGACTGGATTCGGGTACTCGCACATTGTCCAGGAACAGCGCCGAGGTGACCGAGGCGCGCAGACTCATTTTCTTGTGCACTTCCTGGGCGGCGAACCCCGGCATGCCTTTCTCCACGATGAATCCGTTGATGCCATCGTCGGTCATCGCCCAGACGATGGCGATGTCGGCGAGATTGCCATTGGTGATCCACATCTTGGCGCCGTTGATCAACCAGTCGCTGCCGTCGCGCTTGGCATGCGTTTTCATGTTTACCGGGTCGGAGCCGCCATGCGGCTCGGTCAGTCCAAAACAGCCGATGACTTTGCCCGCTGCCATATCGGGCAACCAGCGGCGTCGCTGCTCTTCGGTGCCATAAGCGAAGATCGGATACATGCACAACGAACTTTGCACTGAGGCGAAGCTGCGAATGCCCGAGTCACCGCGCTCAAGCTCCTGGCAGATCAACCCATAGCTGACCGCATTCATGCCGGCGCAACCGTATTCGGTAGGCAGACTGGAGCCGAGCAGCCCCATCGCAGCCATTTCCGGAATCAGGTGATGCGGAAACTCGCCCTTCTCGAAACAGTCGCCGATGATTGGAATGACGCGTTCATCGGTGAAGCGTGCGACCGCATCCTGCACCGCACACTCCTCTTCGCTGAGCAGGGAGCGGATGTCGAAAAGGTCGTAGGGATTGAGTGCCATGGCAAATACCAGATCGGGCTGTAAAGATCCGGAATTGTAGTGCTCGCCTGCACCGGGCGTAACCCCGCGATGAGCCGCCGCTTGCGGTTAAACCGGGTGTCAGCTATTTGCCACACCGTGTGGCACATGGCCGGTTGCCACGTGATCGCGCGCGGAATCGCAATTGTGCTGCTGATCGTCAAAAAAGATATCGGCGCCGAAAGCCTGCAGAAACGGCCCCTTGCTGCGCCCACCCAGAAACAAGGCCTCGTCCACGCGCACGCCCCATTCACGCAGGGTCAGGATTACGCGCTTGTGCGCCGGCGCCGAACGCGCCGTTACCAAAGCAGTACGGATTGGCGAATCCTCGATCGGAAATGCTGCCTGCAGCCTTTGCAAGGCATCGAGAAAGCCGCGAAACGGGCCGCCGGACAACGGTACCTGCGCTTGCTCGGCTTCGTTGCGACTGAACGCCTCCAAACCGTGCTCGCGGCTGATGCGCTCGGACTCGTCCGAAAACAACACTGCATCACCATCAAAGGCAATGCGCAGCTGATCGTGCGTTGATGCAGCCGCTTTGCCGGGCAGGATTGTGGCCGCAGCAATACCCGCATTCAGTGCATTCTGCACATCCTCGGCGTTGCTGGACAGAAACAGGTCGGCACCGAATGGCTGCACATAGGGCCAGGTCGGTGAGCCATTGGTGAAGGCGGCGCGCACGATGTCGAGACCATAGTGCTCGATCGAATTGAAAATGCGCAGCCCGGTGTCGGACGAATTGCGCGACAGCAGGATCACCTCGATACGCGGCGCGCGCTCGCTGCGTCCATTCAGACGCAACAACTTCTGCACCAGATGGAATGCAATGCCCGGCTCCAGCAAGTCGTCTTCACGTGCCATCTGAAAGCGGCGATAGGCATCGATGCCATCGCTCTCAAACAGACGATGGCTTTCCTGCAGATCGAACAGCGCGCGCGAGGAAATCGCAACGACAAAACGATCGTCCACGGTTCCGCCCTCAGCCGCTTTCATTTTCGCATCACTCACTCAAATCCATCGCCGAACAAATACATCGCAGCCTGCACACGCTGGTACGCCGCCAGCGCATCGACCAGGCCCCAGCCGGTGAACGGATTCGGCCGATCGGAGCCGGCAAAGCCACCGCATGAGCCGGCTTGCGGCAGCGGCAGCGCGCTTTGCAGCATCACGTCGCGCACCGCGGGCGGATCGTTCTTCAAGGTCGGAAACGCGCTCATCAGCAACGCTGCAACACCGGCAACATGGGGCCCGGCCATGCTCGTTCCCGACAACGTACCGAAGCCTGTGCCAGGAACCGTTGAACATACCCCGCTACCCGGTGCAGAGATATCTGGCTTCATGCGATTGCTGCCGTCCGCTGTCACTGGCCCGCGCATACTGCTGGTATGAAGTGAATTGCCCGGAGTGTTACTGGTCCAGGCGACTGTCAGTGAATTTGCGTACATGGCTGCCGGCGCAGCAATCGAACTACATGTGGCGCCCATCGCGTTGCCTGCCGATGCCACAACCAGAACCCCTGCCGCGGTGAGATTGTTGACTGCGGTATTCATCTGCGACCAGTTGGCCGACGTACATCCCTCAGAGGTCGGACATCCCCACGAATTGTTGATGACATGCGGCGCCTTGGACGGATCCGGGTTGCTGCCAGATAAATCAGTCGGCGCGAGAAACCAGTCGAAACATTCGAGGTAGGTCGACGGCGTGCCATCACCCTCTTCCATGTTGCGGCAGCCGATCCACTGCGCATCGGGTGCGACGCCAACGGTAAAGCCGGTTGCATCATTCTCGCCAACCATGGTGCCCATGGTATGGGTGCCATGGTTGCTGTCATCGCAAGGGGAAACCACGTTCAATCCGCACGCGTTGCCTCCGTTAATGAACGCATGAATCGCATCATGCCAGTTGTAATTGTGGTCGGGCGGCGCGCCATTGCCCCGATATTGCGCGATCAGCGACGGATGATCGAAATCGTAGCCGGTGTCTTGGCCAGCGACGACGATCCCCTGGCCGCGAGCGCCGAGTGCCCACACGTCGTCGGCGTTAACGCGCTCGATGCCCCAGGGAACACCCGGCAAGTTGTTGCAGGCATCTTTGGGCGCAGCGTCCCTGCTCCCATCGGAGCCAGGCAGCTTGTTGCGCACCACCGGATCATCGGCGAGATAGCGCACGTCTGCGCGCGCCGCCAATGCACGCAACTGCGTAGATGTCAGTTCCGCCGAGATCGCATTGACCACGGTGAACGCGCGAAAGGCCACGCCTTGCTGGCGCAACCAGCGCACGATCGGGGCCTGTGACTGGCGTGCCGCTGCTGCCAGCGTGTCATAACTCCTGCGCAATCGC
>JAWXCG010000019.1:0-25380 GCA_034440555.1 Pseudomonadota bacterium
GTCAAAGATCCTGCACCACCCAGAACATTTCGTTCCAGGCCCGAGACCCTTTGGCCTCAGCGAGCCGCGCACTATACATGACTTTTTCGGACCGTCAACACCGAGTGTTGTAACAATTCTGATCGTCGAATGTCGCGGGTCAGCTGCCCACGATGGCGCGCGATTTTTTCCCGCTTGGAGCGCGCCTGTATCTCCGCGGCGCACGCGCGCCTTCATCCCCACTTAGACTGCGCGCATGCCTGCAAAAATCAATCACCCGAACATCTCGACGTCGCGGATGCGCGCGATCGCCGAGCAATGCGTGAGGTGCGGCCTATGCCTTCCTGTCTGTCCCACTTATCAGCTGCGCAAAACCGAATCAGAGTCACCACGGGGTCGTATTGCCATCGCCCACTCACTGTTGAACGACGCCAGCATTGATTCAAGTTCGCGCGCGCATTTGAGCACCTGCCTTGCCTGTGGCGCGTGCGAATCCGTCTGCCCGTCACGTGTTCCTTATCAGGAGCTGATTGCCGGTGTACGTGAGCGCATCGGGGCGTCCCAGCGCGAATCACTCAGACGTTGGGCCGCAAGGCGATTGCTGGAACATCCGCGGCTGCTGCGCATGATCATGCCGATTGCGCGCTTGTTGTACTCCCCCTTTCGACGCGCCCGATTGAAATCAGATACTGGTACGCGTGATCGCGACCAGCCGAGCAACCAGCGCAATCCGATCTCAAGGTCAGCCGAACACGTTGCATTGATGAGTGGTTGCACCGGCGGCTCTCTCGATGTTGAGGCGCTGGGCGCCGCCGAGAAACTGTTCCGGCACTGCGGGCTGAATGTCCAGTGCTTACCCCCCCAGTGCTGTGGCGCACTCGCGCGCCATTCCGGCGACTTGCAACGCGCGGCAAGTCTGGGTGACTCGCTGCGGAACAGCCTGATCAGCACCAATGCGCAATATTGCACCGGCATTGCGACCGGCTGCGCCGCCCACTGCGTCGAGCTGACCGGAGATATTGCTCCGTATCGCGACCCGATGGAGATGCTCTGGTCGCATCGAGCGAATCTGCGATTCCACGGCGACCGGCGAACCGTTGCTTTACACCTACCGTGCACGCAGAGAATGTCCCCATCTTCCGTGCAGGCAACTCAAGAGCTTCTGCGCCTGGTGCCAGATCTGAAGCTGGTCACACTCCCCCATCGTGGTCGTTGTTGTGGCGGCGCCGGAACGTACTTTCTCGACCATGCGAAGACCGCTGAACAACTTCGACAACCGGTTCTCGACGATCTTGCGCAAAGCGGTGCCCAGCTGGTTTTGAGCGCGAACATCGGATGTCGCTTGCAGATTGCAAACGGGTGCTCGGTACCCGTTCAACACCCATTAGAATTCCTCTATGGGCATCTGGCTCAATGAACATCTGGAGTGA
Organism: Pseudomonadota bacterium; assembly: GCA_034440555.1. Classification (GTDB taxonomy): domain Bacteria; phylum Pseudomonadota; class Gammaproteobacteria; order Xanthomonadales; family Ahniellaceae; genus 0-14-3-00-62-12. The sequence continues at coordinate 1,410 of JAWXCG010000019.1, forward strand.
TAGCGCGTGAGCTTGCGTCGAACGGGGATCTCAGATCGTTGGCTTGCACTGGCCGAGTCCGCGTTGCTCGGGGCTAGCAGGGACGAGAAGCCACTCAACGGCCGACCCACGCCCGCGAGCGGGGTCGAAGACTGTGCGCTCAACACGCCCGAACGGATTGACGTGGCCGGCATGATGCGTGTGAACCATACCGGCGAGGTCTGTGCACAGGCCCTGTACCTTGGACAGGCCGCAGTGGCGCGTAACGCCCAGACGCGAGAACACCTGCTGCATGCAGCCAGCGAAGAGTTGGATCACCTCAATTGGTGCCAGCTGCGGTTGGATGAGCTCGCGGCACGCCCGAGCCTGTTCAACCCGCTTTGGTACGCCGGGAGTTTTGTCATTGGTGCAGGCGCAGCGCTATTTGGCGACCGGGTCAGCCTGGGTTTTGTTGTCGAGACCGAACGCCAGGTCGAAGCGCACCTGGGCGAACACCTGCAGCGCCTGCCCGAGGAGGATTTGCGCAGCCGCGCGATTCTGCAAACCATGCAGCGTGAGGAAGGAGAACACGGCGACGCCGCGCTTCAATCTGGTGGTGTGGATCTGCCCATCGCCATCAAGCGACTGATGGCACTGAGTTCGGGCGTGATGAAAGCAATTGCCTATCGCATTTGAGCCGCACCACCGGTCTACCAGCGGCGCAGCCCACACGACAGGAACGCTGCATCAATTCAGATTGCGACCATGGAAGAGCTCTTCCACTTCGCGCTTGACCATAGCCTCGATCGATTTGCGCTCCTTGAAGCTCAGATCACTGGCCTGGGCCTCGAACAGATAGGTATCGAGATCAAATTCCTTCACGTGCATCTTGGTGTGAAACATGTTCTCTTGATATACGTTTACATCAAACATTTCGTACTTCTGGCGGAAGTGCTTGGCCAGATAGTCTTGAATCGAGTTGATGCGGTGGTCGATGTAGTGTTTCTTGCCTCGCACGTCGCGGGTGAATCCGCGCACTCGATAGTCCATCACGACAATGTCCGACTCAAAACTATCGATTAGATAGTTCAACGCCTTCAACGGCGAAATCACCCCGCAGGTGGCGACGTCGATGTCCGCCCGAAACGTGGAGATCCCAGTGTGCGGATGGCTCTCCGGGTAGGTGTGTACCGTGATGTGGCTCTTGTCGAGGTGCGCTACGACCGCATCCGACAGAATGTCTTTGCCCGCGGCTTTCTTGTCAATGATCGGCTGTTCCGAGATCAAAATAGTGACCGAGGCGCCCTGTGGATCGTAGTCTTGCCGCGCAACATTCAAGATGTTGGCGCCGATGATGTCAGCCACATCGGTCAGAATCTTGGTAAGGCGCTCAGCGTTATACGCTTCATCAATGTAGTCGATGTATCGTTCGCGCTGCTCTGGAGTAACCGCATAGCAGACGTCGTAAATATTGAAGCTGAGCGCTTTGGTCAGGTTGTTGAAGCCCTGGAGCTTGAGTCGGGGAAGCGGCTTGACCACGTCGGGGGCCTCGTTGCGAAGAGTTGACAGGGCGCGGATTATGCGGCAATTCGTGGACGGGGGTAAGTCGCAGTTTGGCTGGGGAACGTGACAACTGATGCTTTGGGCGTTCTTCTGACAGCAAATCGATCGCAGCCAAGCGATCAAAACCGGCGTCATTGCCGCGTGTTGGAAGCCGCCAGCGGCTCGCCGGGGATGTCACAATGTTTGAAAAGCCGGCGATAGCGTCCTATAACACTGCAACGGATCGACCCAATTGAGGCTTCACATGCGCAAAGACTTGTCGGAACGCCTTAGTCCACTCTCGGAAGCGGTGCCCAAGAGCATCACGCCGAAGTCTCTTGCCTTCGAGGGCGCCACCCTTGATCGCTTCCTGCAACATTGCCACCGACGCCGCTGCCCGTCGCGCACAGCCATCTTCATGCCGGGCGATCGTGCCGACGTTCTGTATTTCGTGGTCGACGGTTCGCTCAGCGTGGTGGCCGAAGATGATGATGGCCGCGAGCTGATCCTGGCCTACATCAACAAGGGCGAATTCATTGGCGAACTCGGCCTTTATGTGGAAACCCCGCGCCGCGAAGTACTGATGCGCACCCGATCGAGCTGCGAGCTCGCCGAGATAAGTTATGACCGATTGCTGAGTCTGTTTGAATCGAGCATGCGCGATGACTGCCCACGCATCCTGTTCGCGATCGGGCAACAGCTCACCAAGCGCCTGCTGCACACCAGTCGCAAGGTCAGCCGCCTGGCCTTCATGGATGTTACCGGCCGCATTTCACGTACCTTGCTGGACCTGTGCAGCGAACCCGACGCGCTGTCCCATCCAAGGGGCACACAGATTCGTGTTTCGCGTCAGGAATTGTCGCGCATTGTCGGCTGCTCTCGCGAAATGGCCGGACGCGTCCTGAAACAGCTGGAAGAGTCCAGCAAGATTGCCGTCGCCGGCAAGACCATTGTTGTCTTCGGTACACGCTGAATGGGGTCTTCTGTTCCCGTAACCCCTGGCGGCAAGACAACCAGCTGGCGGATGCGCGATGCCAAGCTGCACGATGCTATTGCGGTGCAGCGATTGCTGGAATCGCTTGGCTATCCCTGCGACGAAGCCGATGCCGAGAGACGCATTCGCCGTGTCAACGCCAGTCCGCGCCAATCGCTGATCGTTGCCGAGCAGAAAGAACAGGTGATCGGAATGATCAGCCTGGACTTCATGTTCTATCTACCGCTGGGCAGGGAGACCTGCCGCATCACTGCCTTGGTAGTGGACGAGAATTTTCGCAAGCAGCAGGTCGGTCGTGATCTGTTGCGATTCGCCGAAGGGATTGCGCGCCGCGAAGGCGCGATACGCATCGAGCTGACAACCGCAGCGCAACGCACCGATGCGCATCGCTTCTATGCCGCCAGCGGCTATTCGCAAAGCTCGCTGCGCTTCGTCAAGAATCTCTGCGAGGCCTGAGCAGACGCGCAGATAATTCGCGCCCAAGCTCGCTCAGGCAAACAGCTCGCGCAATGCTACCCCTGGCTCGGGCGCGCGCATGAATGCTTCGCCAACCAGAAAAGCATGCACGCCTGCGGCGCGCATGCGCTGCACGTCGTCACGGAGATGGATACCACTTTCGGTGACCAGGACCCGGTCGGCATCGACTCGATCCATGAGGTTCAAAGTAGTTTCGAGCGAAGTCTCGAACGTACGCAAATTGCGATTATTGATACCGATCAATGTGGCCGAAGTGCGCAGCGCGCGTTCCAACTCCTCGGCATCGTGTGCCTCGACCAGCACGTCCATGCCAAGCTCCAACGCCAGATCGGCAAGTTCGGCGAGATGCGGGTCGCCGAGCGCTGCCACGATCAACAGAATGCAGTCGGCTCCGAGCGCGCGCGCCTCGTAGACCTGATAAGCGTCGATGACAAAGTCTTTGCGTAGCACAGGCAGCGAACACGCAGCGCGCGCCTGCTGCAAGAAGGCGTCGCTGCCCTGGAAGAAATCGATGTCAGTCAGCACTGACAAGCAGGCCGCGCCTCCGGCTTCATAGCTGCGTGCAATCGCGGAAGGGTCGAAGTCAGCACGGATCACCCCTTGGCTAGGAGAAGCTTTTTTGACCTCCGCGATCACCGCCGGCCGACATTGCTGCAGCGCCTTTTCGATCGCCTCGCCAAATCCGCGTGGAGGATCTGCGTCGGCGGCGACGGAGCGCACGCGCGACAGGCTGATCATTGCGGATCGCTGACGAATCTCCTCGGCCTTGCGGCGCAGGATTTGCTGCAGGATATCGCTCACGTTGATGCATCCAGGCGTTTACCGTAAGCGCGCTCGACCCGAGCTACGCGTAGTTCGTAGTGCTGATACCAGCCGCCGCGTCCGCGCTCGCGCGCCTGGGTGTGTTCGACCTCGTTGCGCCAGGCGAGAATCGAGGCTTCGTCGCGCCAGTACGAGACTGTTATGCCGAAGCCTTCTGCGTCGCGCGCTGACTCAACGCCCAGGTATCCAGGCTGCAGAGCCGCGAGCTCGGCCATGCGGCCGGCCGTTTGATCATAGCCGTCGTCCGCCATTACTCGGCGTTGCGATGAGAAAATCACTGCGTAGTAGGATGGTTTTGGCATACGCGCAAAGGCATTGGAGATCATTGGCACAGGCACCTAACTATCAGAGCGGCCGAAGGATTGTGTCATCGCAATGAAATCGTCGAAACGGCGGCCAGCATGACCCAGGCGCATCGCATCGAACGCGCGGCGCACTCCGGATGAAATATCATCGGCGATCCCGGCCACATACAGAGCGGCGCCAGCATTCAAGGCGACGATGTCACTGGCTGGGCCAGGCTCGCCGGCCAGCGCACGGCGTACCAGAGCCAGGCTTTCAATGGCATCGTCAACGCGCAAACTTGTCAGCGCACTGCGCTGCAGATCGAAGTCCTCGGGTTGGACGCTGTATTCAGTGATCTTGCCGGCATTCAGTTCAACAACCCAGCTACGCGCGGCAATCGAGAATTCGTCCAACCCGTCTTCGGCGTGCACGACCAGAACGTGCTCGCTGCCAAGTTCACGCATCACCTCCGCCACCGGCCGCAGCCAGTGCCGGTCAAATACGCCCAACAGCTGGCGCGGTGCTTGCGCCGGATTGGTCAAAGGCCCGAGCAGATTGAACATGGTGCGCAGCCCCAGTTCGCGTCGCGGCAAAACTGCATGTTTCATCGCGCCGTGGTGGCGTGGCGCGAACATGAAGCCGACGCCGAGACGCTCAACACACTGCGCCACCTGCGCTGGCGCGATGTCGAGATTGACGCCGGCCACCTCCAGCACATCGGCGCTGCCCGATTTGGACGACACCGAGCGATTTCCGTGCTTGGCCACGCGCGCGCCCGCGGCTGCGGCAACAAAACTCGCCGCGGTTGAGATATTGAATGTGGAGGCGCCATCGCCGCCGGTACCTACGATGTCAATCAAATGCTCGCGCGGCAACGACACCGGTTCGGCCAGCGCGCGCATCACACGGGCGCTGGCTGCGATCTCCGTTGACGTCTCGCCTTTCATCCGCAGCGCAACCAGGTATGCGCCGATCTGTGCCGGCGTCGCTTCTCCCGCCATGATCTGGCGCATCGCTGCTTCGGCCTCGGCCGCATCAAGATCCCTGCGCTCGACCAGTTTTTTCAGCGCGACAACGATGCCCATAGTCGAGCTGCTCAGGCTGCGCGCGGCAGCGGCGCGACAAAATTACGCAGCAGCGCCATGCCGCTGCGCGTCAGGATCGACTCGGGGTGGAACTGCACGCCTTCGACGCTGAATTGGCGATGGCGCAGGCCCATGATTTCGTCAATCGTGCCATCGGCATTCTCGGTCCACGCGGTCACTTCCAGACAAGCAGGCAGCGAGGATTGCTCGACTACCAGAGAGTGGTAGCGCGTCGCCTCAAAAGGATTGGGCAGTGCGCGAAAAACTCCGTTCCCTTCGTGATGAATCATTGATGTCTTGCCATGCATGATCGTTTTGGCACGGATCACTTTGCCGCCGAATGCCTGGCCGAGACTTTGATGACCAAGACATACGCCCAAGATCGGCATCGTGTCGCTGAGCTGCCCAAGCACCGCCAGCGAGATACCGGCATCATTGGGCGTGCCGGGCCCAGGCGAGATTACGATGCGGTCCGGTCGCATGGCCACGATATCGGCGATGCTCAAGGTGTCATTGCGAAACACGCGCACATCTTCGCCCAACTCACCCAGATACTGCACGAGGTTGTAGGTGAAGCTGTCGTAGTTATCGATCATCAGCAGCATGGCGAATCCGCAGCGCCCGAACACTCGGGACTCAAGGCCGCCAATCGTAACGGCTTCGCGACGTCGACGCAGGTTCCGGAAATGAACCATGGACACGTTTTCGGTGCTGCCCGCGACATGCCTTTTCGTCATATACGATCGGCATTGCGGACGTTGCTCGCGCCGCGTTACCTTGGCCGGATGCAGTCAACCCAATATTTTCAAGTCGATGTATTCACCGCGCGGGCTGGCGGCGGTAACCCGTTGGGCGTGGTGATTGGTGCGCAGCATTGGTCAGATGCCCAGATGCAGGCGTTCGCAGCGTGGACCGAACTGGTCGAGACGACCTATCTTTTGCCTCCAGTTGACGCGGGAGCCAGCTACCGACTACGCATCTTCACGCCAAAACGTGAAATCGCATTTGCCGGGCATCCCAGCATCGGCAGTGCGCATGTGGCTTTGGCTTCGGGATTTGCCGAGGCACATGAAGGCAAATTGGTGCAGCAGTGCCTAGCTGGATTGCTACCGGTGCATCTGGAGCGCAGCGGCCCGTCGCAGCATCTGTTTGTGCGCGTTCCAGGGGCGCACGTGCTTGCCGTTGAGGCGTCGCATCTCGTCCTGCTGCAGGCAGCTCTTTCCGGCGTTGCATTGGGCCAGCTGCAACCTGCGTTCGTCGAAGGCGGTCGACGCTGGTGGCTCGCCGAATTGCGCGATGAGGCGGAGCTGCGCGCGTGGCAGCCAGCGCACGATCGCATCAAGGCGCTGGCCGACGCCAGCGACAGTCTTGGCCTGTGCGTTTTTGCGCGCAGCGCTGGCCGTGATTACGACCTCGTGGTGCGCGCATTTCCGGCCGGAGTCGGCATTGTCGAAGACCCAGCTTCAGGCGCAGCCAATGGGCTGATCGCGGCCTACCTGCATAGGGTAGAACCGGACGGCCCGCTTGCTCGTGGGTACAGCGTCAGTCAGGGGCGCGAACTCGGACGCGATGCACGGCTGATCGCGCGCATCGACGCTAACGGTGAAGTGTGGATCGGCGGCAGCACCGTCACTGTGATCGCGGGCCAACTAGATTGGCCGGCTGAGGACTGACCTGTACATCTTTAAGGAAGGTCTGAGTAAGTTACCACTTCGTCTTCGCCACACTGCTTATTGCTTGCCAAACCCCCGCTCTCAACAGCGGAGCTGGTCAACCTGCGGTTTTTCGCCCCCTGACTCAGGGGCTATCGCGGCTCCGGACTTGTTCATAGGTTCCTTGAGCGAGCGGCCAGCCTCAATGCGTGGTTCCCGCCGCAATCCCAATGTCCGCAGGTGTTTGGAGCGCGCAGGCGATGGCACAGTGGATCCCCTCGACCATCGTGTCCAGCGCCATGCTCGGCGCGCCCGGATGCGCTGCCGCTTGCGCGGGGAGATAGGGAACATGGATGAACCCACCGCGTGCGCCCGAACGCAGCGATGCGAGCTCGTGCATGAGCAGGTAGAACACCTGATTGCAGACATAACTGCCGGCAGTGAACGACAACTGCGCCGGAATGCCGCAGGCGTGCAACGCGTTGCGTATCGCCTTGACCGGCAGCGTTGCAAAATACGCCGATGGCGCGCCAGCGACGATCGGAATATCCACAAGTTGAACGCCAGAATTGTCAGCAATACGCGCATCAATGAGGTTGATCGCGACCCGTTCCAGCGAGATCTCGCTGCGCCCGCCGGCCTGTCCGAGTGCGATCACCAACATCGGGCGTTCCGCCAACAAGGCCTGGTGCAATGTGTGCGCCGTTTCGTTGAACGCCACCGGCAGCACCTGGCAGACGACCCGGTGGGCGCCGATCATAGTGCCGGTCAGGCGAAGCGCGATCTCCAGTGACGGGTTGACACTCTCACCCGCAAACGGCTCGAACGCGGTCAGCAACACCTTGGAAAGGTTCATCGAAATACCAGCCAGTACATCAACAGAAAATTGCAGGCCATCAGCGCGATCGCCGTGGGCCATTGCGCGCGGATCACCGCGTACTGATCTGGAAGTTCGAGCAGTACCGCGGGCACGATATTGAAGTTGGCCGCCATCGGCGTCAGCAGCGTGCCGCAGTAGCCGGTCAGCATACCCATTGCCCCAACGATGGCTGGGTCGGCGCCGTGCTGGATCACCAGGAAGGGCAGACCGATGCCGGCGGTGATCACCGGAAATGCGGCAAAGGCATTGCCCATCACCACAGTGAACAGCACCATGCCCAAGCCATAGGCGATCACACAGGCAACGCGACTGTCGGTGGCAATGACGCTGCCAAGCAATACTGACACGCTATCGCCGACACCGGTCGCGGTAAACACTCCGCCCAATGTGGACAAAACCATCGGCAGTAACACGGCCCAGCCCAACGTATCGAGCAGGCGTCGGCCCTCAGTCAGGCTTTGTGCGGGGCGGGCGCCGGTGATGACCCAGGCAGCGACCAGCGCCAACAAGCAGGCCAAGCCCAGCGCAATCAGACTGGGATGTTTTGGATCGATCAGCAGCTGCGACCCGAGTTTTAGATACGGCGCGCTCAACACCAGAACCAGCGTTGCGATCGGAATGACCAGGGCCGCAGCGAACAGTCGGCCACCCAGACGCGTCGCGCCCAGTTCACGTTCGGCGCGCGTGCCCGACTCCACAGGCGCCGGGTGCGGACGCATGCTGGCAATGACGCCGAGCAAAATGACGCCCACGCCCATCAATTGTGCTGGCAAGCGTTGTCCCTGCTCCGCGAGTTGGATGACCTGACGACCGAACAGGAATGCCGCCGCCAGAATCGCCCAGAACAGGCTCATACCATAGCGACGCTCGCGCAGATTGATCATCGCAGTCACGGCCAGAAACGCAGAAATCAGCCAGTAAATGTACTCAAGGCGCAGCATCTTGCTGCTCCTGATCCGCCGCTTTCAGCCGGGACTGCATGCGCGCGATGCGCATCGCATGGATGACGAAAGCGGCAATCGCCGTCGGCAACGCCCAGATCGCGATCTGTAGTGGATCCAGTTCGATGCCGTTTTGCTGGAAGAAGCCATGAATCAACAACACGGCGCCAAAGGCAATGAACACGTCTTCGCCGAAAAACAGACCGACGTTATCGGTGGCTGCCGCCATGGCGCGTATCTGCTGGCGTTCCGTTTCTGTCAGTGGCGCATTGCGCATGTTGGCCGCCGCCGCCTCGCTCATGGGTGCGACCAAGGGCCGTACCGTCTGCGCGTGTCCGGCTACGTGCAATAAACCAAACATGCTGAGTATCTGGCGAATACCAAGATAGCTGATCAGCAAACGCGCCAGATCGAGACTTCGGATGCGGCCGATGAAGCGCTGTGCCTGCTCACGCAGGCCGTAATGCTCCAGAAGCCCGATCACCGGCAGCGTCAATACAAACAGGAACAATGTGCGATTGCTGACGAACGAAGTTCCCAGAAGTTCCAGCAAATCCGGAATCGACATGCCGGCTGCAAGCCCGCTGACCAATCCGGCGCTGACCACCACCAACACCGGGTTAAGACGCAGCACGAATCCGAGCATTACCACGCCCACGCCGATCAGCGGCCAGTGGTTCATGGCAATGCCCTCAGTTGTGCGTAACCGCGGTTCTCATAGTGAACAACACTGCCGCTTTGCGGGCGCGTCGCCCTCTCGGCCGCCGTTCCCGACGCGGCCGTCACTCCTCCATCCATGGAGTCGTCGTGCGCTGGAAAGTTCAAGCCGATGCCCCAGTCGCCGCTGCAATATCAAACCCAGCGCGCAGCAGTGCATCACGCAGTTGCTCAGCAATCTGCGCCGCGTCTGGACGATCGCCATGCACGCAGATCGTGTCGGCCTTCAGCTTGAACACACTGCCATCCTGCGCGGTCACCTGGCCTTGGACAACAATGGCAACCGCCTGTTTCACTGCCGCAGCGATATCGTGGATCACCGCGTCGGGTTCGCGCCGCGAGACCAGACTTCCGTCACGGCGATAGCGGCGATCGGCGAAAGCTTCGTGCGCTACGCGCAAGCCCGCGCGCATGCCGGCACGCGGCAATTCGCTACCGGCGAGTCCCACCAGCACTAGTCCAGCATCGAATCCTTTGACCGCACCTGCAATTGCATCGGCCAGCGCGACATCTCGCGCTGCCATGTTGTAAAGCGCGCCGTGCGGTTTAACGTGCGTCAACTGCGTTCCGGCGGCACGGGCAAACGCCGCCAGTGCGCCCACTTGATAAAGCACCAGTGCGTGAACTTCGGCAGCACTGACCTGCATTTCACGACGGCCGAAACCCTGCAGATCGGGCAACGATGGATGCGCTCCGATGGCCACACCTTTGGCCGCCGCAGCGTGCACCGTACGCAGCATGGTGTTGGCATCGCCCGCGTGGAAACCGCAGGCAATATTGGCCGAGCTGATGAAGCCGAGTACCGCTTCGTCATTACCCATGGACCAGGCGCCAAAAGATTCGCCAAGGTCGCAGTTGAGATCGATAGTTTGCATCAGTGCACCCCTATGCAGGGTGGAATGGTCAGCGATACGCGAGTGCGGCACAAGAGCGCCACGCCAGTCCAAGCGCCTTCACTCAACTTTGGGCAGCAAGTCGCCTGCCAAGCTCGACGATCAGCTCATCCAATGCCTGCTCTTGCCGGATCAACAAGTGCTCTGCCTGCTGCGCATCGATGTGCTCGAAATACAAGTCATCGCCCGGCCGTCTCTGCGCCAAGTAAGGTAGATCAACGGCTGCAACTTGGGCGATGCGCGGATAGCCGCCGGTGGTCGGGTGCTCCGCCATCAGCACAATGGGATCACCACCTGGCGGCAATTGCATCGTGCCGAAATCGACGGCTTCCGACACCAGCTCGAGCGGCTTGCTGAGTTCCAGTGTGGCACCCTGTAAACGAAATCCGACTCGATTGGAGTCTGCGGCGATACGAAAGCTGGAGCCGTACAGTGCACTCTGCGCCGCGGCGTCGAGCGCATCGAAGTGAACACCTGGTACCACCCGCAGCGGTCGTTGGTGCGCTTCGAACCAGTGTGCAGGTGCCAACGACCAGTTTGGCCAACTCAGACCCGGCTTCTCCATCCACTGCGGTTTAGGTGCAACGGCAATTTCGAGTAGTTCACCCGCGTGCAATGCGCGGCCGATGCCCGCATTCAAATCGACGCTGGCACTGCCCAACCAGTGCTGCGCTCGCAAGCCCCCGGCGATTGCCAAATAGCTGCGCGCACCTTGGCGCATGCCGGCGAGCTTGAGCGTAGCGCCGGCCAGAACATGCACAGGTCGCCAAAGCGGCAGCAGCGTAGTGTCGATGCGGGCATCGATGGGGGCCCCGGTCAGGGCGACAACGCAGTCGCGTTCGAATCGCAGCACTGGTCCAAGCACGGTCAGTTCAAGTGCAGCAGCATTCGCAGTATTGCCGACCAGTGCATTGGCCAGGCGCAGTGCGGGGCGATCCATCGCGCCGCTGGGTGCTACACCAAACCGTGCCTGTGCAGTGCGACCGCTGTCCTGCACGGTGCTGAGCAAACCAGGCTTGATGACGCGCAGACTCATGCAATCAATGCCCGCTGCGCAACGTCGAACTGCGCCGGGGTAATGGCGCGAAAGCGCAGGCCATCACCCGGCGCCAGCAGGCAGGGCTGCGGTGCTGCGGAATCAAACAGTCGCAGCGGCGTGCACCCGATCAAATGCCAGCCACCCGGCAACTCGCATGGATAGATGCCGGTCTGCGCGCCGCCAATCGCCACCGAGCCGGCCGGTACACGCAGACGTGGCTGCGCGCGCCGCGGCAATTGCAGTTGTGGTGGCAAGCCCAACAGATAGGGAAACCCAGGCGCAAAACCAAGCATCGCGACCCGATAGTCAGCGCCGACATGCAACGCGATGCATTCAGCCACGGTCATTCGCAGCGTCTCAGCCGCGGCCGCAAGATCGACACCATGCGCGCCGCCATAGCAAACCGGAATCTCGACCAGACGCCGTGGTTCTGCACCCGTGGTGATGTCGAACAGGAACGGCTTCAAGGCGTCGCTGATGGCGGCAAATGCATCATGGCGAGGACCCATCCATAGTCGCGGCTGATAACGTACTGCGACACTGGCGTAGGCCGGAGCGACATCATTCACCCCACGCAGATCAGCCCGCAGGATTCGCTGTGCGATGACCTGCGCCGCATGGTTCACCTGCAGGTCGATGATTGCGCCGACGCGCACAATCAGCAGTGATTCGCTGACGCGCTCGATTCGTGGATATGGACTCGACACTGGCATTTCAGACTCGACCTCGGCGACTGACCGCATTGTGCATCATCGCCGCGTCGTACCTTGGTACACCTAGGCATCAACGTGTGACAGGGCTAGTGTCCGCCAACCGCACCGCACACGTGACGCGGACCCGTTGCACTCTCTGGGAGGGGATCATGCACACAACCAAGTTGGGTCTCATCGCAATTCTATTGTTTCCTTTGCCGCTGCTGGCCGTCTGCGTCGACAACGTAGTGTTGGTGCACGGCAACGCCGGCCAGCCCTCCGACTTCAACAACACCTACAACACGCTGCTGGTGCGCGGCTACAGCGCAGCGCAAATCTTCCGTCCGAACTGGGGCAGCAAGATCTGCGCGGCTTGCAACGATCACAGTGGTGCGGAGGAAATACCGGTCGAGAATGCGATGATCGATGCGATTGCCACCTCCTGCACTGGAAAGATCGATGTCATCGGACATTCCATGGGTGTCACCCTGGCGGCGCGTCAGATCGAGCGACTGACGCTGAAGCCTTACATCGAAGCCTTCGTCGGCATCGCCGGTGCCTATCGCGGGCTGTGGTCCTGCGGCAGCTATCCTTTCAACGTGGCGACATCTACCTGCGGCTATTGGGGACTCTCGGTCGGCAGCCCCTTGCTCAGTGGCTTGGCTGGCAAGAAGCCGGGCACTCGTGCTTACTCGATCAAGTCCTATGCCGATCAAATCGTTTGTTCGACCGCCATTTGTACCGTCGGCGGCATCCACTCTTCGACTGTGCCGGGCGAGAACGCGAGCTACACCTATGCCTACGGTCATTTCGGGTTGCAGTCTTACACCGCTAGCAAGCAGGCAGACCTGATTCTCTAAGCAACCTCTGAACATGTGGCTTTCCAACGCGTATTGCTCCTCGCGTAGCGCACACAACTGCGTGTAACGATCAGCACCGAAGGATGCGGTGGCGTGCCGACCTCAATGCTTTTGCAATGTCGCGCGCCCGTATCGGGATTGCCATGCGCGCTCGTCGGGAACCTGCGTCGTGCCGGGTTTTCGGTTGGACGTGCGCACTAAGGAAGGTCTGAATAAGTCACCACTTCGTCTTCGCCACACTGCTTATTGCTTGCCAAACCCCCGCTCTCGACAGCGGAGCTGGTCAACCTGTGGTTTTTCTTCCCCTGACTCAGGGGGCTATCGCGGCTGCGGACTTGTTCAGAGGTTCCCTAACGCGGGCTTTACACCGGTTCTCCTAGTCTGCCCACCCCTTCCAGCGGCAACCCCTCCCCATGTACCCCCGCGCTCTGGTCATGTGCGTTACCCTTTTATTCGCTGTCCCGTCAACGCCGCAGACAACCGGGAGCGCTGTTGCCGCAGCATTCAACGACGCACACGTGTTGCAGGCCATCGTTGTCAGCGGTGAGCAGCCTGGCCCTGAACTCTGGAAGGTGTACAAAGGCGAGCATGTGATGTGGGTACTGGGCACATTGACGCCGGTGCCCAAGCGCATGCTGTGGCAATCGCACAAAGTTGAGGCGGTCATCGCCCAATCGCAGGAAGTTCTATTGGGCGGTTCCGTCACCATGAAAAGTGGCAAGGGCATATTCGCCACCCTGCTGCTGGTTCCCTCGATGCTTGGCGCCCGCAACAATCCGGAAAAGGAATCGCTGGCCGAAGTTGTGCCTGCGGCTATGTACGCGCGATGGCTGGTGCTGAAGCATAAGTATCTGGGCCAGAATCGCACGGTGGAAAAGCGGCGACCGATCTTCGCCGCGTACGATCTCTACGAAAAAGCCATTGCGAAATCGGGGCTCAGCAACGCGGGTGTCGTGACCAAAGTGGTGAAAAAAACTGCGAAGCGGCATGACATTCCAGTCACTGTGCCCTTGGTGAAAATCACGCTCAAGGACCCCAAGGGCATGATCAAGGAGTTTAAAAAGTCCTCGCTTGATGATGTCGAGTGTTTCGCCAAAACGCTGCAGCATCTCGAAAGTGATCTCGAGACAATGAAAGATCGCGCCAACGCCTGGGCAACAGGGGATACCGCCTTGTTGCAGGAACTGTCGTACACCGACCAGGTCCGAACCTGCGTAACCGCGGTGCTGGACGCATCGGCATTCGAAGGTGAGGATTTTGCGGCATTGCCCGAGCGCGTCAAGGCCGAATGGTTGAAGGCGGCAGAAGCCGCGCTCAGCAAGAACAAGAGTACTTTCGCCGCGCTGCCGATGCGCGAGCTGGTCGACAGCGATGGCTATCTGGCGGCGCTGCGCGAGAAGGGTTATCGGGTTGAGATACCGGAGCAGCAAGCGGAACCCTGAACTATGGGGCGGCAACTAGCGTGGTGTTGCACACTATGCGGCGCAAATAAAATGGATGGGTTCGGCCCGTGGCGAGGCGCGAATTGCCGCCAAGGCTGGAGGCCTTGGCAAGACTCGCAACGAAGCCACGGGGTCGAGGACGCGATTTTATGTGTCGCTTAGGGTGCAACACCACACTAGCGCTGGCAATTTGGGCAATAGAAGCTGGAACGTTGCTGCGTGCGTGTGGCTTTGATCGCGCTGCCGCAAACCTTGCAAGCTTCGCCATGGCGGCCGTAGACGTAAAGCTCCTGTTCGAAGTAACCAGGCTCACCATCGGGCCGAAGGAAATCGCGCAAGGTCGTGCCACCGCGTTCTATCGCATGGGCCAGGATGCGACGAATGGCGGCGGCGATCGCGTGATAACGCTCGCGCGTCACGCGACCGGCAAGACGCGAGGGTCGAACCCCTGATTCGAACAGCGCTTCTGCAACATAAATATTGCCGACACCGACGACAATGCGCTGGTCCATCAGGAAACTCTTTACTGCCGCGCTGCGACCGCGGCTGCGGGCGAACAGATAGTCTCCGTCGAATCCGTCGTCGAGAGGCTCGGGTCCAAGATGTCGCAACAATTCATGCGTCTCGCCGGGCGCTTGCCACAGCAGGCAGCCGAATCGGCGGGGATCATTGAAGCGCAGCATCTGGCCAGAGTCCATCACCAGATCAACGTGGTCGTGCGTACCCGGCAATGTGATTTGCGGCAATACGCGCAGACTGCCGGACATACCCAAATGCAGCAGTGCTGATCCGGCCTGCGTATGCAACAGCAGATATTTAGCGCGACGTTGCACATCCTCGATACGCTGCCCGACCAGGATCTTGCGAATGGCAGATGGAATCGGCCAACGCAGGTCGGGACGGCGCAGCCGCGCTTCGACGACACGTCTGCCAACCACGTGCGGAACGATGCCGCGACGGGTGGTTTCGACTTCGGGCAGTTCAGGCATGGTCGGGCGATGTGGGAGCGGCTTCAGCCGCGAAGCTCGGAGCGCAGCATAGTGCCAAAGTTCGCGGCTGAAGCCGCTCCCGCAAAACCGCTGCCACAAAACCGGCCAGTGCATCGTTCCTGACCTTAACGTTCCCAACCTCAAAAAACAAAACCCGCCGGACGGCGGGTTTTGTTCAGCGAAAACGGCCATCAATTACTTGATCTTGGCTTCCTTGTACGGCACGTGCTTACGCACAACCGGATCGTACTTGCTGATTTCCATCTTGTCCGGCGTGGTCTTCTTGTTCTTGTCGGTAGTGTAAAAATGACCGGTGCCGGCGGTCGAGATGAGGCGGATTTTGTCGCGCTTGGATGCCATGACGGGTGCTCCTTAGATCTTTTCGCCGCGTGCGCGCAGGTCCGCGATCACGCTTTCGATGCCGTTCTTGTCGATGGTGCGCAGCGCATTGCAGCTCACCTTCAGCTTGATCCAGCGGTTTTCGCTCGGCACCCAGAAACGGCGCTCGTGCAGATTGGGCAGCCAACGACGCTTGGTCCTGTTGTTGGCGTGAGACACATTGTTACCGGAACGCGGACCCTTCCCAGTAACTTGGCAGACATTGGCCATAAAACACCTCTGGATCGCATCTCGCCCGTAGCCCGGGCGGTATCGGCCCCAAAACTGCCTGGGCAGCTGCGCGGTTTCAGGAGAAGTGGAACAACCCTGCGACTTCAGCGGCAACCGCGCGGTGCCACCAGGCCAAAGATTTGGCGCACAAGGGGCGCGCTTTATACCTTATGCCGTCTTTCGCGGCAAGGCTGACACTCGATCGGCTTGCGCGCCCAACCCGGCATTTACCCTGAAAATCTGCCAAAAAAACTGTGCAGCCGCGTCTTGACTTTCGCGCAAAGGGCCAGCGACTGCGGAAAGTTCTGCACAATTAGGGATTGCGCCGCCGGGCTTAGCCGACTTAGCTCAAGTCACACCTTCTGACTGTATCATAAAGCATTGATTAATATACTTATAATAATTTTTTGGACGCAAGAAGCAGGGTCGCATTGGTACCCCTGCGCAGGGCCATTGGCTTGGCTTTCTGAGCATTGATACACACACTTATCCACAGGCACGGAGCGCCGCGGGATGTCCGCCAAATGTCCCGCGATCCGGACACTCTGAAAAGCCGGGAATTGGTGGCGAAAAACACCGAGAAGCGCTCACTCCGGCAGGCGCCCGGCCCGCACAGACAGCTGCCAACGCACTTCGCGTGCCTGATACGGATCACCCCAGGAACGCATGAAATCAGAATTCAATACCGCGAGCGGGTCGCTACCCCGGTCGCGACGGAACCGCTGCAAGGCCGACCAGGACTCCAGATAGGCCAGGTATTGGTGCA
Source organism: Pseudomonadota bacterium (assembly GCA_034440555.1). GTDB lineage: Bacteria > Pseudomonadota > Gammaproteobacteria > Xanthomonadales > Ahniellaceae > 0-14-3-00-62-12. The sequence goes on from JAWXCG010000019.1 coordinate 18,053, forward strand.
GATCCCAGGCAGCGCACATCTGCACCTCGGGCGTCGACAGACGTTCGAACGGAAACTCGAGCTGGGCATAGCCGTTCTCGACATGCACACGCTCCGGCGGCCAGAAGGCGCCCAATACGTCTGAATACGGTGTTGCGCACACGGCGTCGACTTCCGCCACGACGTTGCAGTGCGCATAGCACCATTCGGCGATAATTCCACCGGGCTTGAATACTCGCCGGGCTTGGGCATGAAAGCGAAGGAACATCGAACCAGTGCAGCGCCTGTGCCACGGTCACCAGATCGACGCTCGCATCATCCAGGCTGCTGCGCTCGGCCGCAGCGACTTCGTATTGCACGCGAGGGTGCGGCTGCGCATTGCCAATCTGCTCCGCGCTCGGGTCGCTGGCATGCACGCGCGCAAAATACCCAGCCAGCGCGACACTGGCCTGACCATTGCCGCAGCCCGCATCCCAGGCCGCCTCGTATTTTGGAGTCAGCGCCGCCAACGCATCGAAAAGCGCCGACGGGTACAGCGGGCGCGCCTCACGGTAGTGGGCGGAATGCGCCGAGAAATGGTCCTGGAACTGTGCCACGTGCATGAGCTCCTCAATATTGGGTCGAAGGCTCGTGCGCGACCGATCTGGCTTCATCGGGCGCAGACGAGCAAGCAAGCACGCCCACCCATTTAATGCAGCATCAATGGACCAGGCAAGGCACTGCCCGCGCGCACCCGATAAAACCCAGACGCTGTCCAATTTCAACGCTGGCCAGTGCGACGGATACTGGACCTGTCCCAATACTGTTCGTGTAACGACCAACAGCCAAGTGCGCGCCGAATGCGCATATGTGGGAGCGCAGGAAGGCGCGACCGATGCAACCGCCACGCCGGTCTTCGCGTTGATCCCCATCGCAACGGTCGGCCTGACCAGGCCTCCTACATTCGTCGAAGCACCGTCTCGACGCTAAATTGAACAGCATGGGGACCTGTCCTGCCTTGTGGGCGAGCACACCATTGTACTTTTACACCACGTCGATCTTGCCAACACTGCAAAAAAAAGCGGCCCGGAGGCCGCTTTTTCGTTCGCTCAGTAACGCACGATCTTTAGCGAAAGCGGAACAGTCCGCCACCGCTCGAAGCCGCGGCATAACTGTCGCGATCGCGACGACGACGCATCCGATCCTGCAATTCCTGACGGCGATCATCCATCCAGTGGGCGCGACCCAGCGTGGAGACATCAGTGCCGTGCGCGGCGGACTGCTCGACGCGGTAAGCGCAAAAGTCCTGGTAGGCCTCGAGCTCGTGCTTGAGTTCGCGCACGCACAACTCGATCATGATCGCGTCATCCAGGTACCCTACAACCGGCACCGAGTCGGGAATCACGTCCTGCGGATCGGCAAAATAAGTAAGCGCGGTCAGGACACGATTTTTGTCCTCTTCCTGCAGACCCCAGCCTTCATCGTGCACCATATCGATCAGGTGTTCGAGCTTGGCCAGGCGCTCGGAAATAAACTCCGGCACTTTAGCAGCGGATGCACCCTCCAGGAGTTTGCGTGCGGCGTCGGTGATCTTGTGCGAATCCACGGCGCCCGCAGCCTGATGCGCGCGCTTGAGCACTTCGACGAAGTGATCCAGATCGTTGTCGGAAAGCTCGATGTTGATCGAAAGACCCATGGCGCATCCTTTAGCTCAAATATTTCATACCCATCCTGCTGCGGCCGCCGTTCCAACCGCGGTGGCGCGTCCCACTCGCTACGGACGGGTATGAAATGTCCGAGCGCGCTGGCAGACGGGCAGACTAGTGCAGCGCCGCCTTGAAGGTCAATGCAATACCGGCGCGGCAATTGCTTGCCAGGGCACTTACAGGATGGGCGCCAGACCACCGCCGAACGCGGTAATCAGCCTCGTATAGATTCCCTTGGCTGAAATATTGACTTCGGGAAAATCACCGACGCGCACGTAGCACTGATGGAAGCGCGGATCAGAGGGACGCAATGGCGTGCACTCGGGGCGCAACTCGTAACTGGTGGCGTAGCGCCACAGCCAGATATCCAGGAACGGCAGCTTCGAGCTCACCGTTTCCAGCGTCTGGTTGATCGGGGTGAGGACACCGAGGTCAGGTTTGCGTGCTACCACCCAACTCTGATTGGGCGCAGTGTCGGCAAGAATGCTGTTGCGCAGCGCCGTGGCGAACGCCTGATCCCATACGATGACACCGTTCTCGGTGTTGAACCCGTGCGAACGCGGATCGAAATTGTGCGAACCGATCAAGCTGACCATGCCATCAATCACAATCGATTTGGCATGCAGGCCGCGTCGCGGGCCCTTGCGCTTGAGCGGCACCGCGTGACGCGTCCCCAGCGCGCGCCGAGCCAATCAAGCCGAGCTTTGGATTGTCGCGAAACACCTCGTCGCTGCGTCCAACGTACGGTTTGTATTCAAAGATCTCGAAGCCGAGCTTCTGCAGATGCAACCGGCGGTGCTTGTGACTGATCGCATACACCGGAAATGCGTCGGTTGCAGCCAGCGAATTGGTCGAAACGACGACGCGCAAATCCGGGTGATTGCGGCGCAACTCCAGGAAAGCCTGGCGCCCGGGGTCGGAGAGAATCAGGTACGGAGTTTGCATCACCACTTCTTTCTCGGCTGCGCGAATCAAGTTGGCGATGCGCTGCGAGACATCGACACGCTCAAGTTGATTGCGCGCTCTGCCCTTGCGCGGCGGATCCGAAAAGTAGGCGACGCGCGCGACTTCGAAACGCTTTGCGAAGAAAGTGTTCGCGATGTACTCAGCTTCATCGGCACGTTGTGAGGCACGCATGACCTGCTCGGGGTGGTGCACGCTCCGCGCTGGCTGGACCGGCGGTTCTTCCCCAGCAGCCAAGATGCTGCGTGCGACATCGTTCAGCTCGACCAACGGCCGCGAACGACGGTGGTTCCAGTACTCATCGAACGAGCGGCGCATCACGTGACCTTCCACGCCCACGAGCAACAAATCCCGGTCACGGTAGTTGTAATCGAGGTCCAGATCAAAATAGCGATCTTCGACGTTGCGACCGCCGACGATGGCGATGCGCTGATCGATCAGAAGCAGCTTGTTGTGTGCGCGTTGATTGACCTTGAGGAAACAGCAAATGATGCCGGCGGCGAACTCGAGCGGTTGCGTCACCGCCTCTTCGAAAGTCGGATTGAACACGCGCATTTCGAAGTTGCTGTGCGCACGCGCCAACTGAGCAAGCAGTCCGCGATTGTCGATCGAGTACAGCTGATCGACCAGGACGCGCACCTTGACCCCACGGCGCGCGGCAGCAAGCAGCTCCGATAACGTGGAGATGCCGACATCGTCGTTCGCGAAGATAAAGGTCTGCACCTCGATACTCTCGCGCGCCGCCCGAATCAGATGGGTACGCAGGGCCAGCGACTCTTCGCCGTTATCCAGCAGATTGAGCGCGTGCGGCTTGGCTTGCCCAACCGATCGCTGCAACAGCTCGCCTGCCAGATCCTGATACGGAGACGGCGCCGCGCAGGCATTGGCCTCAGCACAGGTCAACTGTTGATCACGAAGCCGCTCGGTGAGATCGCGCGCCTCGCGATGCAGGGCGGGATTCGAGGCGCAGGCACTCAGGATTGCCATCACGACAAAACACAGGCACCGGCGCTGCCAGAATCTCATGCGGGTCCATCCTGATCGGTCAAGGTTTCAGCCGACAATACCTGCAGATGCACAAACTAAACAGCCAGCGCGGACGCTGGCTGTGGTTGTATTGCGGCATGTGGTTGTTTAGCCCCGTCCGGCGCGCGGACGGGAGGCAGATCATCCGCCGCCACCGCCGGCGCGATAAGGGCTCATCGCACCGAGATATCGCGACAGACTTTCTTCAATTGCCTCGCGCGCCTTTTCGTCGGCATTGAGGTTGGTGAAGTTGACCTTGGTATTGATGCCAGATCCAATTCCGCTGCGCGATTGCACGTCAAAGGTCTTCACCGACAGGCTGGCACTGAACACCGTCTCACGCTGACCGTAAAACTCCAGCTGAGAGCTGCCGGTGGCCTGCGCGTTGACCACCGTCACGGCGCGGATATTGTTGGCGCGTGCCAGCATGCCGAGCAGGCGGGGGACGTCGGGACGACCACTGTCGAGGATCGCGTTCATGCCGGGAATGGTGTCTTCATCGGCGAGCAGAAATCCACGCTCTTCCAGTTGTTGCTCGAGCAACTGCTCGGCAGCGCTGGTAATACCCAGGTCACCGACACCAATCACCATCACCTTGGGTGGACCCAGCCGTTGCGGTGGCGGATTGGCGCGAGTCACAGCCGCGCGGTCGGCTATGCGATTGGCCAGCCGCTCGCCCGGACGACGCGTTTCAGGCTCGACCTGGGCGATCGCTGTGGTGCCGGTCGAGTCGCCCCGACCATCACGCTCAACCGCCTTGCGGCTCTGCGCCAGATCATGCAGTGCCTGCAGTCCAGGCGTTGCCGACGGATCATCCATGCCTTCTTCATCGTCGGCTCCGGCGATGCCGGTGAACGTGACGGCCTGCGTATCGCCCGCGTCCGCGACCGTGGCATCGGCATTCACTAGTGCAGCGGTGTCCGCGGTGTTTGGTGTCGTCTTGGCAGTGGTGTCTACCAGTGTGCTCTGCACGCTCTGGCTGCTCGCGGTCTCGCCTGCGGAGCCATTGCCGAAACCCGGCAGATAAGACCGGAAAGCAAATGCCGCACCGCCAAGGACAACCAGCGTTACTGCCGCAGCTATCGGCAAGGCATAGCTCTTGCGGCGCTGGTCCGGACGCGACAGCACCGAAGCGCGTGGAGTCTCGGGCACCGACACGGGCTCGGGCTGCGGCGGCAGTGCGCGTTGAGCCGTAGCCGGCGTATCGGGTCGCGAAAGCGCGGCCGGAATTGGCGTTGGCATGCTCGACAAGGGCAGTGGCGGCGTCGCGCGCGAAAGCGCCGCTGGCGTGGGCAGACTGCCCATCACCGTCGATGCAACCGTCGGGATCTTGGCGCGCGCCGTGATCGGGCCGCCCTTCTGGATGGCCGGATGGGCTTGCAAATCCTCGACCAGCTCATGACAACTCTGGTAGCGATCGGCCGGCTCTTTAGCCACCATTCGGGTGAGAATGCGGGCAAGTTCGGCATCGACTTCGCCATTGAGCTGGCGCACGTCCGGAACTTCGGCGCGAACCACTTCCAGCAACAGACCCAGCGGCGACTCGTCGGTGAACGGCATACGCCCGGTCAGCATCTCAAACATGACGATACCGAGCGAGAAGATGTCAGAGCGCAAATCCATCGGCTTGGCCAGACAGACTTCGGGTGACAGATAACCAGGCGTGCCGACAAACTCACCCGTCGCAGTCAGTTTCTTGGAGAAATCGTGCTGCGCCAACGCTATGCCAAAGTCGGCGATCTTGATCTTGCCACGCGTGGACAGCATCAGATTGGCAGGCTTGATATCGCGATGGACCACACCCTTGTCGTGCGCGATGCTCAGTCCAAGCGCAGTCTGATGAATCACCTTGGCCGCCTGCTCGGGCGTCATCTTGCCTTCGCGCTTGAGGAATGACGACAGCGATTCGCCCTCGACAAACTCCATGGCGAAATAGGGCTGGCCCTCGTCCTCGCCAATAAAATAAATCTGGATGATGTGCGCGTCGTTGAGTTGCGCCATGGAACGCGCTTCGCGCAGGAAGCGTTCTTTGACACTCTCATCGTGGGACAACGATTCGGACAACGTCTTGATCGCCACATAGCGATTGAGCGCCGCTTCGAAGCCCTTGTAGACCACACCCATGCCGCCGCGGCCCAGTTCGCAGACCACATCGTAATGACCAACTCTCGTACGCATGTCTACATCCCCATTGAATGTGCCGTCGCAGAATATCACCGCAATCTGAACGCGCGCCGAGTGTGCTTACGATTGAACCCTCGGATGAGCGTTCGCCTTGAGGCCTTTTTCGTCAAGAACCCAATCCAGCGCACACTCATGAGCCGCTAACTTGCCCAAACTCCCCTTCCGTCACCTAAACTCGGCCATTCCGTCACGGAACCCCGACATGAAACGCCGTCACCTGCTGGTTAGCGCCGGGGCCGCCGCCACTTTGACGGCATGTTCCGCCGATCCACCAGCGGCAACTACCGAGTTTCGATGGAAGCTGGTTACCGCATGGCAGGCCAATTTTCCGGGCCTGGCCGCAGGCGCCAAGCAACTCGCAGATGCGATTGGCCGTGCCAGCGGCGGCCGTTTGACCATCGAAACGTTCGCGGGCAACGAACTGATAGCGCCCTTCGAGGTGTTCGACGCGGTGTCTCGTGGCAGCGTCGAGATGGGCCATAGCGCCGCCTACTTCTGGAAGAACAAGCATCCGGCGATGCCGTTCTTCTGCACGGTACCGTTTGGACTGAATGCGCAGGAAATGAACGCCTGGCTATATCACGGTGGCGGTTTGGAGCTGTGGCGCGAACTTTACGCCGGCTTCAACCTCGTTCCGTTTCCGGCTGGCAATACCGGAGTGCAGATGGCGGGTTGGTTCAACCGCGAGATTACGTCGGTCGACGATCTCAAAGGTCTGAAGATGCGCATCCCCGGGCTTGGCGGCGAAGTGATGACCCGGCTCGGAAGTCAGGCGGTGAATCTCCCTGGTGTCGAGATTGCCGCCGCCATGCGCGCCGGGATCATTGATGCTTGCGAGTGGATGAATCCCTGGAACGATCTCGCCTTTGGGCTGTTCGATGTCGCCAAGTATTGTTACGCACCAGGTTGGCAGGAGCCAGGCCAGACCATTGAGTGCATGATCAATCGCGATGCCTACGCCGCGCTACCACAGGATTTGCAAGCCATAGTCGAGCAATGCTGTCGTGCCATCAACGCCGATTTGCTGGCTGAATACACAGCCGAAAACCAACGCGCCATGCGTACCCTGATCGACGAACATCAGGTCGAGTTTCGACGCCTGCCCGACAGCGTGCTCAGTGCGCTGCGCAATGCCTCCGAAAGCGTGCTCACTGATCTGGCCGGGGACAACGGCTTCGCGCGCCGCGTACTGGCCTCCTACCGCGGCTTCCGGGATCAGTCTCGCGCATGGCACGCCCTCAGTGAGCTTCCCTACTACCAGGCTCGGGAATAGCGGCCGACAAGCGCGAACGAAGTTGGCGAGCCCAGAGGGTCCTTCGTTGCGCTTCTGTGATGCCCTCAGGCATCGCAGCAACGAAGACGCCAGGCCATGGATGGCCGGGCCGGGGCCGCGCACCAGGGAGGGTTGATTGCCGGGATTCAAAACGAAGTTGGCGCGCCCAGAGGGGTCCTTCGTTGCGGTTCTGTGATGCCCCCAGGCATCGCAGGCAA